>DATMZX010000314.1:0-10037 GCA_035573235.1 Gemmatimonadales bacterium
GTCAACGCGACGGCGGCCTTCGTGATGCGCAAGGACGGGCGGCGCGGTGGTTGACGGCCGGCGCGAAGAGTTCCGGACGTTTGTCGCGCGTCATGTCGCGCCGTGCGCGGCGCAGTGGGATCGCGACCAGCGGATTCCAGACTCCGTGCTCGGGCTGCTCGGTGACAGCGGCTACGTCGGCGCCACGCTCCCGCGCGAGTACGGGGGGCAGGGCTGGGACGTGGCGACGTTCGGAGCGCTGAACGAGGCTTTCGGGAAAGGGTCCTCCGCGCTCACCGGCGTGATCACGGTTCAAGCCATGGTGTCGATGGCGCTGCTCAAGTGGGGGACCGAGGAGCAGAAACGCACCTGGCTGCCGCAGATCGCGCAGGGGAAGACGATCGGGGCCTTCGCCCTGACCGAGCCCGGCGCCGGTAGCGCGCTCAGATCGCTGACGACCGAGCTCGCGCCGAACGGTGAGGGCTTCGTGCTGAACGGCGTAAAGCGCTGGATCAGCTGCGCTCAGTTCGCCGGCGTCTTTCTCGTCTTCGGCAGCTTGAGGGACAAGGGTCCCGCGGCCTGTCTCGTCCCGCG
This sequence comes from Gemmatimonadales bacterium, assembly GCA_035573235.1. Classification (GTDB taxonomy): domain Bacteria; phylum Gemmatimonadota; class Gemmatimonadetes; order Gemmatimonadales; family GWC2-71-9; genus 20CM-2-65-7. The sequence goes on from DATMZX010000314.1 coordinate 574, forward strand.
CGACGCGCCCGGGGTTCGCGTGGAGCCGATCACCGACTTGATGGCCTTTCGCGGCGCGGGTCTCGCCCAGGTGCACTTCGACCACGTGGCCATCCCGCCGGCGAGCCTCGTCGGAAAACCGGGCTTCGCCCTCTCGCATGTGGCGCCCGTCGGCCTGCACTACGGTCGGATCAGCACCGCGTGCTCGGCGCTCGGGTTGCTGCGGGGGTGCTTCGAGGAAAGCATCGCCTACGCCGCGACGCGCCGAGTGGACGATCGGGCGCTGGGCGACCTGGGCATGATCCGCTCCTTGATCGCGCGCATGGGCACCGATGCCGCAGCCGCAAGCGCGCTGTGCTACGGCGCCTGCCAGGCGGAAGACGAGCATCATCCCGACGCCTACGAGCGCACGCTGATGGCGAAGTACTTCACCTCACGCGCCGCCGTGCGGGCCGCGTCCGATGCTGTGCAGATTCGCGGCGCCTCCGGCTGCCACGAGTCGTCTCCGACGGCGCGCTATTATCGCGACGCCAAGATCATGGAAATCATCGAAGGCACGACGCAGATCCACGAGGACATCCTCGGCAAGATCTTCGTCGGTCAGGCCCGCAGAGTGTCATGACCACGCCCTTTCGCGATTCCGTCACCCTGCACGAGCTGTTCGCCGAGCAGTGCGCGCTGCATCCGGAGCGGACGGCCGTGATCTGCGATCACGATCCGACGCTCGGCACGCCATCGCTTACTTACTCCGAGCTGCAGACTCGCGTGCAGCAGCTGGCCCGTGCGTTACGCGCCGAGGGTGTGGGTCCGGGTCACATCGTCGCGCTGATGGTCGAGCGGTCGTTCGCGATGATCATCGGGATTCTGGCGATTCTCGAGGCAGGAGCGGCGTATCTGCCGATCGCGCCGGACAGCCCGCCCGATCGCGCTGCCTACCTGCTGCAGGACGGCGGCGTGAAGGTGCTGCTGGTGCACGGCAAGACGGTTGGGCGCATCGCCTTTAGCGGCCGGACGATCGACCTCGACGATCCGGCGCTGTACCGGGGCGGGGCGACCGCTATTGAGCCGCGCGGTGCGCCGCACGATCTCGCCTACGTCATCTATACGTCGGGGTCCACCGGCAAGCCCAAGGGCGTGATGATCGAGCATCGTCCGGTCGTGAACCGCCTGGACTGGATGCAACACGCCTACCCGATCGGGCCCGGGGACGTGCTGCTGCAAAAGACGCCGTACTACTTCGACGTGTCGGTCTGGGAGCTGTTCTGGTGGGCGCTGCAGGGCGCGACGCTCTGCTTTCTACCGCCGAGCGCCGAGCGAATCCCGATGGCCATCGTCGAGACGATTCGGAAACACCGCGTCACGGTCATGCATTTCGTGCCCTCGATGCTGAACGTCTTCCTGGAGTATCTGGACGCCAAGCCTGCCGCCGTGGAGGGACTGGCGACGGTGCGGCGCGTCTTCGCGAGCGGCGAGGCGCTGGCGCCCAGTCACGTCAAGAAGTTCAATGCCATCTGGGGGAGCCGGACCGGCGCGCGCCTGACCAATCTGTACGGTCCGACCGAGGCGACCGTGGACGTCACCTACTATGACTGCCCGGCGGATGGCGCGGTCGACACGGTTCCCATTGGGCGGCCGATCCATAACACGCGGATGTACGTGATACGGGACGGCCGGCAGGTGGCGATCGGCGAAACCGGCGAGCTGTGCATTGCGGGCGTCGGTCTGGCGCGGGGATATCTCAACAACCTGACCCTGACCGCGGAGAAATTCACCGACAACCCCGCGAACCCCGGAGAGCGCATCTATCGCACGGGTGACCTCGCGCGCTGGCTCCCGGACGGGAATCTCGAGTACCTGGGTCGCGAGGACCACCAGGTCAAGATCCGCGGACTCCGCATCGAGCTGGGCGAGATCGAGAACACCGTGCGCGAGTATCCCGGTGGCGGCGTGCGCGACTGCGTCGCCGTGGTCAAGCAGTACTCCGAGAACGTCATCCTCATCGTGGCCTACCTGGTCGCCGCGCCCGAGCTGGATGTGGAGGCGCTCAAGCAGCATCTGAGGCGTCACCTCCCCGACTACATGATCCCGCATCGCTTCGAGCGGATCGCGCAAATCCCCACGACGCCCAGTGGGAAAGCGGATCGCAAAGCCTTACCGGAACCGGTCCTGCATGTGGGGCACGCGTAGATGCCGGCGACCAACGACTGGGATATCGCGATCGTCGGGATGGCCGGCCGCTTTCCGGGCGCGCCGACGCTCGATCAGTTCTGGCAAAACCTCGCCGCGGGCGTGGAGTCGATCGCGCGATTCTCCGATCGCGAGATCCTCGACGCGGGCGTGCCTGCCACGCTGCTGGAGCACCCGGCGTACGTGAAGGCCGCGCCGGTCTTGGACGAACCCGGGGCCTTCGACGCGGGGTTTTTCGGTTTTACGCCTATGGAAGCGCGCACCATGGACCCGCAGCATCGCATCCTGCTGGAGCTGGCGCGTGAAGCGCTGGAGAACGCGGGCTATGCGCCAGAGCATTGCCCCGGGCGTGTGGGTGTATTCACTGGCTCCGCGCTGAACACCTACGTGACGAACGTCGGCCTGCATCGCCGCTTGACCGAGGATTACATCCCGACGCTGATCGGCAACGACAAGGATTTTCTCAGCACGCGAATCTCCTACAAACTCAACTTGCGCGGGCCGAGCATCACCGTGCAGACCGCCTGTTCGACGTCGCTGGTCGCCGTGCATCTCGCCTGTCAGAGCCTGCGCAGTGAAGAGAGCGATATGGCTCTGGCCGGCGCGGTCTCCGTACGAATCCCGCATCGCGCCGGCTATCTGTGTGACGCGGGTGGAGTAGTGTCGCCGGACGGACACGTGCGCGCGTTCGACGCGGGGGCCAACGGCACCGTATTCGGCAGCGGCGGCGGGATCGTGGTGTTGAAGCGACTGACCGACGCGCTCGCGGCCGGCGACACGATTCGCGCGGTGATCAAAGGATCGGCCGTCAACAACGATGGCTCGGCCAAGGCCGGGTACACGGCACCCAGCGTCGACAGTCAGGCCGACGCCGTCGTCGAGGCGCTCGCGAATGCCGGCGTCGAGGCAGACAGCATCGGATACGTCGAGGCGCATGGGTCGGGCACACCGGTCGGAGATCCGATCGAGGTACGCGCGTTGACCAAGGCGTTCCGCACGTTCACGGCTCGCCCCGGCTTCTGCGCGCTCGGATCGGTCAAGACCAACGTGGGACATCTCGACGCCGCGGCCGGCGTCGCCGGCATCATCAAGACGGTCCTGGCACTCGAGCACCGTCAATTGCCGCCCAGCCTCCACTTCACCGCGGCCAATCCGGAGATCGACTTTCCGAGCACGCCGTTCTACGTCAACACGGCATTGCGGAGCTGGACGAGCGACGGAGGGGAACCGAGGCGGGCCGGCGTGATGGCCACAGGCATGGGCGGCACGAACGCGCACGTCGTGCTGGAGGAAGCACCCGCGCCCGAGCCGCGGGAAGCGACCGGAGTTCTGCCACAGCTCCTCGTCTGGTCGGCGAAGACTGAAGCGGCGCTGGCGCAAGCCGGCGATCGGCTTCGCGACTTCCTGCGCCGGGACGACGCTGTCGAGCTGAGCGACGTCGCGTACACGCTGCAGGCCGGCCGCACGCCGTTTCCGCACAGACGATATCTGGTGTGCAGCGACCGCGAGGATGGCGTTCGGGCCCTCGATCAGGAAGACTCAAAGCGACCGGTGTCCGGCCGCGCGGACGACGCGCGGCGGCCGGTCGTGCTGCTGCTGCCCGGCCTGGGCGATCACTACGTCGGCATGGGCGCCGATCTCTACGACGCGTGGCCGGTCTTCCGGCAGGAAGTCGACCGCTGCGCCCAGATTCTCGAGTCGCATCTGGGAATCGATATCCGGCGCGTCCTGTATCCGCAGAGCCAGAGTTGGCGGACGAAGGGCGCGAACAAGGGGATCGACCTGAAGAAGATGCTCGGTCGTGGCGCCGAGGCAGCGCCCGATCCTGATAGCGTGACCCTGAATCAGACGCTGTACGCTCACGCCGCGATGTTCACGGTGGAGTATGCGACGGCCTGTGTGTGGCAAGCGTTGGGCGTCACGCCCGACGCAATCGTCGGTCATAGCATGGGCGAATACGTCGCGGCATGCCTGGCGGGCGTGATGTCGCTGGAAGACGCGCTACGCCTGATCGCTACCCGCGCCAGGCTCGTGAACAGTCTGCCGCAGGGCGCCATGCTCGCCGTGACGCTCCCGGAAGCCGAATTGCTTCCCCTGCTGCCCGAGGAGCTCTCGATCTCGCTGATCAACGGGCCGCGCCTCTGTGTGGTGGCCGGTCCGGCGGACGCCGTGGCGCGGTTCGAGAAGACCATGGAGCAACGCGAGATCATCGCGCGGCGCGTGCAGAATGCCCACGCCTTTCATTCGCGCATGCTCGACCCGATCGTGCCGGCTCTCGAGGACGAGGTGCGCAAGATTCGGCTGCAGGCGCCGCGAGTCCCGTACATCTCCAACGTCACGGGGACGTGGATCACCCCGGGGCAGGCGACCGATCCGGCGTATTGGGCGCTGCACGCCACGCGCACGGCCCGTTTCGCCGATGCGCTCGCGGACGTCTGGCGCCTCGAGAACCCGATTCTGCTCGAGGCAGGGCCGGGCCGCACGCTCGGCGTGCTGGCGCTCCAGCATCCCGCGCGCCTGGACGGTGCCGTACCGGTGTCCACGGTCAGGCATCACTATGAGAACCAGTCGGACGTCGAGTTTCTGCTGCATGCAGTCGGACGAATGTGGCTGGCGGGAGTGCGGATCGACTGGGACGCCGCTCACGGCGGCCGGCGTCACCGGATCCCGCTGCCGACGTATCCGTTCGAGCGGCGCTCGTACTGGATCGAGTCATCCCCCTCGACGCCGGTGCCGGCGCCGGCAGCACGCGTGGACGACTGGTTTTACGTCCCGACGTGGGAGCGAACTCCATTCCCGACCGAGCGTCCCGCCGGGTTCTGGCTGGTGATCGCGGATCGCTCGAGCGCAGGGCTCGACGTCAAGATGAAGCTCGACGCCCGCGGGGTCGAATCGGCGCTCGTCTGGTTCGGTCAGCGGTTTCATGAGCGCTTCGATGGCTCGTTCGAGGTGCGACCCGGAGAGCTCGAGGATTATGTGCGGTTATTCCGCGCGATCGAGCCCCGCGCGGCGCGCGGCCTCAATATCGTCCACCTCGGCAGCGTGACGAGGCCGTTCAACCAGGAATTCGGATTCTACAGCCTGTTGGCGATTGCGCAGGCATTGGGCGAGTTGAACCTCTCCGTCCCCGTCAAGCTCGGCGTCATCTCCAATGGCGTCCACGAGGTCACGGGTGAGGAGCGTCTCGATCCCGAAAAGGCCACGGTGCTGGGACCGTGCGGCGTCATTCCCAAGGAATACCCGAACGTCACCTGCTTCAACGTCGATCTCCCGGACACCCACGGGGTCGAGGAGCGACTGCTTGCCGAATTCGCCGGCGCGCAGTCGGGGGCGGTTGTTGCCTATCGCGGACGGTATCGGTGGAAGCGCGGCTACCAGAAGATCTCGGTGCCGGGAGCGAATCCACGCCTCAAGACCGGAGGCGTCTATCTGATCACCGGGGGCACCGGCGGCCTGGGGTTGGCGATCTCCAGGTATCTGGCTGCCGCGTGCCGGCCGACTCTCGTGCTCACGAAGCAGACGCCGGCGCTCAAGCCCAGCACGACTCAGGCGATCCAGGAAATCGAAGCGCTCGGCGCCCGCGTCGAGGTGATGGTGGCCGAAGCGTCCGATCGGGGACAGATGCACGCGGTTGTCGCCGGCGTCCTGAAAAAGTTCGGCGCGATCGACGGCGTCATTCACGCCGCGGGCATCGTGCGAGCGGGCGTGATCCAGGCAAAGACCAGGGAAACGGCCGCCCGCGTCATGGCTCCCAAGGTTCATGGAACGCTGATTCTGTACGATCTGCTCCGGGCAGCGAAACCCGATTTCCTGGTCCTGTTTTCCTCCATCACGACCGTCAGCACGCCGTACGCCGAGGCCGATTACGTCGCGGCGAACGCCTTTCTCGATGCGTTCACCTACTTCGCGAACGCGGAGGCCCGGTGCCATACGCTCACGATCAACTGGCCGGGCTGGAAGGAAGTCGGCCAATTGGCCGATCTGGAGACGCTGCCCGGCGTGGAGGGCTGGAAGGAAGCGGCTCTCGAACGCGCGATTGCGACGGAAGACGGCGTGGAGGCCTTCAAACGAGCGCTGAGCTCCGGGTTAAAGCAAGTCGTCGTGAGCCCGCAAGCTCTCGATCAGCTGCTGGCGCAGACCGGAACACCGTTCGATCCCGAGACCTACTTGCGACCGCGCCGGCAAGAGAGCCGCTCCGTCGCGAGCGGGGACGCCCTGCAACAGATCTGGTGCGACGTGCTTGGTCTCGAGCAGATCGGCGTGCACGAACGGTTCTCCGACCTCGGGGGCCACTCGCTCCTGGCGATGCAGATCGTCGCGAAGATCCGATCGTCATATCAGATCAGCTTCACGCTGCGCGACTTCTTTGACGCGTCCACCATCGCCGCATCGCGCGCGCTGATCGAAGACAGAGTCCTCGCGCAGGTCGAGAGTCTTTCGGAGGATGAGGCGCGAGCGCTCCTCTCATCGTCATGAAAGCCGCACATCTCTCGCCGGAGAAACGGGCGCTGCTGGAGCAGCGTTTGCGCGCCGCGCCACCGCGCGCGGCGGAGTCCCCATCCATTCCGCGGCGTCCCGAGCGAGACGTAGCGCCCCTGTCGTTCATTCAGCGCCAGATGTGGGTGCTCGATCAGATGACGCCCGGCAATCCGGCGTACAATCTGCTGGCCGGGTATCGGTTGCGCGGACACCTCGATGTGCGGATGCTGGAACGCAGCTTCAACGAGATCATCAAGCGTCACGAGACGCTGCGTACGACGTTCAGCGCGGAGGGCGGCGAGCCGCAGCAGCAGATCCATCCGGAGCTCACGATATCGATCCGGGTCACTCCTGCGGACGAGGCTCGACTGCAGGCGCTCGCCTCGGAAGAAGCGGTCCAGCCGTTCGACCTGTCACGCCTGCCACTGATCCGGGTCACACTGTTTCGGCTCGGCGACTCCGAGCACGTCCTGCTGATCAACGTGCATCACATTGTCGCGGACGGCTGGTCCTTCGGCTTGTTGTTGAACGAGCTCGACACGCTGTACGCCGGGTCGCGGCCGCCCGAGCTCGCCGTGCAATACGGCGACTTCGCGCACTGGCAGCGCCGGCGGCTGGCTGACGAAACCGCGCATGCCACGCAGATCGAGTTCTGGCGTACTCAGCTCGCCGGGAAGCTCCCGGTGTTGGAGCTCCCCGTCGACCGGGTCAGACCGGCCGTGCAGTCGTTCGCGGGATCGAATCTGTTCTTCACGATTCCCCCCGCGTTGGCGCAGCAACTGGCGGACCTGGGCGCGCGCCACGGCTGCACCGCCTTCATGACCATGCTGGCGGCATTTCAGGTGCTGCTGCAGCGGCACGCCGGCGTGGACGACCTCATCATCGGAACGCCGCTCGCGGAGCGAACGCCGAGCGCACTCGAGCCGCTGATCGGCAACTTCCTCAACATGGTGGCGTTGCGGTGCGATCTCGCGGGCGACCCGACGTTCGTGGAAGTGCTGCGCCGGAGCCACGATACCACCGTGAACGCGCTCAGCAACGGCGTGGTCCCGTTCGAGACGGTGATGCGACAGGTGACGTTCGAGCGGGACACCAGCCGCAACCCGATTTTCCAGGTGATGCTGCAGATGCTGGCCGCGCCGGCCCCGCGGATCGGCAACCTCGACGTCACGACCTTTCATTTCGATCTGCGCAGCGCGCAGCTCGATCTGAGCCTGCATCTGTACGAAGAAGCTGGTGGCTACCTGGGACGGTTCGAGTACTGCAGCGCTCTGTTCGAGCGCGAGACCGTGGAGCGCATGACCGCGCGCTTCGAGCAGCTGCTTCGCGCCGTCGTCGCGAATCCCGACCGCCGGATATCGGAGATTCCGCTGCTGCCGAGCGCGGAGCGGGAACTGATCGTGCACGCGTGGAACGACACGGCGGTGGACGTTCGCGCTGGGCGATTGATTCACGAGCTGTTCGAGGCGCAGGTGGATCGCGCTCCGGCGCGAACGGCCGTGTGCGCCGGCAAGACACGGCTCTCGTACGCCGAGCTCGATGCTCGTGCCAACCGCTTGGCATGGACCCTCCGGTCGCGCGGCATCGGGCGCGGGGATCGCGTCGGGCTGGGCCTCGAACGGGGAAGCGACATGCTCGCGGCGCTGCTCGGCATTCTCAAGAGCGGCGCCGCGTACGTGCCGCTCGATCCGGCGTTCCCCGTCGCGCGTCTGCGCTTCATGGCGGATGACGCTCAGCTCGCTTGCCTCGTAGCCGACGCCGACCTCCTCGCCGCCGGGCCCACCGGTCGTGCCCCGGTCGCCGACGGCGCGGGCGGCCACGACCCGGCCTACGTGATCTACACGTCCGGCTCGACCGGCACGCCCAAAGGCGTGGCGATCCCGCACCGGGCCGTCGTCAACTTCCTCACGAGCATGGCCCGCGAGCCCGGCCTCGATGCGGACGACGTGCTCGTGGCAGTCACGACCTTGTCGTTCGACATTGCCGTGCTCGAGCTGCTGCTGCCGCTGACGGTCGGCGCCACCGTCGTGATGGCAACTCGCGACGAAGCCATGGAAGGTCGAGCGTTGCGGTCGTTGCTCGAGGAGCATCGCGCCACGGTCATGCAGGCCACGCCGGTGACCTGGCGGCTTCTGCTCGAGGCCGGCTGGAGGCCCCTCCCGGTCATGCCGTTCCGCGCGCTTGTCGGCGGTGAACCGTTGCCGCAGGACCTGGCGCAGCAATTGATCGGCTGCGGCGTCGAGCTGTGGAACATGTACGGGCCGACGGAAACGACCGTCTGGTCCACGTGCGCGCGCATCACCGATGCGTCGCGCATCACGATCGGCAGCCCGATCGCCAACACCACGGTGCGGGTGCTCGATACGCGCGGCGAGCTGTCTCCCATCGGCGTGCCGGGCGAGCTGTGCATCGGGGGCACCGGTGTGGCGCTCGGCTACTGGAACCGCCCAGAGCTCACGGCGGAGCGCTTCATTCCGGACCCGTTCGGTGCAGCTCCCGCGCGGCTCTACCGCACCGGAGACCGCGTGCGCTGGCGTGGCGATGGCACGCTCGAGCACCTCGGTCGTTTCGACGACCAGGTCAAGCTGCGTGGCTTTCGCATCGAGGTCGGCGAGATCGAATCCGCGATCGCGGCGTGCCCCGGTGTGCGCGAGGTGGCGGTCGCGGCGCGCGAGGATCAGCCGGGCGCGAAGCGCCTCGTCGCGTATGTCGTCGCTGCGACCGACCTCACTGAGGCCATCCGCGCGCGCATCCGCTCGGCGTTGCCGGAGTACATGGTCCCGACCCGGTTCGTCACGCTCGACGCGCTGCCACGGACG
>DATMZX010000315.1:0-6467 GCA_035573235.1 Gemmatimonadales bacterium
ACCGCCAGATCCTTTACGGTCAGGGGGTCCTTCGCCGCCCGAATGGACTCCACGACCTTCGGGAGCGGGGAAATGGGAAAGGGGAAACGGGAAACGTCGAGGCCCGGGAGCAGTACCAGCAGGTCGTCCGCGTACTCACCCACCTGCGAGAGCCACGTCCGAACCTCGACCAGGTGTCTCGGATCGGGATACTTGTCCCGCCACGCCCCGATCGCCCGTGCCCGTTCGATGTCCCTGTTGGAGCTCTTGAGCCGCGTCAGGAGCGAGGCCGGATCCGATGCCAAGTATGCGGTGACGAGAACGGGATCGCGCGGCAGCTTGTCGACTGTCGCGAGGTCCATGTCCTTTGCCAGCTCCGGCAGCCAAATGCGCGTCGCCCCGACGCCTTGCCACAGGGCGACGACCTTCGAGACCTTCTTCGCGGTCTTGATCCCCTTGAACCATTCCTCGCGGACCCGCTCGGCGGAGAGCTGCGCGAGTCCCTGGGCGTTTGCCTTGGCCGCTTCGAGCGTTCGGGCATGGATGCGAAACTCGAACCGCGCGCTGAAGCGCAGCGCCCGCAGAATCCGCAGATAGTCTTCCTGAAACCGCCAATTGGGATCGCCGACCGAGCGAATCAACTTCTTCTCCAGGTCTTGCGCGCCCTGGAACGGATCGCGCCACTCGTGCCGGATCGGGTGGTACGCCATGGCGTTGATCGTGAAATCGCGCCTGGCGAGATCGTCCATCAACGAGACGCCGAATGCCACCACCGCGTGACGACCGTCCGTCTCGATGTCCTTGCGAAACGTCGTGACCTCGTGCGGTTTGTTGCCGGCGTCCAGCACGACGACGGTGCCATGCTCGATACCGACCGGCACCGTGCGCTTGAACAGCTTCTGCACTTCCGGGGGAGGAGCGGCGGTCGTCAGGTCAAAGTCGTGATTCGGCATTCCGAGCAGGTTGTCGCGGATGGCGCCGCCGACGCACCACGTCTCGAATCCGGCGTCTTCGAGCGTTTGGGCGATCTTCAGAACTTCTGATGGAATAGGGAGCTGCGCCGGAAAAGAAGTGGGAGGCGTCATCCGCAGAGCACGGAGCCGCCGTTTACGTTCAGAATCTCTCCCGTGATGTGCCGCGCCAGTGAGGACGCGAGAAACAGAATAGGCCCCGCGACATCGTCGGCGCTCGCCACGCGGCGCAACGGAATCGTCCGCTCGATCTTGGCGCGTCCCTCACCGGCATAGGGCTTCGCCGCCATCTCGGTGTCGACCCAGCCGGGGGCCACGCAATTCACGGTGATCTTCGGCGCGAGCTCTACGGCAAGCGATTTCGTCAGCGCGATGACCGCGCCCTTGGTCGCCGCGTAGTCGGCGTGGAAGGCCTCGCCGCGCTGGCCCGCCGTCGATGAGACGAGGATGATCGTGCCGCCCTGCGGGATCTCCCGAATCGCCGCCCGGCACACGTAGATCACCGCATCGAGGTTCGCCCGCCGCGTCGATTCCCACTGTTCGTCGCTCAGCTCGGCGACGGGGACGTCGTCCGCGGGCCACACGCCGTGATTGACCACGAGGATGTCCAGCGCTCCGCCGAGGGCGCGCAGCGCCTCCCCGACTGCCTTCTTCGCGCCCGCCGCGGTGCCGAGGTCACCGCGCACGGCCGCCGTGACGTGCGGCTCGGCCGCCGGCTTCCGCGCGCGATACCCGACGGCGACCTTCGCTCCCGCGCGCGCCAGCAGGATCGCCGTGGCGCGACCGATGCCCCGTCCTCCGCCCGTTACGAACGCGCGCTTGCCGGCGAGATCGATCATCCCTTGAGGCTGTCCTCGACGAGATCGCAGATCACGTGCTCGATCGCGAGGTGCAGCTCCTGAATACGGGCCGTGTCGGACGATGGAATGATCAACGAGAGATCGGCGAGATCCTTCAGCTGGCCCCCGCTGCGGCCGAGGAAGGCGACCACGGCGACGCCGCGGGATCGCGCCGCCTGCGCGGCCCGCACGACGTTGGGACTCTCGCCCGAGGTGGAGTGCAGAATCAGCAGATCCCCCGGCTCGGCGAGCGCTTCCACCTGGCGCGCGAAGACTTCGTCGAACCCCATGTCATTGGCGCACGCCGTGAGCAGCGAGGTGTCGGTGGTCAGCGCCACGGCGCGCATCGCCGGCCGATTGGTCTGATAGCGGACGACGTATTCCGTCGCGAGATGCTGCGCGTCGGCCGCGCTGCCGCCGTTGCCGGCGAAGTACAGCGTCCCACCGCCGCGCAACGTCGCTTCATAACGCGCCGCGATCGCCGCGATCTGGTCCGCATGCGCCGCGGCGACCTGACCCGCGAGCGCGGCCAGGCCGTTGAGACTTTCGCGGATTTTCTCGTGCGTCACCGCGCGGCCTCGACGAACGCCTCCAGCCCTCCGAGTCCACCCCGCCGCCCCAGCTCGCCCTGCGGGCCTTCCTCCAGCACCGTGCCGATCACGACGAAGTCGGCCCCCGCGGCGCGCGCGGCCTTCGCTTGTGCCGGGGTGCGAATACCGCCGCCGACAAACAGCGGACGCTCCGGGGCGGCGGCACGGCAGGCGCGGATGATCTCCGCCGACACGGGACGCTCGGCGCCGCTGCCGGCATCGAGATAGACGGCCTGCATCCCAATCAGCGTGGCGGCGGTGGCGTGCGCGGCGGCAAGCTCCGGCTTATCCCCGGGCAGGGGCCGGGTCTGGCTCACCGATTCGACACTCGTGACGCGCCCACCATCGATCAGGATGTACGCCGTGGAGAGTGTTTCGACTGGATGCTGCTGCAGGAAGGGAACCGCGCGAACGTGTTCTTCAATCAGATACTGCGGATTGCGACCCGACACGAGCGAAAGGAACAGCACCAGATCGACCTGATCGGTCAGCTGCATCGCCGAGCCGGGGAACAGCGCAACCGGGATGCCGGGCGCGCTCTGGCGTAACGCACGCGCAACTTCGTGCGTCTGGGCGGCGCCGTCGAACGACGATCCGATCAGCAGGCCACGCACGCCGGCGGCTTTGGCTTCCTTCCCGATGCGAGCCGCGTCGGCGGCACTGGTACGCACGGGATCCACGAGCACGAGCAAACCCTTACCAGTAAGTCTCATGCGACGGCTACCCTCCCTTCCCCTCTTCGGCTTGCGCCTCGAAGGCATATGTGGCGAACGCATCCGCCGCGAGTAGATCGAGCGCGAGCTCGCGCCCACCCTGCGGATGGGCCGCGACCTTGTCGAGCAGCTCGCGCCCATGTCTGGCGAGATGCGCCGCCAGCCCGTCCGGAGCGTCGTGCACCGCGCGCCGCAGCCGTTCCCGCAAAGTGGCCGGGGGCACAGGCCGGCGCGTGTCGAGCCAGGCGAGCATTTGCTCGCGAGTCACTTCCAATAGTCCGTAAACAGATCGACCAGTACGGCGCTCGAGGGAGTCTTCGATGGATCCGGAATGCTCCCGGACGCAAAGTGTGGCCGCCCGCCGCCGCGTCCGCCAGTGTACTTGGAGATCACGGTTATGACTTCTGGAGCCTTCAGCTTGTCGATTAGGGCATCGCCTACGCCGACGTAGGCCGTCGACGGAGCAATCACCACCGTGGCGCTCTTCGGGTGCTGGGCCCGCAGGCCGTCGACCATGACCGCGACCTGATTGCGGTCCTGAATGTCGGTCGTGACGTACCACAGCGAGGGCCCGTTTCGGACCGATAGCTCCTGGCCCGACGCCCCCCCACCGCCTTTGCGCAGCAGCTCTTCGAGGCGTTTCTCGAGCTTCTTCTGCTCCTCGAGCATCGCCTCGATGCGCTTGGCGAGATGCTCGGGCTGGGTCTTGAGTATTTCAGCTGCATGCACAAACTGATTTCGAATGTCTACCGCATACCGGTATGCTGCAGGACCCGTGATCGCCTCGATGCGCCGCACCCCGGCCGCCGCGCCGGTCTCGTGGGTAAACCGGAACAGCGCGATCTGGCCGGTCGAGCCGACGTGCGTGCCGCCGCACAGCTCCAGCGACACGCCCGCGACGTCGACCACCCGCACGACGTCACCGTATTTCTCGCCGAACAGCGCCATGGCGCCTGCCGCCACCGCCTCTTTGTAGGAGGTCTGCCGAGTCTCGATCGGCAGGTTCTCCCAGATGTGGGTGTTGACCTCGGCTTCGATCGCGGCCAGCTGATCGCCCTTGATGGGACCGTGGTGGCTGAAGTCGAACCGCAGTCGTTCGGGCGCGACGACCGATCCCGCCTGGCGGACGTGCGTCCCGAGGATCTTGCGGAGCGCGGCATGGACGAGGTGCGTGGCCGTGTGGTTACGCTCGATGTTCTTGCGCCGCGCTTCGTTCACCTGCGCGCGCGCGGGCGTCGGCTCGAAGGTCTCGCCGAACGTGCCGACCACCGCACTCTTGCCGTCGACTTTTTCGACGCCCTCGACCGTCAGCTCCCAGCCTTCGCCTTGAACGACGCCGGTGTCGCTGACCTGGCCACCCGACTCGGCGTAAAAGGGGTTCTCTGCGAGGATCAGCTCGAGCTGGTCACCGGTCTGCCGGAAGGCGATCGGCTCCGTCTCTGCTTTCGTGGTCTCGTAGCCGACCCACTTTTGCGTGCCCTTCTTCTTTATCTCGACCCACTCGCCGCCCCTGGGCCGCGCCTCGCCGCCGACTTTTCGCGCCGCCCTCGATCTCCGGCGCTGCTGTCCCAGATCGCGCTCGAACCCTTCCACGTCGACCGACTGTCCACGCTCCCCGGCGATCATCTGCGTCAGGTCGATCGGGAAGCCGTACGTATCGTAGAGCTTGAACGCATCCTCGCCGGAGATCGCCGGCGCGCCCTTCAGCTCCTCGAGTCGCGACAAGCCGCCCTCGATTGTCTCCAGGAACCGCTCCTCTTCGGCGCGGGTCACGCGCTCGATGTGCTGCTCCTTGGAAGCGAGCTCCGGGTAGATGTCGCCCATGACGTTCCGCACGGTGCGCGTGAGCTGCGCGAGCGTCGGCTCGCGGCGACCGAGCAGCCAGGCGTGGCGCACGCCGCGACGCAGGATGCGCCGCAGTACGTAGCCGCGCCCTTCATTAGAAGGGTACACGCCGTCGGCGAGCAGGAACGCGACGGCGCGCGCGTGATCGGCGAGCACGCGGTAGGGCGCCCCGGCGGGACCGCGGTCGTAGGGACGGCCCACGATCTCGACCGCCTGCCCGATGATCGACTGGAACAGATCGGTATCGAAATTGGACGGCACGTTCTGCATCACCGCCGAGATCCGTTCCAGGCCGGCACCGGTGTCCACGGAGGGAGCGGGGAGCGGAGAGCGGGAGCCGTCGGGCTTCTGATCGAACTGCATGAAAACGAGATTCCAGATCTCGAGCAGCTTCCCTTCCTCATTCAACTGCACGAATTGTTCGGTGGTGAGATCCTTGCCGCGCTCGTTCTTGTGGCGCAGGTCGACGTTCAGCTCGGAACAGGGGCCGCAGGGTCCCGTATCGCCCATCTGCCAGAAGTTGTCCTTGTCACCGAGGCCGAAAATCCGGCTGTTGGAGATTCCGGTCACCTGCTGCCAGAGCTGGCGGGCGTCGTCATCGGTGTGGTGGACCGTGATGTAAATGCGGTCGGGATCGATGCCCAACCACTCCGGGCTGGTCACCCATTCCCAGCCGTAGGCGATCGCATCCTTTTTGAAGTACTGGCCAAAGGAGAAGTTGCCGAGCATCTCGAAGAAGGTGTGGTGGCGGGCCGTGTGCCCCACCTGCTCGAGATCGTTGTGCTTGCCGCCCGCGCGGACGCACTTCTGGCACGTGACAGCGCGGTTGTAGTCACGGCGTTCCAACCCTTGAAACACTCGTTTGAACTGCACCATGCCGGCGTTGGTGAATAGCAGGGTCGGATCGTCGGCGGGAACGAGCGGGCCGCTGGGCACCTCGGTGTGCCCGCGAGCCTTGAAGTAATCGAGGAACTTGCGGCGGACGTCGGACGACTTCATGGCGGGGAATATAGCGCGGGGTCGTGCAACTGAAAGGCAGGCTATGAGTTAAGAGTCAAGCGCCTCCACGGCCTGTCTGACGTCTGTTCCGGCAAATCCACGCCGCACCAAGAACGCCACCAGCCTGCGCTTTTTGACCATCGCGGGCAGCCCCGCGAGCTGCTTGGCGCGCTTCTCCGCGAGCGCGCGCACCGTCTCCGCGGGATCGACCCCTTCCACCGCGAGCGATTTGTGCACCGCATCCTCGGCGATTCTCCGATCGACGCCCTGCGCCTGGAGATCCCGGATGAGCCGCGCCGGGCCACGCCCGCGACGGGCTTTGGCAGCGGCATAGTCGAACGCGAACCGGGTGTCGTCGATCAGGCCGGCCGCCCGCAATCGCGCGAGCGCCGCTTCGACGGCGGCAGCGGGATGCTGCTTCTGGAGCAGGCGGCGCCGCAGGTCGAGCTGCGCGTGCGCGCGGCGGTTCAAGGCACGTAGCGCCGCCCTCTGGGCCCCCTCGAGATCGGCCAACTCCTGCAGCCGCTCATA
>DATMZX010000316.1:0-15338 GCA_035573235.1 Gemmatimonadales bacterium
TGCACCTGGCCGCGCACCGTGACGGCGCTCGCGCGGCCCTTCCGCTCCCAGCCTTCGTACGCGTTGTAATCGACGTTCGAGTAGCTGCCCTCCTTCGAGAACGTCCCACGATAGGCCGGATCGTAAACCACGAGATCGGCATCGCTGCCGAGCTGGATCGCCCCTTTGCGCGGATAGAGGCCAAACAGCTTCGCCGCCTGCGTCGAACAGGCGTCCACCATCGTCTGCAGGCTCATCCGATTGTTCGCGACACCGCAGGTGTACACGAGATCGACCCGTTCCTGCACCGACGGAATGCCGTTGGGGATCTTCGTGAACGCGTCCTTTCCCATGGTCTTCTGGTCAGCGAACCGGAACGGCGCATGGTCGGTGGCGATCGTGCTGATCTGCCGCGTCTTCACGCCGTTCCAGAGGACGTCCTGGTTGGCCTTGGCGCGCAGCGGCGGTGACATCACGTACTTGGCGCCTTCGAACTGCCCGCGCTCGACATAGGTCTCGTCCAGCACGAAATGCGGGATGACCGATTCGACCCAGACATTCACGCCCCGCTGCCGGGCCGCGAGCGCTTCGCGCAGCGCCGCCGCGCACGACGTGTGCACGATGTACACGTGCGTGCCGAGCAGCTCGGCGAACGTGCAGAGGTGATGCACCCCGTCCGCCTCGACCACCGGCGGGCGGGACGGCTCGTGCCACTCGGGGCCGGTCTTTCCCGCCGCCAGCAGCGACTTCTGCAGCGCATCGATCGCGTCGGCGTTCTCGCAATGCGCGGTCACGATGACGCCGAGCTCCCTGGCGAACTTCATCGCGGCAAAGAGATCCTCGTCGGACAGATTGAGCGCGCCCTTGTAGGCGAGGAAGACCTTGAATGACGCGACGCCTGCGCTGACGATTTCGCGGAACTGATCGCGGATGTGCTGCTCGAACCGCACCACCGACATGTGAAACGTGTAGTCGACGGCCGCCAGGCCTTCGGCCTTGGATTTCCACAGCTCGAATGCCGCCACCGGCTCGTCGCTCGGCCCGGGGCAGATCATCTCGATCAGCGTCGTCGTGCCGCCCGCCAGCGCAGCCTTGCTCGCCGACGCGTAGTCGTCGGCGGCGTACGTGCCCATGAATGGCAGGTAGATGTGCACGTGCGGGTCGATGAACCCCGGAAACACGTACTTGCCGCGCGCGTCGATGATCTCGGCGCCGGGCGCGACGAGCTTGTCGTCGATCCGCGGCTCGATCCGCGTGATCTTTTCGTTTTCGGCGTAGATGTCGCCCGTAAAATCGTCGGTGGGCGTGATGATGCGACCGCCCCGAATCAGGAGCGCCATCTACGGAAGCTGCCGCACCATGTCGTCGTACGTTTCGGGCCGGCGATCGCGGAAAAACTGCCAGGTGCGCCGCACCTCTTCGATCATGTCGAGATTCATCTCGGCGACGACGAGCTCGTCCTTGTCTTCGCTGGCCTGCGCGAGGAAGTTGCCGCGCGGATCCACGAAGTAGCTCGAGCCGTAGAATTGGCCGATGTTCCAGGGCGCCTCGGTCCCCACGCGGTTGCTGCAGCCCATGAAGTAGCCGTTCGCGACGGCGTGCGCCGGCTGCTCGAGCTTCCATAAGTACTGCGACAGCCCTTTGACCGTCGCCGAGGGGTTGAACACGATCTCGGCGCCGTGCAGGCCGAGCAGCCGCGCGCCCTCGGGGAAATGGCGGTCGTAGCAGATGTAGACGCCGATCGTGGCGAAGCGCGTCTTGAAGACGGGGTAGCCGAGATTGCCGGGCTTGAAGAAGAACTTCTCCCAGAAGCCCGCGGTGTGCGGAATGTGGTTCTTGCGGTATTTGCCGAGGTAGCTGCCGTCGGCGTCGATGACGGCGGCGGTGTTGTAGTAGACGCCGGCCATCTCGCGCTCGTAAATCGGCACGATGATCGCCATCTCGTGCTTCTTCGCGAGCTTCTGCATCAGCTGGATCGTGGGCCCGTCGGGAATCGCCTCGGCGATGTCACACCACTTGGCGTCCTGGCTGGGGCAGAAGTACGGACCGTTGAACACTTCCTGCAGGCAGAGGATCTGCACGCCCTTCTTGCCCGCTTCCTCTATATAGGGAAGGTGCTTGTCGAGCATCGCCTTGCTAATTCTCTCGACCGACGCGCCCGACTCGTTAATCGGGTTCGACATCTGGATCAGCCCGCCGACGACTTTGCGCATTACCACCCCTGTTCGTTGACCAGCACGCCTGTTCGTTAACCCCGGGCTGGCGCCCGGGGTTAGAAAACCTACCAGCGAGAAATGACGACCTTCTTGTCCGTGTAAAATTCGATTGAGTCGTGGCCGTGCGCTTTCAGGTCGCCGAAGAAGGAGCCTTTCGTGCCGCCGAACGGAAAGAAGGCCATAGGCGCCGCAACGCCGATGTTGACGCCGATCATGCTGACGCCGACGCGATAGCGAAACTCACGCGCCGCCCGGCCGCTCTGCGTGAAGATCGACGTCGCATTCGCGAACCCCGAGCGCTGCACCATTGCGATCCCCTCGTCGAGGTTGCTGACGTGGGTCACCGAGGCCACGGGTCCGAAGATCTCTTCTTTGCCGATGGTCATGTCGGGCTGAACGCCGTCGAACACCGTAGGGCCGATGAAATGGCCCCGCGGATGCTTGTCGACTTTGGTCGCGCGCCCGTCGAGCAGCAGCGTCGCGCCGTCTTTGCGGCCGGCCTCCACGTACGACAGCACTTTTTCCTTGTGCTTCGCCGAGATCACCGGGCCCATCGTCACGCCGGGCTCCAAGCCGTACCCCAGCCGCAGATCCTTCGCGGCGCTGAGGAGCTTATCGCGGAACGGCTCATACGCTTTGCCCGCGGTCACGACGACGCTCCCCGCGAGACAGCGCTGTCCCGCGCAGCCGAACAGGGACTCGCTGACGTTCGCGACGGCGCGATCCATGTCGGCGTCGGGCATCACGATCACGTGATTCTTCGCGCCGCCGAGCGCCTGGACGCGCTTGCCGTATTTCGCGGCTTCCTGATAGACGTACTTGGCGACGGGGGAGGAGCCGACGAACGAAATACCCACGATGCCGGGGTGCGCGAGCAGCGCGTTCACGACGTCCTTGGCGCCATGCACCATGTTCAACACGCCAGGGGGGAGCCCGGCCTCCTGCGCCAGCTCGAGCATGCGCGTCGACGAGAACGGCACCTGCTCGCTCGGCTTCAGGATGAACGTGTTGCCGGTGGCGATCGCGTACGGCCAGAACCAGCACGGCACCATCGCGGGGAAGTTGAACGGCGTAATCGCCGCGAACACGCCCATCGGCTGGCGCACGTACTCGCAGTCGATGCCACTGGCGACGTCCTCGAGCGCCTGGCCCATCATGAGTGTCGGGATGCCGCAGGCATGCTCGACGTTCTCGATCCCGCGCCGCACCGAACCCCGGGATTCGTCGATGGTCTTGCCGTGCTCGCGCGTGACCGTCTCGGCGAGCTCGTCGAAGTGCTGCTCCATCAGCGATTTCAGCTTGAACAGGTAGCGCGCCCGCGCGACCGGCGGGACTTCGCGCCATTTCACGAAGGCGGTCTGCGCGGCGGCGACGGCGGCATCGACCTCACGCGCGCCGCACAGCGGAACGCGGCCGAGCTGCTCTCCGGTCGCCGGATTGGTGAGATCCAAATAGTCGGCGGTGCTGGGAGCGACCCAGTCACCGCCGATCAAGTTTCGTAGGTTTTTCATCCCCTTAGCCTAGGCGCGGCTAAGAGGTTGTCAACTCACGAACTGCGCCTTCTCGGTCGACCCTTCCATCGCGACGGTCGAGCTGCGCCCGCCGTGCACGATCTGCGTGATCTCGTCGAAGTAGCCGACGCCGACGAATTCCTGGTGTTTCACCGCTTCGTAGCCCTCGCGCTCGCCCGCGAATTCCTGGGATTGCAAGTCGGCATACGCCGCCATCCCGCGCTCCTTGTAGTCCTGCGCGAGCGAGAAGATGCTGTGGTTCAGCGCGTGGAAGCCCGACAGGGTGACGAACTGGAACTTGTATCCCATCGCGCCGAGCTCTTTCTGGAAGCTCGCGAGCTGCGCTTCGCTCAGGTGGCGCTTCCAGTTGAACGAGGGCGAGCAGTTGTACGCGAGCAGCTTGCCGGGGAACTCCTTGTGGATCGCCTCGGCGAATTGCTTCGCTTCGGCGGTGTCGGGCTTGGCCGTCTCGAACCAGAGCATGTCGGCGTAGGGCGCGTAGGCGCGGGCGCGCGCGATCGCCGCCTCGACGCCGTCCTTGATCACGAAGAACCCTTCGGGCGAGCGCTCGCCGGTGCACCAGCGGCGGTCCTGTTCGTCGATGTCGCTCGTGAGCAGGCCGGCGCTATTGGCGTCGGTCCGCGCGATGAGGATCGTCTCGACCCCGGCGACATCGGCCGCCAGCCGTGCCGCGGTCAGCTTCGTGATGAATTCGCTGGTCGGCACCAGCACCTTGCCGCCCAGGTGGCCGCATTTCTTCACCGACGACAGCTGATCCTCGAAGTGCACGCCGGCCGCGCCGGCGGTGATCATCAGCTTCATCAGCTCGTAGGCGTTGAGGACGCCGCCGAATCCCGCTTCGGCATCCGCGACGAGCGGCACATACCAGTCGACGGACTGGTCGCCGTTCATGTGGTGGATTTCGTCCGCGCGGCGCAGCGCGTTCTGAATCCGCTGCAGGAGCATCGGCACGCTGTCGGACGGATACAGGCTCTGGTCGGGATACATCGTCATGGCGCAGTTCGCGTCGGCCGCGACCTGCCAGCCGCTGATGTAGATCGCCTTGAGTCCCGCCCGCACCTGCTGCACCGCCTGGTTCCCCGTGACCGCCGAGAGCACCGCGACGTAGGGCTCTTCGCGCATCAGCCGCCACAGACGGGCGGCGCCGTGGCTCGCGAGCGTGTGCTGGATCTGCAGCGTGCCGCGCAGGCGATAGACATCCTCGGGCGTGTAGGTCCGGGTGATGCCCTGCCAGCGCCGGTCACTGCGCCAGCGCCGGTCCAGCTCGGTTACGAATGAGTGTTTGGTCATGCGCTACTCCAGGTGCTCGTATGCCACGAGAGTGAGGAACTCCGCGAATTCGGAGCCCGTCATCAGCTGCGCGAACAGTGTGGCGGCGAGCTCGAACTTGCCGCCGCGTTTTCCCTGCATTTCCTGCTCGATGATCGACTCCACGAGCCCGCCCGTGACGGGGCGTCCGTCCGCGAGGCGCGCGCCGTGGCGTACCCACTGCCACACCTGCGTCCGCGAGATTTCCGCGGTCGCGGCGTCTTCCATGAGGTTGTAGATCGGCACGCAGCCGACGCCGCGGAGCCACGACTCGAGGTACTGGATCCCGACGTCGATGTTGGTCCGCAAGCCCGCTTCGGTGATGTCCCCGTCGGGAACAGTGAGTAAATCGCGCGGCGTCACGTGCACGTCTTCGCGCCGCACGGAGAGCTGGTGGGAAGCGGCCAGCGAAGCGAAAGCCTCGCTGGCGACCGGGACGAGGCCTGGATGTGCAACCCAGGTCCCGTCGTGACCGGCCCGCACTTCCCGATCCTTGTCCTGCCGGACTTTGTCGAGCGCCCGCGCGTTGGCGGCGGGATCGCTCTTGATCGGAATCTGCGCCGCCATACCGCCCATCGCGTGAATGCCGCGGCGGTGGCAGGTCTGGATCAGCAGATCGACGTACGATTTGAGAAAGTGGCGATCCATCGTCACGCGCGCGCGATCGGGAAGAATGAAATCGCGCCGCGTGCGGAATTTCTTGATGAAGCTGAAGATGTAGTCCCAGCGCCCGCAGTTCAGGCCCGCCGAGTGGTCGCGCAGCTCGTACAGGATTTCGTCCATTTCGAACGCGGCTGGAATCGTTTCGATCAGGACCGTGGCGCGAATCGTTCCGCGCGGGATGCCGAGCGCTTCCTGCGCCGCGACGAAGACGTCGTTCCACAGCCGCGCCTCGAGATGACTCTCGAGCTTCGGCAGGTAGAAGTAGGGCCCCGAGCCCTTGGCGATCAGAGCGGCGGCGTTATGGAAGAAGAACAGGCCGAAATCGAACAGCGATGCGGAGACCGGCTCGTTGTCGACCAGGACGTGCCGTTCGATCAGGTGCCAGCCCCGCGGACGCACCATCAGCGTCGCGATCGTCGGATTCAACGCGTAATGCTTGTCGGCGGTCCTGAATTCAATCGTGCCGGCGACGGCATCCCGCAGGTTGATCTGTCCCTCGACGTTGTTTCGCCACGTCGGTGAGTTCGAGTCTTCGAAGTCCGCCATGAAGACCTGCGCGCCCGAGTTGAGCGCGTTGATCACCATCTTCCGGTCGACGGGGCCGGTGATCTCCACGCGACGGTCGAGCAGATCGCGGGGGATCGGCGCGACGCGCCAATCGGCGTCGCGGACGTCCGCGGTGCCGGACAGAAAGGCCGGAAACGCTACGGCATCGAACTCGCGCTGGCGCTCGACCCGGTTCCCCAGCAGCTCGCGGCGCCGGGGCTCGAACCTGCGGGCGAGTCCGGCGACGAATTCGAGGGCGGCAGGGGTCAGGATTTGGGCGTAAAGCGGGGGGGTCGGGGCGCGGACGGTGATCCCCGGGGACGCGCGAAGTGGAGTCTCGACAGTCGTTGGCATGTCCTTGCCTGACGGTTTTGGCAAGTGTCGTGCCTCCAAGCCGGGGTTGTCAGCACTGCGGGCGACGTTCCTATTACCCGAGAATGGTAAGTCGTTCTCCCATCGGCCAATCGGTCCCCCGGCGCGAAGGCGTCGCCAAGGTCACGGGGGCCGCCAAGTACACGGACGACTTGGTGATTGTGGGGGCGTGGTACGGCAAAACCGTCCGCTCGACGATCGCCGCCGGCCGGCTCCGCGCGATCAGCCTCGATCCCGCCTTCGACTGGAGCCGGGTCGTCGTGGTGACCGCCGCAGACATCCCGGGCGAAAACGTGGTGCACTTGATACGGGACGACCAGCCCGTCCTGGCGCGCGTCGGTGGTGACATCCGTCACAAGGAAGAGCCGATTCTGCTGCTCGCCGCCCCCGAGCGCGGAACGCTCGAGGCCGCGGCGCGACACGTCCGAATGGAGTACGAGCCGAGCACGCCCGTCTACGACCTGGATGGGGCCTTGGAGGTCTATAGCACGATCCAGATCACCAAGGGCGATGTGGATTCGGTGCAGGGTGAGGTGATCGAGCGGACCTTCAAAGTGGGCCTGCAGGAACAGCTCTATATCGAGCCTCAGGGTGCGATCGCGATTCCCGAGCCGGGCGGCGCGATCCGGATCATCGGGTCTCTGCAGTGCCCGTACTACGTCCATCGCGCGCTCAAGCGGGCACTCAAGCTGAGCGACGCCCAGGCGATCGTGGTGCAGGCTGAGACGGGCGGAGGGTTTGGAGGCAAGGAAGAGTATCCGTCGATGGTAGCGATTCATGCGGCGTTGCTCGCCCGCAAGGCAGGCCGGCCCGTGCGGCTGATCTACGACCGCCACGAAGATCTTGCGGCGACCACGAAGCGGCACCCCGGCGTCATCACGCATCGCACCACGGTCAAGAAAGATGGGACGTTGCTCGCCCAGGATATCGAGATCGTGCTCGATGGCGGCGGATATTGCACGCTGACGCCGGTGGTGCTCTCGCGCGCCGCGATTCACGCCGCGGGTGCGTACTCCTGTCCCAATGTGCGGATTCGGGCCAGGGCAGTCGCGACGAATACGCCGCCCAACGGCGCGTTTCGCGGGTTCGGGGCACCCCAATCGCTGTTCGCGGCGGAGCTGATGGTCGAGCACGCGGCGGGGCGGCTGGGGATGTCGAGTGTGGACCTGCGCCGCAAATGGATGTTGCGGCTGGGCGACACCACGGCCACGGGACAGAAGCTGACCGAGAGCGTTGGCTCTGAGCTGGTATTGGACGCGGCGCTCAAGGCTGCCGCTACGGTCCAACCGTCTAACCGTCCAACCGTCCGACGGGGTCGCGGTCTCTCACTCGTCTTCCACGGCTCCGGCTTCACCGGCAGCGGTGAGAAAAAGCTGCAGGGCACGATCGGATTCGAAGCCTTGGCCGACGGGACGTTTCGCATTCTCACCGCCTCGACGGAGATCGGGCAGGGGACGAAGACGATCTTTTGCCAGCTCGCGGCGGATGCGCTGGGCGTTTCGCTGGACAGGGTCACGCTGGCGCCGCAGGACACTTCGCTGGTTCCGGACTCTGGGCCGACCGTCGCGTCGCGGACCGCGATGATCGTCGGGCGGCTGGTGCAGGACGCGGCGGCGGAGGTCCAGCAGCGGTTGGCGCGAGGCGAACAGCCGCCGATCGCGATTCAGAAGTCGTACATCCAGCCCGACTCACTGTCCTGGGACGAAACGAACTACCGTGGCGACGCTTATCCGATCTACGCCTGGGCGTGCACGATCGCGGATGTGGACGTCGACATGATCACGGGCGAAGTCCGGGTGACCGACCTGGTGACGGCGGTGGACTGCGGCAAGGCGTTACATCCGGTGATGGCGGAAGGTCAAATCGAGGGGGGCAGCCTGCAGGCGGTCGGCTGGGCGACCATCGAGGAGATCAAGATGAAAGACGGTGCCTATCAAAACGACCGTCTTGCCACATATCTCATCCCGACCGCGCTCGATGCGCCGCGCATTCGCACCATTTTGGTGGAGAACCCCTACTCTCGGGGTCCCTTCGGGGCCAAAGGCATCGGCGAGCTGCCGATGGACGGCCCGGCGCCGGCGATCCTCGCGGCCCTTCATGATGCAACGGGCGTGTGGCTCGACGAAATCCCCGCGACTCCTGAGAAGGTCTTGGCGGCATGCGCTTCACGCTGAACGGACGCAGCGTCACGTACGAAGCGTCGGGGGCGCGGCGACTGCTCGATGTGCTTCGAGAAGACCTTGGCGCGACGGGGACGAAAGAGGGCTGCGGTGAAGGGGAGTGCGGCGCGTGTTCGGTGCTGATTAACGGCGAAGTCGTCGACAGCTGCCTCGTAGCCGTAGGCCAGGTCGAAGGGTGTGAGGTCGTAACGGTTGAAGGACTGGCTGAAGGCACCGAGCTGTCGGCGCTGCAGCAGGCATTCATCAACTACGGCGCGGCGCAGTGCGGGATATGCACGCCTGGTATGCTGCTCGCGGCCCACGTCTTGCTACAGCGACCAGATCGCCTGAGCGCCGATGACGTTCGGGAAGGGCTCGCCGGCAATCTGTGCCGGTGTACCGGCTACACGAAAATCATCGAGGCGGTGCTGTCATGCAGGACGTGACGTACCTCCGCCCCGAGACCATACAGGATGCCGTGCAGTTGTACCGAACAACTCCAGGATGCCGTCCGCTCGCCGGCGGCACTGATCTCATGGTGATGTTGCACGCAGGCACGCTTCGCCCTCAGCCGAGGGCGGTGCTCGACGTGTGGTCGCTCCGCGAGCTCAAGGGTGTGCGCCGCGTCGGGGACGCGCTCGAGATCGGCGCCGCCGAATCCTACACTGGGATCATTCGATCGGCTGATGCGAATCGATATGTGCCGGCCCTCGTCGCGGCGGCGCGGACGATCGGCGCGGCGCAGATCCAGAATCGCGGCACGCTCGGCGGCAATCTGGCGAATGCGTCGCCCGCGGGGGACACGCTGCCGGTGCTGCTTGCCTACGATGCTGTCGTCGTCACCGATCGGCGCACCATTCGCATCGACAACTTTTTCCTCGGCTATCGCAAGACGGCATTGCAGGCGGACGAGCTCATCACCGCGGTGCGAGTGCCGCTCGATCGTGATGTCGTCTTTCGGAAGGTCGGGACGCGTGCGGCGCAGGCGATTTCGAAGATCGTGATGGCCGTGTGCCGAGCGCCGGCGCGCGTTGCGGTCGGCTCGGTGGCAGAAGTGCCCATGCGTGCCGGCGGTGCCGAGCGCGCGCTGGCGGAGGGCGATGTGGCTGGAGCGGTCGGGGCGGTCGCCGCCGACATCCGTCCCATCGACGACGTTCGATCCACGGCCGACTATCGGCGCGCCGTGACGCAAAACGTACTGCGGGAGCTGCTCGATGCATTCACGCGCGAGTGAGCTGCTCCAGGCGCTCGGGATGCGCCCGCATCCCGAAGGCGGGCACTACGCGGAGCTCTATCGCTCACCACGGCGGGTGGAGGTCCTGGAGCGCAAGGTCCACCGCAGCGCGATCACGTCGATCTACTTCCTGCTCGTCGCCGGCGAGTACAGCCGCTGGCACCGCGTCATGTCGGACGAGATCTGGCATTATCACGAAGGGGATGCGATCGAGCTGGTGCTCTTCGATCAACAGGGACTGCGGCGGCTTCGGCTTGGCCCGGTGTCGCGCGAAACGAGGCCAACGATCGTTGTACCGGCGGGCACGTGGCAGGCGGCGCGTACGACGGGTGCCTACACCCTCGGCGCCTGTACCGTCGGGCCGGGCTTCGAATTCGCCGACTTTTCGCTGGCGGTGGATTGGCCGGAGATTGCGGCGAAGATCGCGGACGCGGGCCCGGATCTCACCCGGTTCATATAGTCCCCAACCTCGTCATTTCCACATTCATGGAAATGAGAATGAGCAACCGCTCATTTCCACATTCTTGGAAATGACAACGTGAGGGGATGGCCCTACAGGCGCGGCCGCTAATACGCGATTATTTGCAACGCCTTCTGCAGGACACGCGTCCCGAGCTCCAAATACTCCGGTTTCGTGGACTCTTCGGGACAATGGGACCGGCCGCCGATACTCGGGACGAACAACATCCCAACCTTGCACCGCGCCGCGAGGACCTGAGCGTCATGTCCCGCGCCACTGACGAGCTCCATGGCGTGAGCGCCGGACTCGCGCGCCGCGCGCGCCAGGAGCGATCGCACATCCGGGTGCATCGCAACCGGCGGCTTCTCCTGCAGGACCCGCATCTCCAGCCCGAGCGAGCGCTCGGACGCGATCGTTTGACACAGTGAGCGCACACGCTGCTCGAGCGCACGCCGCGCGCCGAGATCCGAATGCCGGAGATCGACCGTAAACATGCAGCGGCCGGGAACGACGTTCATTTGATCCGGCTCGATGCGAATGCGGCCAACCGTCGCGACCGCGGGTGGTCCGAGCGCGCGCGCGATGGACTCGACCGCCTGAATCATCGCCGCGGCTGCCGCCAGCGCGTCGCGGCGCAGCGTCATCGGGGTGGTACCGGCATGATCGGGGCGCCCCGTCACCGTCACTTCGAGATGGGCGGTGCCGACGATCGCGCTCACCACGGCGAGCGGGGTGCCCGCGGACTCGAGCACGGCGCCCTGCTCGATGTGCAGCTCGATAAATGTGTCGATGTCGTCGCGAGCCGCGCTGGAGACACGAGCCGCATCGAGCCCCCGCGCCCGCATGGCCGCGGCAATGTCATCCGGGACCCGGTCGAGCTCTCCGACGATCGCGCGTGAACCCCAGAAGTTGGTATTGAAGCGCGAGCCTTCCTCTTCACAGATCGCCACGACCTCGAGCGTTCGCTGCGGTGGCCCATCCTTCAACAACGACTCGACGGCCGTGAGGCCGGAGATAATCCCGAGTGCGCCATCGAGTCGCCCACCGCGCCGTACGGTGTCGATGTGCGAGCCGGTGACGACTGCCTTTCCTTTATTCGCGCCGTCTGCACGCCCCCATAGGTTGCCGACCGCGTCGCGTCGAGTCTTGAGCCCGGCGTCCTTGAACCAGCGCTCGACGAGATCCAGCGCCTGCGCCCAGGCGTCATCGTACAGACCGCGGTAGGCGCCACCATCGGGCTGGGCGCCGATCGCATACAGTTCATCGAGACGCTGTTCCAATCGATTATTCACGTGGCCTCACGAACTTTCCCCAACCCGCGTCTCCCGAGACTCTGCCATCCCCGAACACGGTGCGACCGCGAACGATTGTCCGCACGACTTTGCCCTTGAACGCTCTTCCGAGATAGGCGCTCACCCCGCTACGCGTTTCGAGCTCATCCGGCTCGAGCGTCCACTCCCGCTCCGGATCCACGATCGCAAAATCGGCGTCGGCGCCGACCGCGATCGCTCCCTTGCGAGGGTACAGTCCGAACGTTTGCGCGGGCGCGGTCGCCGTCAGATGGGCGATGCGCTCGAATGACAGGCCACGCGCATGCACACCGTCGCTGATGAGAACAGGAAGCGTCGCTTGAATGCCCGCCACACCACCCCAGGCCCGCCAGATATCGTCGGCACCTTTTTGCTTGTCTGCCGCGGGACAGGGTGAATGATCCGACCCGATGAAGTCCACGCGCCCCTCGAGCAGCTCGCCCCAGAGCGCCTCCTGCGTGGCGGCGTCCCGAATCGGCGGCGCGCACTTCAGCGCCGGACCGATGCGCGCGAAATCGGTTTCGTTGAACGCGAGATAATGGGGGCACGTCTCCGCCGTAATCGCCACCCCCTTGTTGCGTGCGGCATCCACCTCGGCCAGTCCCTCGGCGCAGCTCACGTGTACGACATGCGCGCGCGCGTTTTTCCCCGCGCCGCGCAGGCACACCAGCAACCGCTGGATCGCTTCCACTTCAGCCGCCGGTGGCCGAGCCCGGCACCACGACAACCGATCCGCGCCGTGCGCGGCCTGGCGATCGAGCAACTCCTGGCTCTCGGCGTGCACGCCGACCAACGCGCCGAGCCGGGCGGTCGTCTTCAAGCCAATCGCGAGCACACCATCGGAAACCCGGTGAAAGTCATCGATGCCGCTGTGGCTCATGAATGCCTTGAACCCGACGACGCCACGTTGGTGGAGGATCTCGAGGTTCTGGAGGTTGTCGGGAACCAGGCCACCCCAGAGCCCGAAATCCACCAATGACTTTTGCGATGCGACGGCGAGCTTGGCGTCGAATGCCGCGGCGGTGGTAGTGGGCGGATGCGCGTTCAGCGGCATCTCGAGCACGGTGGTCACGCCGCCGCGCGCCGCGCCGCGCGTGCCGGCCTCCCAGCCCTCCCAATCTTCGCGACCGGGTTCGTTGAAATGGACGTGAGGATCGACGACGCCGGGAAGAACGACCAGCCCGCCGGCATCAATGGTTTCGCCCGCGTCACGAACATGCGTGCCGATAGCGGAGATGACACCATCTTCAACTGCGATATCGACTTGACGCTGGCCGGTGGGAAGAACGGCGCTGCCACCGCGAATGACCAAGCTCACCGCACCTCTTCTATAATGATCTCCTGCGCTCCTTCCCAGAGAGTGAGCCTCCCGATCTCCGGCAGCTTGTCCTGTCCCTCGGTGATGGTGGCGAAGTGATTTCCGGCGAGCTGGCCGACCTTGGACGCGAACATCGTCGACCCATACGGGAAGAGGAGCTCCGTTTCGCTGATCCCGCCCGGATACAGCAGCAGCATCCCCGGCGCCGGGTGGCTGGTGTGATTCTCGAACTCGAGTCCGAGCTTCGTGTCGCCCATGGGAATCCACGTCGACTCGCCGCTCCAGCGACAGTGGACAATTCTGGATTTGAGGGGCAACATCTTGCGGATCACAGCCACGGTCTTGGGCGCGGCTTTTTCTTCCAGCCGCGCCGTGAACGTCAGGGCTCCCACGCGGATCTTGAGCATGCCCAACACTAACCGTCCAACGATTTCGACGCACGTCCTCGACACCACGCGCGGCGAGCCCGCCGCCGGGGTTCGCGTAACGTTTTCGCGCGGCGGCAAGGAGGTCGTGCGGGAGACCGACAGCGACGGTCGCATCGCCGATCTCGGCGAAGTCGCGGCGGGGACGTGCCATCTATCCTTCGACGTGGCGGGCTACTATAAGAAGAAAGGCGGCGCCGCTCCATTCATTCAGCGCGCCACCTTCGAGGTCGAAATCTCCGACGCCGGGCGCCGCTACCACATTCCGCTGCTCATGTCCCCGTTCGCGTGCTCGACCTACCGGGGAAGCTAGCCCGGGCATTCGAGCGAGCCGGTCCGCTCGTGGCCCGGCTCCAAACTGAAGGACCGTTCCAGTCGGAAGAGCATCTGCTCGAGCGCGCGCAGAGGGTCCTGTCGGAAATGAGCGAGGCCGAGCAGATCGCCGTCATCGATGCCCACCCGCGGATCGGCGAGAGCCCCGCCAAGGTTTCGGCCGAGTCCTTCAAGGAACAGGGCTACGACGGCGACACGACACCCCCCGAGGTCTACTTGCGGCTCGCGCGCCTCAACGAAGAATACGAGCAGAAATTCGGCTTCCGGTTCGTCGTGTTCGTCAACCGCCGCCCCAAGGAAGCCATCGTGCCCGTCCTGGAAGCGCGGCTGCGGGGAACACGGGACGAGGAACGGCGTACCGCACTCGGTGAAATTCTGGCGATCGCCCGGGACCGCTTGAGGAGGATGTAGTGTTCGGCCTGATCAAGCTGATTCAGTCACTCGTCGGCGCGCTGCACTCCGAAGGAACGCCCGGCCAGCTCGCCGCCGGCATCGCGCTCGGCTCGATTCTCGGGCTGACGCCCCTCGTCAACATCCACAACGCCGTCGTCTTCGCCGCGCTGGTGCTCCTGAACGTGTCCTTCGCGGGCGGCATGCTCGGCTGGGCGCTGTTCGTGCCGATCGGATTCATTCTCGACCCGCTGTTCGACTGGCTCGGCCACGCCCTGTTACTGGCGCCGTCGTTGCGGGGTCTGTGGACGTCGCTGTACAACACGCCGATCGTGCCGCTCACGAACTTCAACAACACCGTTGTGCTGGGTAGCCTCGCCTTCGCGCTGCTGCTGTTCCTGCCCCTGTTCTTTGCGACGCGCTGGGCCGTCGCGCGCTATCGCGCCACGGTCGGTGAGCGCGTGCGGCAGTCGAAGTTCTATCGCGCCGTCATGGCCTCGAAGGTTTACAACGTCTACAAGATGTTCCAGCCATGACCGCCAGTCCCCAGCCCCTCACCAAGAGGCCCCGCCTCAAGATTTTCCGCTGGCGCGCGGTGGGCCCGCTGCTCGTTTTGTTCGTGATTCTGGCGGTGCTCTGGTGGCTGTTCGCCGACACGATCGCGCGGCGCGAGACCCAGCGCGTCGGCACGGCGATCATGGGCGCGAAGGTCGAGATTCAGGATCTGCACATCAATTTGCGCGCGGGCGACGTGACAATCCGCGGTCTCACGATCGCGAGCCCGCACGAGCCGTTCAAGAACCTGCTGCAGGCCGACGAGCTCGTCGCCGAAATCGACGTGGTCCCGCTGACCGAAAAGAAGCTCATCATCGATCGCATCGCGGCGAACGGACTCCGCTTCGGCACCGCGCGTACCACGGACGGACGCGTCGCCGCCAAGTGGGACGGGAAGGGCGAGGGCGCGAGCATCGCCGAGCGCGTCATGGCCGAGACTCGCGAATGGGCGAGCCAGTTCCAGGTGCCGGTGCTGCAGCTCGCGACCGGCAAGCTCAGCATCGACTCGCTCGATCCGCGC
Organism: Gemmatimonadales bacterium; assembly: GCA_035573235.1. Taxonomy (GTDB): domain Bacteria; phylum Gemmatimonadota; class Gemmatimonadetes; order Gemmatimonadales; family GWC2-71-9; genus 20CM-2-65-7. Next base: position 15,321 of record DATMZX010000316.1, read on the forward strand.
CGGCTGTCCACGCTTCCG
>DATMZX010000317.1:0-5492 GCA_035573235.1 Gemmatimonadales bacterium
TCGTCGACGATGGCGAAGTAGTGCGCACCCCACGACTGGTTGCGCTTGCCCCGCTGGACCTGGTCTTCGATGCGCACGACCATGTTGTCGCGCAGGTAGTCGAAGCCGAACTCGTTGTTCGTGCCGTACGTGATGTCGCACAGATACGCGGCGCGGCGCTCGGGACTGCCGGGCTGGGAATCGTCGATGCACCCGACGGTGAGACCGAGCCACTTGAACAGGTGGCCCATCCACTGCGAATCGCGCCGCGCGAGATAGTTGTTGACGGTCACGAGATGCGTGCCGCGGCCGGCCAGCGCGTTGAGATACAGCGGCAGCGTCGCGACCAGCGTCTTGCCCTCACCCGTCGCCATTTCGGCGATCTTGCCCTGGTGCAGCACGATGCCGCCGATGAGCTGCACATCGTAGGGAACCATCTCCCACTTGAGCGTGTGCCCCGTGACGACGACATCGCTGCCCATGAGCCGGCGCGCCGCCTCACGCACCGTCGCGAACGCTTCGGGCAGGAGATCGTCGAGGGTGGCCTGGAGCTCGGTGACGTGGGCCTGCTCGGCCCGGCGCAGCTGCTCGCTGAGGTTGGCGCGCTCCTCGGGATCGGGACAGTCGTGCTTCGCCTGCTTGAGGCGCTCGACGTCGGCGTGGAGCTGACCGGTGCGCTCGGCGATGGCGGCGCGGAATTTCGCGGTCTGCCCCTGCAGCTCGCTCTCGGAAAGATCCTTGAGGCGCGTCTCGTGCTCGTGAATCGCGTCCACGGTCGGCTGGATGCGTTTCAGATCACGGTCGAACCGCGTCCCGAAGATTTTGGTGAACCAGCGTTGCGCCATGAGTCCTCTAGCGATACAGCCCGTGCGTCGCGATATACTCGCGCACCGCGTCGGGCACTAAATATCGAATCGAATGTCCCTGCTGGACCCGCTCACGGATCTGCGTCGCCGACAGGTCGATCGACGGCACCGGAATCACCCGGCTGATCAGGGGATGCCGCGGCACGGAGGTGCCCGGCCGCGCGAAGATGACGATGTCGGCAAGTCCCGGAAGCGCTTCGACTTCCCACCACGCCGCCAGGTCGCGCGCGGCGTCGGCCCCTAACAATAACATGAAGCGGTTCCCGGTTGCGGGCTTCCGCTCCGCCAGGGCTCGCAGCGTGCGGACCGTATAGGACGGCGTCGGGAGGTCCAGCTCGATTCGTTCCACGCCCAAACGCGGATTGCCGTGAACCGCGAGATCGAGCATGGCCGCGCGCTGCTCGGCGCTCGCCTGGTGGGCGGCCCGTTTGAACGGCTGCTCGCGCGCCGGCAGGAAGCGGATCGTCGCGCCGAGCGCGTCGGCCGCCGCTTCCGCCACCATCAAATGCGCGATGTGCACGGGGTCGAACGAGCCCCCGAACAACGCTTCGCGTGTCACACCGCTCAGGTGGGAGTCGAGGGAGCCGCGGAAGCGGCGGCGGGACAGCTGGCGTCGAGTCGGGTGGCGTTCGGATAGAAGCGCCGCAGGTGCTCACAGGTCTCCTGCATCTCCTGCGTGTACCCGATGGCCCTGTACGCGTCGACCAGCCGCAGCAGGGCGTCGGGCGCCCGCTGCGCGCTGGGATAATTCGCGATGACGTCCTTGAAATAAATGATCGCCGAATCGAAGGCCTTGCGGCGCATGTAGAAGATGCCGGTCTTGTACGCCTTCTCGGCAAACTGGCTTTCCAGCTTGCGCACGTGCAGCCGCGCGCGCGCGGCGGCATCGCTTTCGGGATAGCGCCCGGCGAGCTCCTGATAAATCGCGAGCGCGGTTTCTCCGTAACTGGGATCGAGCTCGGGACGGTGCCACAATTTCAGGTTGGAATCGCCCGCGCGCAGCAGCGCGGTCGGGGCGTACTCGGTCGTCGAGAACTCGTCCGCCACTTTGCGGAAATCGGACGCCGCCTGCACGTAGTCGCCGAGCTGGTAATTGCACTCCGCCACGTAATAGCGCGCCTGCGACAGCTCTTCCTGCGTCACGCTGAACTCGAACGTCAGCCGCTGGAAGATGACCTGCGCCTTCCGGTACTGTCCGTGCCGGAACAGCTGCATCGCCTTGGCGATCTCGACTTCGGGCTGAACCTGGGGCGCGGTGCTTTCATTTTTCTTCCCGCCGCATGCCGCTCCGCTGGCGAGCACCAGACAGGCGGCGAGAGTGCCGACGAACTGCCGCTTCTTCATTCCGGTTCAGCCTTTCCCAATGCGTTGAGCTTTTCCTGGGCGCGCTGCGAAATCGTATCGCCCGGCGTTCCGCCGAGCAGCGCCTGCTGATAACTCTCCATGGCTCCGGGGACGTCCCCCTGCGACATGCGCACGTCGCCGAGGCCGAGAAATGCCGCGCGCATCACATCGGTGGATGCGCCGGGCGCCGTCGCGCGGCGGAACCACGCTTCGGCATCGTCGGGATGTCCCTGCTCGAGCGCCCGCTGGCCCTCGACCAGCGCGCACAGCCCGAGGCCTTCCCGCGCCTCCTCCACCACCGCCGCCGCCCGCTGCCGCCGGATCACGCCTTCAAAGACGCGTACCGCCGTGCTGCAGTCGCGGACCCGGACCAGCGTCCGGCCGTACACGAACAGTAACGAGTCCGCGCGCGCCGCGTCGGGGGCCGAGGCGGCCGCCACCGGAAGCAACGCGGCCGCTGCCGCGGTATCGCCGCGATCCACCGCATCCAGCGCCGCGAGCACGACATAGCGTCCCAGGGGACGGCGCGGCGCGGCCTCCCGCAGGCCGGTCAGCGCGCTGGCGAGCGCGGAACGGTCGTTGGCGGCCAACGCGGCGCGCGCGACGCGATCGAGCCCGTCGGCCGCTTCGTCCGCCCGCGAGCGGTCGCGCCGCGCCAGCGTCCGATAGGCCTCCGCGGCCAGCCCGAAGTCTTCCGCGTGCAGCGCCGCCGCTCCGACCTTCGCGAGCAGCTTCGCATTGCCCGGACTCGCGCGCCGCCCGAGCTGATACTCGGCCAGCGCATCCGCATATTGCCCCGCCGAGTAGGCGCGATCCCCCAGCTCCTCATGATTGGCGGCGGAACGGGTACAGGACAGCAGGACGAGCACCAGCGCCCCAGCGAGGAGGGCGAGCCGTCTCACTGCTTTTTCTTCTTTCCGGAAGCGGGCACCGCCACGGGAACCGGCTCCACGTCGGAGCGTGAGAGCAGCGCGAGGTACGCCTCGACGCGCGGATCTTCGGGCCGGCGGGCCCGCAGCTCTTCCCACACCGACCGTGCGGCCAGCCCGTCTCCCGCGAGATAGCTCGCGAGGCCCAGCATCGCGGCCGCATCGAGGAACGACGGGCGGTCGCGCACGATGATCTGAAAATGCTCGTGCGCATCGAGGGCGCGTCCCGTCTCGAGCAGCATGCGACCCAGCTTGTAGCGCAGGTCGTGAAACCCGGGGCCGAGCGTGAGCGCGGACTCGTACTGCGCGATCGCTTCGTTCAACCCACCGGCTTCGTAGTACGCGTTGCCCAGCGCCGCGTGCTGATTCGCGAGCTTCGCCGCGACATGCCCGTGAAATCCGGCGCGGCGCTCCGTGCTGACCTTGCGGGCCCGGCGCAGGACCGCGTTGGCTTCCTCTTCGCGGCCCAGGTCGTTCAACACCAGCGCGCGGTGAATCAGGGCTTCGATGTAATTGGGGTTGAGCGCGAGCGCGCGGTCGAGCTGCTCCAGCGCTTTGTCCGACTGTCCGACGAGCGAGTACGAGAGCCCAAGCAAATGGTGCGCATCGGCAAACGCGCGGCCCGTCGCGACAACCTCCTCGAGGAGGTGAATCGCGCCGTAGTAGTCCTGCAGCTGAAAACGCTCGTTAGCCTGCTCGACCAGACGTTCGGGGCTGACGTCCATGAATCTCCTCGTACCAATCGACGAACTTCCGGATGCCTTCTTCGATTCCGACCCGCGGCTTGAAGCCCAGCACGCCGCCGGCGTGCGTGAGATCGGCATCCGTCAGCCGGACGTCGCCGGGCTGATCGGGGTGGCGCTCGATGCGCGCTTCGATCCCCAGCGTTTTGGCGATGAGCGCGATCAACCGATCGAGCCGCACGCGCTCGCCGCCGCCGAGATTGACCGTCTCGACCGTTCCCGGCGTCGCGGTCGCCGTCCAGGCAAGCGCCGCCAGGACACCGTCCAGGCAGTCGGTAATATAGGTATAGTCGCGCTCGCTCGACCCATCCCCGTGCATCCGGACCGGATGACCCCGCGCGATCAGGTCCGTGAACTTGTGGATCGCGAGGTCGGGACGCTGGCGGGGGCCGTAGACCGTGAAGAACCGCAGGTTGATGATCTTCACCGGGTAGAGATGGCCGAACGCGTGCGCCAGCAGCTCCCCGGCCCGTTTGCTGGCCGCATAGGGCGAGATCGGCGACACCGCCGGCTTGTCCTCGGCAAACGGCGCCGGCGTCGCGTTGCCATACACGGACGACGACGATCCGAACACAATCCGCATGATGCCCCTGCGCCGCGCGGCATCGATCAGCCGGGCCGTCGCCGTGACGTTGGCCTCCATGTAGGCCCCGGGATCCTCGAGCGACGGGCGCACGCCCGGCTTGGCGGCGAGATGGATGATCGCTTCGATGCCATCCAGCGGCAGCGGATCGCGGGCGACGTCGGCTTCGACAAACCGAAAGTCGGCGAGCTTGCGCAGCGCCGTCAGATTCCGCTCCTTCACGGCCCGCGCGTAGAACGCGTCGAAGTTGTCGACGCCGGTCACGGCGTCGCCGCGCCGGATCAACGCTTCGCTCAGATGGGAGCCGATGAACCCGGCGGCCCCGGTGACGAGATAATGATGCTGTGGACTCACCGCGTTCCGGCTCCCTGGCGCGCAACGACGCCGCGAAAATATTCGATCGTGCGCTTGAGACCGTCGTCGAGACTGATGGTCGGCTCCCACTTGAGCGTGGCGCGCGCGTGGCTGATGTCGGGCTGGCGAACCTGCGGGTCGTCGATCGGCAGCGGGCGCTCGACGATGGCGCTCCTGCTGCCGGTGAGCGCGAGCACGCGCTCGGCCAGCTGCCGCACCGTGAACTCGTGCGGGTTGCCGATGTTCGTCGGCTCGGCAGTGCCCTTCTCGTACAGCCGCACGATCCCGTCGATCAGGTCGTCGACGTAGCAGAACGAGCGCGTCTGGGATCCGTCCCCATAGACCGTCAGGGGCTCGCCGCGCAGCGCCTGCACGATGAAGTTCGACACGACGCGGCCGTCGTTCGGACGCATCCGCGGACCGTAGGTGTTGAAGATCCGCACGATCCGCGTGTCGAGCTTGTGGAAGCGGTGATAGGCCATCGTGAGCGCCTCGGCGAAGCGCTTCGCTTCGTCGTACACGCCCCGCGGCCCCACGGGATTCACGTTCCCCCAGTACGACTCGGGCTGCGGATGCACCAGGGGGTCGCCGTACACTTCCGACGTGGAGGCGAGCAGAAAGCGCGACTCCTTCGCCATCGCGAGGCCGAGCGCCTTGTGCGTGCCGAGCGCGCCGACCTTGAGCGTCGGAATCG
>DATMZX010000318.1:0-11269 GCA_035573235.1 Gemmatimonadales bacterium
GTGGCGGCGTACGTCTTGCCGCCGTCCGTGGAGTACTCGACCGCGACGTCCTGCCGATCCGCACCGGCAGAGCGATCGACGTAGCGCAATCCCGCGGGAACGGGATTGGTGAACACCACCCCGCGCACGTCCCCCTGGCCCTGGTTGGTGAACCGGAGCTGGTATTGGACGACGTCGCCGGGCAGCACCGCCTGCGATTGGCTGCCGCGACTCTTCGCGTTGAGGTTCAATGCCGTGACGACGAGCGGCCGCTGCGCGGAGAGCGCACCGGCGCACGTCACCAGCAACGCTGCTGCGATGATCCATTTTCTCATGACTGCTCCTTTCATTTGACTTTTGCGATGAATACGATCTGCACCGTGTTGTTGGGTCCGTTCCCGTTCAGCGAGCCGTCGAGGATGGTGCGGATGTCCTTGACGCAGTAGTCGTAGCCCGCGGGCGCGCCGCAGCCGGCGCTCACGGGTACGTAGGTCCATGTGGTCCCGCCGTCGTTGGAGTACGCGATGGTGGCGGTCATGCCATTCGGCAGCGTGGTACTGACCGAGTTCACCTTGAAGCCGAGCTGCGGCGGCACCGAATCGACGTGCACGAGCGCCGTCGCTTTCTCGCTGCCGATGTTGGTGAGCGTCGTCGTGTAGGTCAGGTCGGTGCCGGGAAGCGTCGTGCCGCTCGGACTCACCGACTTCGTAACGGTCAGGCTCGGCTTGACGCGAATCACGACGAGCGTTCCCGTGTCGTGCGTCGCGGGATTGCTGATGGCCAGCGCGCGAAACACGAGTGTGTCGACCGATCCTGCCGCGCCGTCGGCGACGGAGTAGGTGACGGTCGCGAGCGCCGCGCCGCCGGCGGGCACGTTGACCAGCTCAGCGCTGTCGGGGTTGTTGGCTTGGCTCACACCTGAGCCCGTGATCGAGACGGTCGTGAGCCCAGCGGTCCGCCGGTGGGTCAGCAGGACATAGTTCGTCGGGCCGGTGCCGCTGCTGGTGTCGTGCACCGTAAACGCGGCGGTGTAGTGAATGCCGTTACTCGGCAGGCGGCTTGCGGTAGTGAGGACCGGGCTCACCGCCACGCCGTAGATCTTTGGGATGATCGTCTTGCTGAAATCGTCGGTGGCCGCCGCGGTGTCGGCCACGGGGTCGAGCACGAGCTCCAGACTGCCGGCCGAGGACGCCGTGAAGTTGGTGAACTGCAGACCGGAGATGGTGATGTTGTCGTCGGCGGTGAAGTTCGCGATCACGTTGATGACGAGGACGTGCCCGCCATTCTCGTAGCTCACGTTGGGCGAGACGCGATTGGCGTCGAGGCCGCCGATGATGGCCGTGGTGATGGCCGTATTCCACGTCATGTTTACGCCGGACGGAATGCGGATGCGGATATCGCGCCCCGCCTTGATCTGAGTGATCCCTCCGGCTTCCGTGACCGTGATGAGGCTGGCCGCGGTGGCGGTGTCGCCCACCACGAAGAGCTGGTCGTCTTCCGATTCGATGCTGACGAGCGGCGGCCGGATGCTGATGCTGCGATTGTCCTGCGCGTTGGTGACTGCGCCCGCCGTCAGCCGCAGCTTTTGATTCCCATTCGTCGCGGTGAAGTTGGTGAAGACCAGATTGCTGATGATGAGCTGGTCGCCGGCGGTCCAGTCGGCGGTCACCTCGAGCGTCAGGGTGTCGCCGTTGAGCGAGTACGTCGGCGCGGTGTTGATCGATCCGGCCGCGCTGCCGCTGACGTCGAGCGTGGTGACGGTGTCGGACCACTGCAGGTTGAGACCGGTGGGGATGATGATGCGAATGCCGGTCGCGGTGTTGATCGTGCCGGCATTGTCGGTAATCAGGATGGCGTTGGCGCGCCGGTCAGGGCTGCCGACGTTGAAGATCTGATTGGTGCCCGACGAAATCGTCTGCGCTACAGCAGGAGCTGCCCCGACCGCAAGCGAAACGATGAAGCCGACACTACGTGCCAGCCCGCGACGCCACAGCATGTCTACGTGCTCCCCCCATGGGCTCTACGCCCACTTGAAGAGGGCAGAACATAGACCGCGCGCAGGGGTCACGCGTTGGGAACCCGTAATCACTTGGGGAATCAGGGTTTCAGGTCGTTTTGTCAGGGGTTGCGACTAGCCGTTGGGAGCGCGCCGCCACCTCGAATACGTGTCAGACCCGTATCATCCCGGTTACGTCGTCCAAACCCCGTCCCCCGCGGCGCTTACAGCGATTTCGGGAGGCGATCCACCCCAGCGAGTTAACTCCAGATTGCGATGTGAAGGTGGGTAACCAAATACGTGAGCCCGCATCGTCAGGCAGATCTGACTCAGCTGGCCGCGGAGTTTTTTCAGCTGTCACCCCTCGGCATGGCCATCGTGCGGCTGGAAGACCCGAACGTCCCCGCCTCACTCCGCATTCTCGCGCTCAACCCCGCGGCGACGATCGTTTCCGATGTGCCGACCGCGGCGGTCGGCAAACGCATCGATCATGATTTTCCCGAGATCGCCCGCACGCCGTTCGCGGATCAGGTCGTCGCGGTGTTGCGCTCGGGCAAGGCCGCCAACCTCGGCGAGGGCGCCGGCACCTACGATCCGTCGCGCCACTTCACGCTCACCGCGTTTCCGATTCCGCCCGACTGCGTGGGGCTGTTGTTCGAGGACATCACCGAGCGACGCAAGCAGCAGCGCATCGCGCACGAATCGGAGACGCGCTATCGCCGGATCTTCGAGGCCAGCACCGCGGCGATCTGCATATTCGCCACGAGCGACGGCAGGCTCATCGACACCAACCCCCGCTTCGTCGAAATGCTCGGTCTAGGCAGCTCGGCGCAGCTGATCGGGCGATCACTCGACACCTTCGGATTCTGGACCGGCAACGGGGAGCGCACGGAGCTGCTCGAGCGGCTGCGCGCGAACCACTCGATCCGCGAGGTGGCGGTGACGTTCCGGAGCTATGGGGGACAAGTTCGCCGTGCACTTGTCGCGTTGGAGCTGTTCGAAGTGCACGGCGAAGAGTACATCCTGGGAATTTTCTGGCGAGTCTAGACTACCGCTCCCGCTCCTTGTCCTCGCCCTCTTCATCTTCTTCATTGAGCTTCTGATTCTGGCCCTTCACTGAGCCCTGCTGACCCTTCTGCATTCCCTGGCCGCCCTGCTGGCCATACTGACCGCCCTGCGATCCCTGGCCGCCCTGCTGACCCTGGCGACCCTGCTGTCCCTGCTGTCCACCCTGCTGGCTTCCGCCCGTCTGGCTGGGATTGGACTGACCGGGTTTGTACTGAACGTTTTGCTGGCCCTGCTGGCTACTGCGGTAGGACTGCTTTTCCTCTGTGTCGGTGTCCTGCTGGTCGTTGGGATTACGGCCCTGCTGATTCCGCGGGTTGTTGTCGGCGCTCATGAGTGCTCCAATTGGGGTTGTGATGGCGTACACCCCAATCCCGCACGCGGTCTCAACCCTTAGTTAACCCTTCTGCTTGATGAGAACGATGACGCGATCCGATGCGTCGCTCGCGGTTGGCAACGTCAACGTAAAGCCCTGCGTCAGCGGGAGCGGCTTCCCGTCCCAACTCTTCGCTTTCCACGTACCGGCAAGTACCGGGAGCGCCAGCGTGGGATCGTTCCAATCGAGCACATGCACGAACACCGTGTCGCCGCGCGCGGTCGTCACGCCCCAGCTCCGCGGCGCAATTGGCCCCGCGCGCGTGCCGTAAATCGATTCCCCGTACGTCGCCATCCAGCCGCCGATCTCCTTCAGGCGCGCCTCGGCTTCGGGTGGAATCGTCCCATCGGGACGCGGCCCGATGTTGAGCAGCAGATTCGCGCCGTACCCGGCCGCGCGCACGAGGTAGTGAATCAGCTCGCGCGTCGACTTGTAGTGATGGTCGGTGAGATTGAATCCCCACGAATCGTTCATCGTCAGCGACGTCTCGAGCGGCAATCCCCCGATCGTCTTGGTATTGAAGCCCGCGGTGTTCGCGCCGGGGAGATCCTGCTCGAATGTCTGCACGTCCTCGCCCGGCAGCGGCGCCTGGTGATGATTCGGCACGATCAGCGCGGCCGGCTGCAGCTTGTGAATCAACGCGTACGTCTGGGCGAGGCGCCAATCGGCGTCGGGTTTGTCCCACATGCCGTCGAACCAGATCCCGCCGAGTGAACCGTAGTTCGTGAGCAGCTCGGTGAGCTGCGCATCCATGAAATCGAGGTACTTAGGCCAATCTCCCACCTCCAATCTCCCACTCCCTCGACCGGTCTGGCCGCGCGGGAAATAATCGGGATGGTGCCAGTCGAGCTGCGAGTAATAGAAGAAGAGCTTGATGCCCTGCTTGCGGCATTCCTCCGCCAGCTCGCGCAGCGGATCGCGCTGAAACGGCGTCCAGTCGACGATGTTGTAGCGCGTCGCTTTCGTGGCGAACATCGAGAAGCCGTCGTGGTGTCGCGACGTGATCGTGATGTATTTCATGCCCGCGGCTTTGGCGAGCGCGACCCACGTCTTCGCATCGAACTTCACGGGATTGAATTGCGAGGCGAGCCACTCGTAATCGGCGACGGCGATGGACCGATTCTGCATCACCCATTCGCCCTGGCCGAGCTGCGAGTACACTCCCCAGTGGATGAACATCCCGAACCGGGCGTCGCTGTACCATTGGCGGGCCGCGGCACGCTCGGCAGGCACCGCATCCGGTGCCTGCGCGAGCGTGAGCAGCAAGACCAGAGTTGGGAGAATGAGTTACGGGACTGATTTCAGGTAACGATAGATGCTTCGCACGTCCTCTTCGCTCATCCGGCCGAACGCCTGCCACGGCATCGGACTTCCCGGGATCCGTTCCCCCGCGTGGAAGCGCGCGACGAATTCGTCCTCGGTCCACATCGCGGTACGCCCGCCCGGATTCCCCGTGAGATCCGGCGGCGTGAGTTTGATCGCCGCATTCCGGGACGATTCCATCGGGATCCCGCCGCGGAGCCGAGGGCCCGTGAACGCGCCGCTGACCATGCTGCGCTGCGTGTGGCAGCCCGCGCAGTTCGCCAGCGCGTCGACGATGTATTCGCCGCGATTCGCGACGGGCGTGGCCGCCGGCGTGAGCGGCTCGAGCATGAACGCCGTGACCGCTTTCCCCATCCAGTTGAGATCGGTCGGCTCGACCGCGTGCGACGCCGGCGCCTGGCTGCGCAGGAACGACATCACCGCGACGATGTCGCTGTCGTTCATGTTGTTGAACTCCATGAACGGCAGCGCCGCCCGGCCGTCGTGCCGCACGCCGTAGCGGATCATGCGCGCGATCTGCCCGTCCGTGAGTGTCCCGATTCCGGTCGCGCTGTCGGGCGTGATGTTGGGCACGCGAATCACACCGGGCGGAATGTCGAACACCATGCCGCCGGAGAGCGGCGGCGTGCCGCCCTGCGCGAGCACCGCGCGCGACTCGAGCCCGGCGTGACAGTCCGAGCAGTGCGCCGGCCCATACGCGAGATAGCGGCCGCGCGCGATCACCGCCGGATCGCTCGACGCCTTGAGCTCGGGCGTCGGCACGTCGAACGTGCGATCCCAGCGAGCGGCGACGGTGGCAACGACTATGGCCACGAGCGCCACAATGGTGATGCCGGTCCACTTCAGGATTTTGCGGATCATGGGGGCCAGAAGCTACGGCTGACGAATCCTGATTGGCAAGCGGATCGTGCCGATCGGCCCGACCCGACCGCGAACGATCATTTGCAGCGTGAGGTCGGTTGAGTCGTTCGGTGTGATGTCGAAGTCGTAGGTCTCACCAGGACCCATCGTTACGCGCGCCGGCCGATCGGCCGTCTGCGCGGGCGCGACATCAGCGCCATCCTTGGCGAACAGTCGCCAGTGCTGCGCGGTCGAATCCCGGAGCAGCGTGACGTCCGCCGCGTCGTTCGGCGTGATGTTGATGAACCGGAGCCGGTGAGTCGTTCCGGCACGCCACTCGACGGCAGTTGCCGCCGGCGCGCCGTTCAGCAGGACCGCGGCGCTCGGGGCCGCTCCACCGCGCCCGATCAAGAACACATGATCGGTCGCGCTGTCGACGGTTTGCCCCGGCTCGACCACGATGAACGGTCCGTACAGCCCGGACGAGAGCTGCACACCTTCGTCCTGATGCGTGTGATAGATGAAGGTGCCGGCGCGATCGGGATTCAAGCGCACCACGAACGAATCTCCCGGCGCGATCTTCGGCGCCGTATGACCCGGACGTCCACTCCAGTCGGCGACGCCGTCGAAATAGCTCTGCACCTCGATGCCGTGCCAGTGCACAGAGACGAGCTCGTCGGTGCGGTTCAGCACGGTGATCGCCACCGGCACACCGCGCTCGAGCACGATCGGGGTTCCGGGAATCCGAATGGAATCGCGCGCGGGCTCAGCCGAATCGCCCTGCACGATGAATCCGTAGCCCGCACCCGTGCCGAAGTACCGCGGCCGCTTCTGGACGAAGAGCCGGAGCCGGCGCCGAGCGATGGTGTCATCCGCGATGATCGGACCGCGCTGTTTGACTTCGATCCCCGCGACGAGTCCGGCCATGCTCTCGAACGCGTGATTCGCGGCGTGCGAACCGTCGTGCCGCGCGGCGGTGGACGCCATCTGCTTGCGCACGAGCGGCGAGATGTGCGCGATGAGATGACAATGGAACAGCCAGTTGCCGGGACGCGTCGGCACCCAGGTCATCGTCATCGTCGTCGCGCGCGTCATGTACTCGGTTACGGCTCGGCGCTGCAGCGCGAGCGGGTAGATCGTATCGCGCGCGGCGGTGCCTCTGCTGTCGACTGTGAAGTAGAACCCGTGCAGATGCATGGGATGGACGCGCGTGCTGAGGTTGAGCACCCGCCACCGCACCGTATCCCCCACGTTGAACGTGAAGCGCTCGGTGTGGGGCCAGGACAGCCCGTTGATCGCGAGCAGCTCGCGTCGCTCGCCCACGGTGAGCGCCGTATCCTCAGGATGCGTCCATCCGGAGATGACGAGAAGGCGATCGCGCGGCGCGCCCGGTGGGTCGACCACGATCGCGCCTTTGAGCTGGCTGTCGCCAGAAGGACCGAAGCCGATCCGGTCGCCGGCTGTACGGCCCCAGTAGAAGTACGTGCCCGGTGTCATGGCGCGGAACCGCACTTCACGCTCCGCGCCCGGCGCGATGTCGATCGAGTCGCTGTTCGCGCTTCGGTCGTACAGTCCTCGCACCAGCATCGGCTGTGCCAGCCGGTTGCGCAGGGTGACGCGGACTTCAGTGCCTACCGGGACGCGGATCAGTGGGCCGGGTATCTGGAGCTTCTTGCCGCGCTCACCGAACGCCGCAATGACGACGTTCGGTCCGTCCGTCCCCTCCGGAAACCAGCGCGCCGTCGACGCATCGATTTGTACGGCGAGGACGCCGTTCTTGAGCTGGCCGGCGGTGTGGCGATTGTCGTTCGGAATGACGCGCGCGGAGGAGTCCGACGCGAGTGCAACGATCAGCGCGACGAGCGCAAACATGTCGAGAGGATGCGGCCCAGGTGCGCGGTCCGCAAGTCAGCGGTTGTGCAAGGCCCTTGGACCCCCATTAGCTTGTCAGCCATGCCTGGACGTGCCGTAATCCTGCTGTCGGGTGGACTGGACTCCGCAACGACTTTAGCGATCGCCAAAGCCGATGGTTTCGACTGCTACGCGCTGTCGTTTCGCTACGGACAGCGTCACGGTGCCGAGCTCGATGCCGCGCGCCGCGTGGCCGCCGCGATCGGCGTGAACGATCACGTCATTCTCGACATCGATCTCCGACGCTTCGGTGGATCAGCATTGACGGACGATGCGATTGCCGTCCCCAAGCTCCCAACTCCGAGCTCCGAGATCCCGGTGACGTACGTTCCGGCGCGCAACACGATCTTCCTCTCCTTCGCGCTCGGCTACGCCGAGGTGCTCGGCGCGCGGGACATCTTCATCGGGGTCAACGCGCTGGACTACTCCGGCTATCCCGACTGCCGGCCGGAGTACGTCGCCGCCTTCCAGCATCTTGCGAGTCTCGCGACCAAAGCCGGCGTCGAAGGCAGCCAGACCACGATCCATACGCCGCTGATCGAGCTTACCAAAGCAGAGATAATAAGGAAGGGGATGGAGCTGGGCGTTGACTTCGATTTGACGCTGAGCTGCTACGATCCCAGCGGCAGCGGTGAGCCGTGTGGCCACTGTGACGCGTGCCGGCTGCGCGCGAAGGGATTTGCCGAAGCATTGGTATGAGCTACACCGTCAACGAGATCTACTACACACTCCAAGGTGAAGGGGCGAATACCGGCCGGCCCGCGGTCTTCCTCCGATTTGCCGGCTGTAATCTGTGGACCGGCCGCGAGGAAGATCGCGCGAGCGCCATCTGCCGGTTCTGCGACACCGATTTCGTGGGCGGCACCAGATACGCCAGCGCGCGCGAGCTCGCGGAAGAAGTCGCGACGCAGTGGGACGGTAACGGCACGGCGAAGCGGTTCGTGGTGATCACGGGCGGTGAGCCGCTGCTGCAGCTCGACGCGCCGCTGATCGACGGCCTGCACGCCAAGGGCTTCGAGATCGCGATCGAAACGAACGGGACGATCGAAGCGCCGCCCGGGATCGACTGGATCTGCGTGAGTCCCAAGGCCGGCACCATCATCAAGCAGCGCTCGGGCAACGAGCTGAAGCTCGTCTATCCGCAGGCGGGCCTGGCGCCGCCGGCGCTGGAGCGGCTCGCGTTCGCGCAGTTCTTCCTGCAGCCGATGGATGGGCCCGAGCTCGAGGAGAATACCGAGCGCGCCGCGCGCTACTGCCTCGAGCATCCGCGGTGGCGACTGTCGCTGCAGACGCACAAGCTGCTGGGGATTCGGTGATGGAGATCAGGAAGGCGTTTACGATCGAAGCGGCGCACCGGCTGCCGCATGTGCCGCCGGGCCACAAGTGCGCGCGGCTGCACGGGCATTCGTTCAACGTCGAGATCGCCGTCGGCGGGCCGATCGATCCGCACAAGGGCTGGATCATGGATTACGGCGAGATCAAGCAGGCCTTTCAGCCGATCTACGACCAGCTCGATCACAACTATTTGAACGACATTCCCGGCCTGCAGAATCCCACTTCCGAGATCCTGGCGATGTGGATCTGGGGGCGGCTGAAACCGGAGCTGCACAATCTCACCGCGGTGATCGTGCACGAGACCTGCACGACGACCTGCGAGTACCGCGGCCCTACGCTCCCCGACTAGCCTCCGCGACAAGCGCGATTCCCCCGCGCACGTTCTGCGTCACCCGCACGGTAACGGCCTTGGGCGCGATCGCGTAGACGACGTCATCCGCGATCTGTGCCGCGAGCGCTTCGCAGAACGCGCCTTCGTTGCGATAGGACCAGAGGTAGTACTTCAGCGCCTTCGATTCGAGGCAGCGCTCGTCCGGGACGTACTCGATCGTCACCGTGCCGAAATCGGGCTGACCGGTCTTGGGGCAGATCGACGTGAACTCCGTGCCCGTCATCGTCACGACCTGCACATTGGGCGCCGGGAACGCCTCGGCCTTCAGGACCTCGCGGGCCTGGCGCGGATTCTCGGGACGCGGCAATGGGCCGATTTTAGGGAGCGAGAAGGACTTTTCCGACATTGCGTCTCTCGTGAATGTATTGATGTGCCGCCGCGGCTTCGTCGAACTTGAACACGCGATCCACCCGCGGCCGAATCTTCCCCTCGGCGGCGTAGCGAAGCAGCGCTTCCACCTGCGGCCTCAGGATTTCCGTCCGATCCCAGAGAGTCC
The DNA here is from genome assembly GCA_035573235.1 of Gemmatimonadales bacterium. Taxonomy (GTDB): domain Bacteria; phylum Gemmatimonadota; class Gemmatimonadetes; order Gemmatimonadales; family GWC2-71-9; genus 20CM-2-65-7. Next base: position 9,713 of record DATMZX010000318.1, read on the forward strand.
CGATGTTCACGCCCAGCACGCCGCGATTCTGGCTCATCATGCCGATCAGGCCGAACCTGGGCCAGCGCACCACGTTCCATGCCGTGCGCAGGAGATTGCGCCCGCGTCCTGTCGACAGCTGCTGCGCACCGTAGCACACCAGCCGGCCCACGGGCGCGAGCAAATTGTATCCGTAGCGCCACGAGTCGCCGCCGACCGCGTCGAGCACGATGTCCACGCCATCGGGAGCGAGCGCGCGCACCGCGCGAGGCCATTCCGGGTCGCGGGCATCGAGCGGCTCGACGCCGTAGCTCCGCAGAATCTCGTGCTTGCCGGCCGACGCGAGCCCGATGACACGCAGGCCGAACAGGCGGCCGAGCTCGGCGACGGCGAGTCCGACGCCGCCCGCGGCGGCGTGTACGAGCACCGATTCGCCTTTGCGCGCGCCGGCGACGCGCGTGAGCATGTGATGCGCGGTGAGGTAGACGACCGGAAACGCCGCGCCTTCTTCAAAGCTCCAGTGGTGCGGTAGCGGGAACACGAACGCTTCGGGCACAACCACGATCTCGCTCTGCCCGCCGAACTTCGTCAGCGCGACGACCTTCTCGCCGTCGTCGCGCTCTCCCGCGACCTCGTACCCGACGACGGCCGGCGGCTTGGGGGAGCCGGGATAAAGGCCCTGGCGCGCGAGCAGGTCGGAGAAGTTGATCCCGGCGGCCTTCACGCGGATGCGAATGGTGCCGGGTTTGACTGCGGGCTCGGGTGCATCACGCACCTCGAGCACGTCAGGCGGGCCGTAGCGCGGTATGACGACTTGCTTCATTGCGTAGTAAGAAGCAGATCCCTCGCTCCGCTCGGGAGATCCCTCGCGAAGCTCGGGATACGCCTTCGGTGTATATTCGGGCATGCCCGAAGCCTCACCGTCGCTGAATGCCGCGCAGCTCGCCGCGGCCACCGCTCCAGCGGGACCACTCCTGATCATCGCCGGCGCGGGCACGGGCAAGACGCAGACGCTCGCGCACCGCGTCGCCCATCTAATAAAGGAAGGTGCCGATCCGGGCCGGCTGCTGCTGCTGACGTTCACCCGCCGCGCCGCCGAGATCATGATCCGCCGAGCGAAGGCGCGCGTCCCGTGGGCGGGGACGTTTCACAGTGTGGCGAACCGGCTGCTACGGATTCACGCGCAGACCGTGGGGCTCGAGCCGAACTTCACGGTACTCGATCGCTCCGACTCGGCGGATCTGCTCAACGTCGTCCGTAACGATCTCGGCTTTTCGAAGCTGCCCACGCGCTTCCCGCGCAAAGACACCTGTCTCGCGATCTACTCGATGGTCGTCAACACCCGCAGCCCGATCGAGTCTGTGCTGAAGCATTCGTTTCCAGCGTACGCGGAGTGGGCGGAGCAGCTGAAGACGCTTTTCCGGACCTACGTCGAGGCGAAGCAGCAGCGCGCGGTGCTCGACTACGACGATCTGCTGCTCTACTGGTTCTATCTGATGGAAGGCGATGGCGAGCCGGTGCGGCGGCGCTTCGATCATGTGCTGGTCGATGAGTATCAGGACACGAACGCGCTGCAGG
>DATMZX010000319.1:0-13036 GCA_035573235.1 Gemmatimonadales bacterium
AGTGGCGCGGACCCAGATCACGCTCTCATGATCGTGCTCTCCCTGCTTTTCGGGCTGCTGGCGGTCGTGCTGTTGCTGCCGACGCTCTCTGATTTGCTGAGCCTGGCGCGTCTGGCAATCCGCAAGCCCAGGAACGAGCCCAGCCCGCAGTCGGCCGAGCGTCCGCGTTTCCTGCTGCTGGTCCCCGCGCACGATGAAGAGCTGCTGCTGCCGGCGTGTCTCGCGTCACTCGCGCGCCTGCGTTATCCCTCGTCGCTCATCACGGTCGTCGTGATCGCGGACAACTGCACCGATCGCACCGCCGAGCTGGCGCAGGCCGCGGGTGTGCAGTGCCTGATTCGCACAGCGCCGGCGGATCGCGGCAAGCCGCAGGCGATCGCGTGGGCGCTCGCCCAGCTGCCTATGACGGACTACGACGCGTTCGTGATCGTCGATGCCGACACCGAGCTCGACGCCGATTTCGCCGCGCACGCCGCGGCGCGCGCGCCGCTCGCCGACAAAGTCCTGCAGCCCTTCAACGGAGTCAGCAACGACCGTGAGAACGCCCTGACGCGCATGGCGGCCGTGCTGTCGGAAGCCAATCACGGCCTCGCGTATGTTCTGAAAACGCGCGCCGGGCTCAACGTCCCCCTGGGCGCCGGGATGTGCGTCGGCACTCGCGTCCTGGCCGCACACGGCTGGACGGTGCGCAGCCTCAGCGAGGATTGGGAGCTGTACGCGCTGCTGACGGTGCGCGGCGCGCGCAGCGAGGAGATGCCGGCGGCGCGGATCCGCGCGCAGGAAGCGGCGACGCTCCGCGACAGCACCGCACAGCGCGGCCGCTGGACCGCCGGGAAACTCGCCGTGCTGTTCCAGTACACCGGACCCCTGCTCCGGTCCACCCGTGCGACCTTCGCTCAGAAGCTCGACGGGCTCGCGGAGCTCAGCGCGCCAGGGCCCGTGCTGCATCTGGCACTGGTGCTACTCGCGATCGCCCCGCTGGCTCTGATCCATCCTCCGGGCGCGGTCTGGATCGCATGCTTGCTACTCGCGACGCTGCTGCGGCCCGCGCTGTATGCCGGCATCGCGCTCGCGCGCGATCCTGCGCCATGGACCGCCATCCGCGCCTTCGCGTTTTTGCCGTTCTACGCCATCTGGCGGATCGGCGCGGGTGTGGTCGCACTCGGCATGCTGCGCAAGGCCAAGTGGGTTCGCACCGCGCGCCGACCCTCCAGCATTACCGCACGCTGACGTACACGCGATCGAAGCGCATGTAGTCGAAATGCTGCTTCGTGTCGCCGACTCCACCCCACATACCACTGATCGCCACCGCGCGAATCGGCGCATTCCGCGTCGGCACGTCGGAGCGATCGAGCACCAGCACATCATCGATCCACACGCGGACGGTCCCCGGCTGACCCTGCTTCTGATAAATCTCGACCTTGTGCCAGACGCCGCGCGTGAAATACTCGCGCTGGGTCGCCGGGAGCAGGCCTTGCGCCGGATAACCCGCTTCTTCACCCACGACGTAGAGCCCCAGCGGCGCGCTGCCCGAACCGTACATCTCGTACCACATCGACGAGAACGTACTGGGCGTACCGTCGTCTAACCAAACCATCTTGTTGATGCCCGTGCCGTGGCCCTGCCAGGTCGGGTTCACCTGCACGTAGTAGCCGACGAACATCTCATAGCGTTGCTGCGGCGCGGGGATGTCCCAGCGCGCTTCCGTGCCGTACCCGCCCGGAGAGCCTGGTTGGTATCCGCTTTGCAGCGCCTTGGTTTCGCCTAGCGGCGAATCGGTGATGTTCTCGACCGTGAACGGCCGATCGGCCGACTGATTGTACAGCAGGTAGTCCCCCAGTGAGCCGTTTTCCCAGCCGAGGTTCTCGATGACGGTGAACCCACTCGGCTCATGCGTCCACGTTCCGCCCGCAGCTGGGGGCGGCGGCGGGGGCGGGGGCGGCGTAACAGGAGGAGGAGGTGGCGGAGGGGGCGTCACGCCGCTCGACGTCGTGGCGCTCGCGACGTTGGAAAGGCGGCCAAACACCGCATTCTGATTCAACGTCCCCCGGAACGCGACCAGCTGGAATTGATACGCCGTTCCAGCCGTCAAGCCGCGCACTGTGCAGCTGCGCTGGGCACCGATGGCGGTGCCGACCAAGGGTCCCTGACACGTCCCGTTGGCGATGCTGGACGCCGAGCCCCACGCAATGGGGGCAACCGCGCTGCGCACGTCATAGCCCGCGGGCTGTCCGGCCCCGTCGGTGACCTCGGTGAACGTCAACGTCACCGCGGTGTCGCTCACGCTGCTGACCGCGAGATCGGCCACGGTGCCGGGATTCCGGGTCGCGCTCGTCACATTCGCCGTGGCGGTCCCTGAAACCCCTTCACTCGTCGCGGTGATCGTCGCCGAACCTGACGCCACAGCAGTGACGAGACCCCGGCTCACGGCTGCAACCGCCGGGTTGCTCGAGGTCCACGTCACCGTGCGACCGGTGAGTGTCGTCCCTGCACTGTCCTTCAAGACTGCTGTAACCTGTTGCGTCGCCCCGATGGCCAGGCTCGCCGTCGCGGGACTCAGCGTGACGGTCGCGATGTGCGCCGCCGTGGTGCCGTTGACGACGTTGGACAGGCCGCCGAACACGGCATCCTGATTGAGCGTGCCGCGGAACGCCACGAGCTGGAACTGATAGCGCGTGGACCCATCGAGACCGAGGATCTTACAGGTGCGCCTGGCGCCAATCGTCGTTCCGGCCATCGGGAGCCGGCAGGTGCCGCGGCTGACCGAGCTCGCCGAACCCCACGAAATCGCCCCGGGCGCGTAGCGCACGTCGTAGCTCGCGGCATGGCCGGTCCCGTCGTCGACCTCTATAAAGGAAAGGCTCGCCGAGCTGTCGGAGACCGCAGCCACGGCCAGCGTGCTGACGATGGCCGGCGCGGCAACGGTGGGTGGCTGGCTGTCGCTGCTGTCGCTGCTGTCGGTCGTCGCGCTCACGACGTTCGATAGACCGCCGAACACGGCGTCCAGATTCAGCGTGCCGCGGAACGGGACGAGCTCGAATTGATAAGCGGTCAAGGGCGCGAGCCCCCGCACATCGCAGGTGCGTTTTGCGCCGACGGCGACGCCGGCCAGCGGCACCCGACAGCTGCCGAGCGAAACACCGGTGGCGGAACCCCAGCTCAAGCTGCCGTGCGCGAATCGCACGTCATAGCTCGCCGGTTGTCCGAGGGCATCACCGACTTCGGTAAACGAGAGGGTGACCGTGCTGTCGGACACGCCGGCAACGGCGAGATCGGTGACGGTCGCGACCGGCGAGGTGGAAATGGGAGCCGGCGAAACCGTTGGAACGGTCTCGTCATTGAGCGGCAAGGGAGTGCCCGTGGGCTGATCTCCCGTGCACGCGAGCAAAGCAACTGTGATCGCCACCATGACTGTATTTAAGATCGTCGTCAGACGTTTCACACACACCTCCTCGAACAAGTCGCGGAACTACCTAATCGGCGCCCGGATGGGCCGGAATCGCCCCGCGTTTTGACAGCACTAACGCGGCAGTAAACCCTGTGTTGCCGTTGACGGACGGCCGCCACCCCCCGCTGCTTTGGCAGCGATTTTGAGGATTGATGAATTCCGGAACCGGAATTAGGGAGGAGCAGGCCTCCCGGATGCTACGATGAGATCATCGACCCACAGGTATTGATCCACGGGTGAGCCGTCGCCGATATAGGGCGCAATCAACAACTGATGGAACTGAATTGACGGTCGCGCGCCGGTGCGAAACAGGATGTCGTGCCGATCGATGACCAATGCCCCGTTGAACCAGTACTGCATCACACCGTCGGCAACGCCCGCACCGCCGACGATGGAGTTCATCTGGAAGTAGACCTCTACGTGGTTCCAGTTCCCTTTGTAGCCGGCGCCGGGCGCGGGTTGGAACCAGACCTGCGACGCCTGAAGCTGCTTGTCGTTGTACCAGGGCGGCGCGTTATAGCATTCCGATGCAAGGTTGCTCTCGAGGATGCCGTTGCATCCACCGGTCGAGCGGTTCTCCGTCACGCCAACGAGGTTGATCGGCGGCGTGCCGTAATTCGTGTTGATCGCTTTGTTGTCCTGGAGCGCGAGGCGCGGGAAGCCGCCGTTTTGATAGTTGTGCTCGATGTACAGCGTGAGCCAGTTGTTCGCCGGGCCGTCCCAGTCGCCGTCCTGATTACTCAGCACATAGAGCTCGTGCGGGTGATACGGCCTTCCGGATCCCACCCAGTTGCTGCTGTACTTGACCCACACGCTGATGTAGAGCGTGGGCGACGGTGTGAACAGATGCCGCAGCGCGCCGCCCGACACCGGCACCGCCGATCCGGCGGTGAAATGCATCTCCAGCGCGCGCGCGCCGCTCGAGTGTTGCGCCGTCGTCAGGACGGGAGCGGTGTTGTCGTACCAGCCCCGAGCCGCTAACGACGCGTCCTCGAAACCCTCCTGGAAAAACACGCCCGGCGGCGGCGGTGGTGGTGGCGGTGGCGGCGGTGGCGGCGGTGGCGGGGGCGGGACGATCGATGTCGTCGTTCCACTCGCGACGTTGGAAAGTCCCCCGAACACCGCATCGACATTCAACGTGCCGCGGAATGCCACGAGCTGGAACTGATACGCCGTCCCCGCCTGCAGACCATGAACACTGCAGCTACGCTTCGCGCCGATTGTCGTCCCCGGCATCGGTGCCGCGCAGCTCCCTCTGCTCACCTCGCTTGCCGACCCCCAGGAGATCGCGCCGACGGCGTACCGGCTGTCGTAGCTTGCCGCTTGCCCCGAGCCATTGCTTACCTCCGTAAAAGTGAGCGTGACTGAGCTGTCGGTTACGCTCGCTACGGCCAGGTCATTCACCGTCCCCGGTGGCGCGGGCGGCGGCGGCGGCGGTGGTGGCGGCGGCGGTGGCGGCGGTGGCGGTGGTGGTGGCGGCGGCGGCGGCGGCGGCGGCGCGGTCACGGTAATGGCCGCCGTGTCCGACAGGCTCGCGCCGATTTGAGTCGCAATCAACCCATAGGTTCCGGCAGACGAAGCCGCGGTGTACAACCCACCCGCCGTTACCGTCCCGCCGGTCGCACTCCAACTCACGTTGACGGCGACACTGTCCCCCGCCTGGGTGCGGCCAGATGCGAAAAACTGCTGTGATTGATTTGGTTCGAGTGTGACGACGTCTGGTGAAGCGACGATCCGCACCACGGTCGGCTGGGGGTCTGTGACGCGCTTGCCCGGCAGCTCGCACCCCATCCACAGGAGCGCGAGGGCCAGGGCGCACGACGCTTTCATCAGCGCCAACCGGACCGAGATCTTGAATGTGAACGGCATGTTCTCGATCCCTACCGCACGCTGACGTGGATGCGATCAAAGCGCATGTAGTCGAACTGCTGCTTCACGTCCGATCCCACGCCACCCCACATCCCGCTGAGCGCGATCGCATCGATGGGCGCGTTGCGTGTCATGACATCGGAGCGATCGATGGCCAAGACGTCGTCGACCCACACGCGCACGACGCCCGGACTTCCCTGCTTCTGATAGATCTCCACTTTATGCCACACGCCGCGTGTAAAAGTCACGGGGGTGACGTTCGCGGTGATGCCGCCTGGCGAGCCACCACTCTGATTCACGACGTAGAGGCTGAGCGGCGCGCTGCCCGAGCCGAACATCTCGTACCACATGGCGGAGAACGCGCCGTTACCACCGTCGGACAGGAACAGCATCTTGTTGATCGCCGAGCTATGGCCTTGCCATTGCGGATTCACCTGCACCCAGTAGCCGAGGTAGATCTCGTAACGCCGCTGCGCTGACGGGATGTCCCAGCGCGACTCGGTCCCGGCCCCTCCTGCCGAGCCGGCGAGATAGCCGCTTTGCAGCGCTTTGGACTCGCCAATCGGTGAGTCGGTGATGTTCACGACGCTGAACGGCCTGTCGACCGAGACATTGTAGAGCAGATAACTCCCGAGCAGCCCCGACTCCCACCCATCGTCCTGGATGACGGTGAATCCGCTCGGCTCATGCGTCCAGCCACCGGGCGGCGGCGGCGGCGGGGGCGGTGGTGGTGGTGGTGGTGGCGGCGGCGGCGGCGGCGGCACGATACTCCCCGAAGTCGTGCCGCTGGCCACGTTCGAAAGCCCACCAAAGACGGCGTTCACGTTCAACGTCCCGCGGAACGCGATCATCTGGAACTGATACGCCGTTCCGGCGGCGAGGCCGAACACGCTGCATGTGCGTCGCGCGCCAATCGTGGTGCCGGCCATCGGCACCTGACAGCTGCCGCGCGCCACACTTTGCGCACCGCCCCACGTTATCGGACCGATCGCGAAGCGAACATCATACTTCGCCGGCTGCCCCGCTCCGTCATTCACCTCCGTGAACGCGAGCAGCACCGAAGTATCCGTCACTGATGTCACCGACACGTCATTCACTGCTCCCGGCGGCGCCGGAGGAGGCGGCGGCGGAGGAGGAGGCGGCGGCGGTGGCGGCGGCGGCGGCGGTGGCGGCGGCGGCGGCGGCGGTGGCGGCGGTGGCGGCGGCGCACCGGCGGCTACGGTGACCACCGCGCTGTCCACGAGTAAGCCGCCGTTCTGCCTGGCAACCACACGATACGCGCCGGCGGTCTGTCCAGCCCTGTAGACACCATCGGCCGAGATCGTTCCGCCGGTCGCCGAGTACGTGACGGGGACGCTGATGCTGTCACCGGCCGGGGTGCGGCCGAAGACAAGAAACTGATAGCTCTGGTCGGGATCGAGCGTGACCGCAGCCGGTACGACGATCAGCTGGATGGCGGGGACATCGAGGCCAGTCCGCGGCATGATCTCGCATGCCGCGAGTAGCACGAGCGCCCACAGAAAACGGGATTGCAGACTGCGGAAACGCATACCCCTCCCAGAGATTCGGCGGCTCGACTGGCGTGGCACGCGACCGCGTGCGGTAGCCTCGTAGCTTTGCGTCGCCGGTTTTCACCGGGTTTGCCGTTTCGCGCTCCCCGGGCAAGGGGAGGTTTTGCTGTAGCACCATAGCGACAGCAATAACCTTGATGCAATCAGGCGATTTGCGTGAATGGCAATCCGACACCGATCGAGGACCACGAGGCGATCGTGGCGGGTGTCACACTCTAGGCGGTCAGTTGTGAGCTGCGGTGGGAGCTGTGGTTATGACGAGGTGATCGACGTCGAGGGTTGCGGCGGTGGGGCCTCCCGCAATGCCGCGATTGAACGTGAGCTGGACTGAATTCAATCGCAGCGTCGCGCTGTTTCGAAACCGCAAGCCGCGCCACGTTCCACGGAGCGTGTCATCGATCCAGAATTGCTGCAGCGCGTTCTCGCGTTCGGGTTCGTTGAGCTTCACCCAGAATTCCAGGTGATGCCACGCGCCGCGACTCAGCGTGAGCGGCGGCGTGTACTGCTCGCTGCCGTCGCCGAAGCGGCCCCAGCACGTGACTCCGTCCGGCTCTTTGGACATCGCTGGATAATAGGAATAGAACCGGGTCGGACCGGGGTCACCGCTCACTTCGGCGATGAGCATCGTCGCAAAGAAGTCGCTTCCCGTGGGGCAGAGGCCGGCCTTCCCCATTGCGGACCACTGGTCGTCGGTGCGCGATCCATAGAGCGCGACGAGCTTCGTACCGCCCAGCCAATCCGGCGGGAAGCGCACGTAGAGACTCACATATAAGGAATCGTACCCGGGCAGAAAGAAGTGCGTGAGCCAGCCGCCGTCGCCACCTGCCTGATACGTCACACGCAGAAACCGCCGGCCCGATTGGGCCGCGAGCGAGTCGGTGACGATATGGTGGCGGTTCGGATCCACACCGTCCTGCCATGCCGCGAGGGCGCCCGACTCGAAATCCTCCGCGAATACCGTGTCTGCCGCGGCTCGTACGGCGTTGTCGAGTCGAGAGCCGCAGCCGACGGCGGCGCCCAGAGCTATTCCCGCTGCGATCAGGGTCGGCGCAGGTCTCATGGCGCGCTGAGATGCACGTGATCGATCCGGTAATAATCGTTGCGCTTCTTGCCGACGCCGCTGTTGCCGCCCCAGGTCGGAGCGAAGCTGAACTGAATGAAGTTGGGCGCGTCGAAGTTGACGTTCGTGTAGTCGCCCACGGGCGTGGCGGCAGAATCCCCCAGCTTGGTTGCCCACCACTTGAGCACGCCATCTTGTGACGTCGGGGTGGTGCTGCCCTTGAAGTAGAGCTCGATGCGATACCACTGACCCGGGGTGATGACGTAATTGCCGCCGCGGACGTTGCCGAAGATATGCCACACCCGTCCGGCGCCCGCCGCATTCGCGAGCTGTCCGTTTGTCGCCTGATTGAACTCGACGGTCACGGTCAACAGATAGTCGCGCTGGCGCTGGTTGTTCATCATCATGATGAGATTCGCGCTCGACGGCGCCGAATCCTGCCAGAAAATGATCTTGTTGATTCCACTGGGATCGCCCTGCCATTCGGCGTTCGCCTTCCACCAGAACGCAACATAGAACTCACGCCCGGTCGGGCGCGGGTTGAAGTACAGCGTCCATGGCGCATAGCCGCTCGGCAGCCCCACCGGATACGTCAATTCGACCACGTTGGGCGGAGACAACGGTGCGTCGGAGTCCGGTGTAATCGCGATGCTGCCGCTCCCTGGGGATTGATTCCAGACATTCGCGCCGTGGATGACCGTCCCGTCATTCTTCGTGACGAGCTGATTATAGGGCCAGTCGGTCAGCGTCTTGAATTCGGCGGGCTCCGCCGGCCAGGGCGTGCGGTTCTCGCCCGCGGTGATCGCGAAAGTGACTGACGCGCTCGTGCCGGCCAGGGTCGCTTGCACCGTGTCCGTTCCGGGCGTCCCGCCGATCGTGTACGACACCTCGCAGAGCCCGGAGTCCGATGCCGTCGTCGTATCGGCGCTCAGCGCGCCGGACCCGCGTTTCACAACCCAGACCACCCGCGCACCCGGCCAGGGCTTTCCGGAGCTCTTGAACGCGCTCACCACTAGCGGCCCGGGCAATGGCTGTCCCAGTGCGGCTCCCTGTTGGTTTCCGGAGACGACAGCGATTTGCGCGCTTTCGTCCAGCGAGCCGTCCGCCGGCGCCCGGCAGGCGCCCCACAGGATCAGGAGCGTGACAGAACTCAACGGATGTAGCGCGCGCGCCACAGGAATACACCTCGGGGGAGGAGTTGCAGCCGATTTTGGCACGTTGCATGCCAGCCGCACCCGGCACACAAGTTGCCCCCCGGGGTGGTATGCGCGGCACGGTTCTGTTCGTGGCGAATTTTCCTGCCAATACGGGCTACGCCTGGGACTTTATCGAAGGGCTCTTTGCGGGAATGGCGACCCGCCTGGCCCAGATCGGCGTGCGCGCGTTCGTCGCCTATCCAGCGATGACGGCTTCGCCGCGCGCCTTGCAAGGGACGCCGGCGCGGCCGATCACGCTGGATGCACGGCTGGAAACCGTGGCGTCGCTGCGTCAGACGCTCGCGTTCGCGCGCCGCGAACGGGTAGACCTGCTTTATCTCATCGATCGTCCCGCCCGGTCGCCATTCTATCCCTTGCTCCGCGCGGCCGGCGTTCGGACAATCCTCGTGCACGACCACACCTCCGGCGCTGGAACCGTCCCGCGAGGCCTCAAACGACTCGCCAAGGGGATGCTCGCCCGGGTTCCGGGGCTTACAGCGGATCGCGTGATCGCGGTCAGCGATTTCGTCGCGGAGCGGCAGCGGACGGTCGGCATGGTCCCGGCCGAGCGCGTCACGCGCGTGTGGAACAGCGTGATGATCCAGCCGCACGCGGACTCCTCCCGGACGCGGCACGCGCGCCGGGCCTTGGGACTCGACGAGCATGTGCCGATCATCGCCTGCACGTGTCGCGCAACACCGGAAAAGGGCGTGGACAATCTTTTCCGCTCGTTCGATCGGCTGGCTGCCTCGGATGCGCTGCTGCTGTATGCCGGCGACGGCCCGGCTTTCGCGAGCCTCCAGGCGCTCCGCGACTCCCTGCCCTCGCGTGACCGCATTCGCCTCTACGGCTATCGCCCAGATCGCGAATTGCTGCTGGAGGCAGCGGATGTGTGTGTCGTCCCGTCCGTTTGGGACGAAGCGTTCGGTCTTGCGGCGCTCGAAGCGATGAGCCGAGCCAAACCCGTCGTCGCGACGGCGGTGGGCGGAATCCCGGAAGTGATTCAGGCGGGGGTGACCGGAATGCTCGTGCCGCCCGGAGATGAGGCCCGGCTCGCCGCCGCGATCGCTGCTCTGCTCAGCGATCGCGCGGCCGGCGCGCGCATCGGTTCCTACGCCCGCGATGACGTCGCCGCGCGGTTCACTGCCGAGACACAGCTGGTCCGCTTGACCGAGCTCGTGACAGAACACTTGGCACCGCGCGGTGCACGCAGGATCGGCAGCGCAGAACAGCTCGCATGTCAAGGGTGATCGCACACCTCATCGAAACGGACGGTCCCGGCGGCGCCGAGCGGATGCTCGCCTCGCTGGCGAACGAGCTGCAGGCGTCAGGGTACCCCGGAATCGCATTTGTCCCGGCCCGAATCGAGGGCTGGCTGGAGTCGGAGCTTCGAGGCTTTGGCGTGCCCATCGAGTACGTTCCGCTGCGGAAGCCTTTCTCGCGCGCCTTTGCGCGTGAGCTCGCGGCCGCGTTCCGCCGGCACAACGTCGCACTCGCGCATAGCCACGAGTTCACGATGGCATTCTACGGCGCGTGGGCCTCACGGCTGGCCGGCGTGCCGCACGTGATCACGATGCACGGAAGTCGGTACTACGCGGAGCGGTGGCGCCGCCGCCTTGCCATGCGATGGGCCGTTGGCTCGAGTGCGGCGGTCACCGCCGTCTCGCACAAGCTGGCCGAATCGATGCGCCGCGACCTGTGGCTCCGGCGCGGGCGCGTCGCCGTCGTCCCGAACGGGATTCGCCGCCGTCCTGCCGCCGCAAACGGGATCCGCCGCGAGCTCGGCGTCGGACCTGAGGATCGCCTCGTGCTGGCGGTCGGGAATCTCTACCCCGTCAAAGGCCATGCCGACCTCGTGACGGCCGTCTCGTACCTGGCCCCCCGATACCCGGCGCTGCATCTCGCGATCGCCGGGCGTGGGGAGCTCGCCGAGACCTTGAATCGCGAGGCCAACACTCGGCGCATCGCCGACCGCGTGCATTTGCTCGGCTTACGAAATGACGTGGCCGAGCTGCTCGCATCCGCTGACGCGTTCGTGCTGCCTTCGCGCAGCGAGGGGCTGCCGCTCGCGCTGCTCGAGGCCATGTTCGCCGGGTTGCCCATCGTTGCGACGCGCGTCGGCGAGGTGCCGGCGGCGCTCGCGAACGGCAGCGCGGGGTTGCTGGTCGAACCGGCCCGGCCTGACGAGCTCGCGCGCGCGATCGAACGCATCCTCACCGATGCCGAGCTTGCACGCGAGCTTGGAAAGTCCGCACAGAACCGCGCCGCTGCCGAGTACGACGTTGCGAACATGGCCGCGCGCTATCGATCGCTCTACAACGATGCTTGGTAGCTTCTACTACGGCGCGATCCACAACGCCGGCATCACCAGTTTGGCGCGACGGCTGCGGCAGGGCGCGCTGGTGCTCTGCTATCACAATGTCGTGCCCCAAACCACCCGGCCGTCGTTTGGAGATCCGGGGCTGCACCTTCCACTGGCCCAGTTCGCTGCGCAAGTCGAATGGCTCAAGAATCATTATCGCGTGATTCCGCTGGGCGAACTGGTGAGCCGGCTGGCGAGCGGACGGTCCGTGCGCGGCCTCGCGACGATCACGTTCGACGACGCGTATACCGGCGCCCTCACCGTGGCGTGGCCGCTACTGCGCACGCTGGGATTGCCGGCCACCGTCTTTGTTGTGGCAGACGCGCCGGATCACCGTTCCCTCTTCTGGTGGGATGACCCGGCCGTCATTCGTGGAACCGGCGCCGGATCCCGCGAGCGGCGTTTGCTGTCGCTGGGTGGCGACGCGCGCCGCGTCCTCGAGGATGCCGGCGCGACGCCCCTGCGTGACGTGCCGGTCACGCATGTGCCCGCCGATTGGCTTCTCATCGCCCGGCAGTCCGCGGCGGGATTGGATCTGGGGGCACATACCCTCTCGCACCGCACCCTGATCACGCTCGACGACGCCGAGCTTGAGCGCGAGCTCGGCGACGCGGGCACTCTGATCGAAGAACGGACTGGTGTCCGGCCGACCTCGTTTTCATATCCGTACGGGATCTGGGACGCGCGCGTGCGCGACGCGGTTCGGCGCGCGGGATACCGGGCCGCCGTCACACTCGATTACGGATTGAACCCGACCGGCATCGATCCGTGCGAGCTGCGTCGCGTGAATGTGCCGGCGTCTATCTCGCTGCCGGCATTTGCGGGTTGGACGGCCGGCATGCGGCCCAGGCGCGACCGCGCCGCCTGATCTATCCGGTTACCGCACGCACCAGCCGGTCGAGATCATCCGCCGTCAGCAGCGAGTGCGTCGGAAGCGTGATCAGATCGCGGGCCAGCTCTTCGGCGCCGGGCCACTGCCAGCGACTGACCAGGCGCGCGCGGACCGCGGGCAATTCGCCAAGCGGCTGCGGGTACGAGCGGGCGGCGCCAAGACGTACGGCCGCCTCGCGGTTCGCCAACCTGCTGAGGCCGCCGTTCACCCGCAGCGGCAGGCGCAGATAGCCGGGGACGCCTCGCGGGAGTGGCTCGATGGGCTCGATACCGCGACGGCGCGTAACCATCTCCAGTAAACGAGCGGCCCGTCGCTTTCGCTGCTCTCCCTCCCGTTCCGCGGCAGCGGCGCCATGCAGCAGCAAGCTCGCGGCCGCGCGGGGCAGCTGCCGCGGCGGGACTGGATCGCGATAGCGCGTCTCTCCAAGGCCGAGCCACGGCAGCGCCGCGGGAATCCCGTACAGCGACGGCCGGCCGAATGTCCATTGCGCCGCCGCCAGACTCACGGCGCGGAGGTCACCGCCGCGACCGTGGCCGTTGCGAGCGATGGACGGCGCGTTTCGGCTTCGCGTCAGCAACGCCCCGCCGCCGCCGCCTGTCCAACCCTTCCCGCGCCCAAAGCTCAGTACGCTCATCACA
>DATMZX010000320.1:0-3266 GCA_035573235.1 Gemmatimonadales bacterium
GCTGAGCTGCCCGTCGTCACCGCTCTCGTCGTTCGTCCACACCAGGCGCGAGTGCGGTGACACCTCGACATACTTGCCGAAGAACGCCATCGTCTCCCCCGGTACGGTGGGATGTTTGAACACGAAGCGGTAGCCACCGCCCGTGCGGACGTCCATCTCGCAGGACAGCAGCGTGATGCCGCTCGACTTCGGTACCCACCATCGCCGCATGAGCTCGGGCTTGGTCCACGCCTCGAACACGATGCGCGCAGGCGCGTTGAAGGTGCGCGTGATGACGACCTCGCGCTCGGACTTCCGTTCCACCGTCGTGTCGTTCTTCATCGGGGTACTCTCTCTTTCTCTTTCAGCTTCAGTTCTTCGATCACCTGGTCCAGCTCGTCGAAGCGCGCGCTCCACAGCTGGCGATAGCGGTCGATCCACGCCGTGACCTCGTCGAGCCGGCGCCGGCCGAGCTTGCATGTCCGCACCCTGCCGACCTTCGCCGTCGCGACGAGCCCGACATCTTCCAGCACAGCGACGTGCTTCTTCATGCCGGTGAGCGTCATCTCGAACCTCTCGGCGAGGTCCGTGATCGATGCATCGGCCCGCCCGAGCTGCTCGAGCACGCCGCGCCGCGTGGCATCCGACAGCGCGGCGAACGCGGCGTCGAGCTGGGCGGCCTTCGAACACTGAGCCATCTGGTTCAGTATTACCGCACGGCACGGCCGGGCGCAAGGGGGTCGTTCACGAACGCTTTCCGGTCCCCCGGACGCGGGGAAGCGAGATCGTGTCGACGATCTCTTCGATCACCACGTTGGGCCGGCTTGACCGTCGTGAAGAACTCCGGCTGCACCAGCGCGTACGGAACCGCGGCGACCCGGACGCCAAGAAGCTGCGAGCAGCCCTCTTGAGGGTCCTCACGCTGCTCGAATCGCTTCGCTGCTTAGAGGCCGAGGCTCGCCAGCACCTCGCCGACGTCCGCGCCCTACTCGCGGCCGACGCGGCCAAGGCGCGGCGCGTGGTGACGTCGCTGATCCGCGAGCGATCACCTTTACGCCCATGCGCACCTCCGCGGGCATGCGGTACCGGCTGTCGGCCCGCATGTCCGCGGAAGAACTTATCCGCATTGAGGGCGACCCCGACGGGATTTGAACCCGCTCGGACGGAGAACGGACAATCATCGATGCGACGCTGGCTTGCGCCGTTTCGAACCCCGTTCTCCGTCGAGAACCGCCCTTCTCCCCATCCCGCTTCACGCTACCGCGACCCAGACCTCAGATCCGGCTCTCCGTGGCACCAGGGTGGCACCACCACGGGATTCCTTGGCACCGCACGGAAGAATAGGTCAAGACCTGGTGACACTTTGTGGCCATCGCGCGCGCCACGGGATCGACTCAGCACGGTCTACGCGACCTTCTTCTCTCTGTCCCTCGTCCTTGGCCGCCGAGGTAAGATGAGCTGGAAGCGTTGCGCCGGCCGCCAACGAGCTACTCGCCGAGTACCGGGGCGCCGGGATGCGCGGACGCACCTTCGAGGCGGCGCGCAAGAAGCGGAGACGAAAGTGCGCGTAGGGCAGCAACTTTTTCGGCGAGGCGCCGATAACTAGGCATGCAGCGGCCAGCCCGACAAACGCAACGCACCCACCGCGAGGGCGAAGCGCCGCGCGTCGTCGCCCAGTTCAGCGGCGAGGCCGAAACCCGCCTGCTGGCGATGCCGCTCAATCTCGATGCTGTGGTGCCGGCCAACGCTGAGCCGTGCGCGCCTCGCCGGGCGGCGAAGAAATGAACGAGCACGAGATCAAACCGGCCGCCAAGGCTGCCAACGTTGGCGCCCAGGCGCCCGACGCGAGTGAGACGAAGACTCCCGCGCCGCAGTCGCGCGACCCGCGCGCGGCCAAGTGGCAAGCGATCGTGAAGAGCGCGACGCAATACAACGCCGCACATGCCGATCTCGTCACCGAGTTTCTCAAGGTTGCGCCCGGCTGCGCGGGCGACAACGCGGGCATCTCCGTGCGCGAAGTTCGCAAGTGGCAGATGCAGCACGGGCTTACGCCCGACGGCAAGATCGGTCCGAAGACAATCGCCGCCGCGAAGAAGGAATCTAAGGCCAAGGGCGGGAAGGACGGCGGCGAGGAGAAGGCCGACGTTGAGTTCTCGGAGAGCGAAGCGGGTGCAATCGCCCCCGGCGTGAGCGCCGGAGAGGCGATCGAGGGTGGCGTCGCTGGCGGCGAGGAGAAGCGCCCCGAGGAGAAGGAGGATCCGTCCGAGGTCGGCGGCGGCCTCGCCAAAGAGGGCGCGGAGAAGATCGGCGAGGACATCGCCGGCGAGGGCCACGGCGTGGCCGTCGGCGCCGCCGCACGTTTTGCGCTGGTGCCGCACATCGTGAACCTTCTGCGCGCACACAAGTTCGGCGATGCGGTCAAATACGTGCTCGAAACGGTCAGCCTTCAGGAGCGCGCAGAAATCTTGAAGGCCGTAGCCGAGAAGATCGGCGGCGAACTGAGCCACCACGCACTGGAGATCTTCGAGCATGCGTGCTTGGTCGGCTTCGTCGTCGATGTGCTCAAGGCCGGGTGGGAGTGGACGATCGGCGGGATCAAGGCAGTGCAGGAGGCTCACGAGGCCGGCGACCGCGATTCGCGCATCGGGATCTACGCGTGGGCCTGGAGTGACTGCGTCCTCAAGGGCTCGCACGACAACCCCGGCGCTGCCACCGAGGAGCAGCGCGAAGCGATGAAGCTCGGGATCGAGGACGGGCTCGCGACGCGCGATAAGTCGCCCGAGCTCGCGTTCCTGCTGATCGCCGAGTACGGGAACGAATCGAACGCGCGCCACGCGCTGGAGGATGCGCTCTTGAAGCGCGCCGGCATCAGCGGGATAAAGACACATGCCGGAAGGTGAGCGCGATCCGGGATGGAAGCCGAGTAGGGGCGCCCTCGCGCTGCTCATTGCCGTTGCCCTCGCGCTCGCGGGAGCAACGTGCTGGGCGTTCAAAATCAATCCGCTGCCGTCGCACAACGTGACTGACCCCGGCGCGTTCTTGACGTTCGCGCTCGTCTACTTCTTCGCGCTCTACTTCGCCGTTGCGCGCCTCCGTCGCTGAACAGTAATGGTTCAGCGTACCGAACCAACTCGAAGCTCGGCTTCGCAAGCGCTGCTGTTCGAGGGTCTCGAGCGAGCGCGCGCGATCGAACGCCGAATGCGCAATAAGCGGCTAGCCACCGCGCGCGCCTCAACTCTCTTCGCCCCGCCAGAATCCTCTCGTAATATTACGGCTGCAATGGGAGA
>DATMZX010000321.1:0-2867 GCA_035573235.1 Gemmatimonadales bacterium
CTGGCCGCGGAAGTGGCGCGAACGTACTTCGAGCTGCGCGGTGCACAGAGCGAGCTCGCCGTCGCCAACCGGAACGCCGCGAATCAGCGGCGCACGATGCAACTCACCGAGCGGCGTCTCTCGGCCGGGAGCGGCACCGCATTCGATGTGGAGCGCGCGCGGGCCGAGCTGAGCCTCACGCTCGCCGCCACGCCGGACATCGAATCGCGTATCGCGGCCAGTCGCTACCGGATCGCGGTGCTGCTGGGGCGATCACCGGAGAAACTGCCACCGGCGCTCCTCACGGCGGCCGATCTGCCGCCGCTGCCTGATACGGTGCGCGTGGGCTCGCCGGCCGATCTCGTGCGCCGGCGGCCGGACGTGCTGAGCGCCGAGCGGCAACTCGCGGCGCAGACGATGCTCGTGGGGGCGGCGCAGGCCGAGTACCTGCCGCGCCTCAGTCTCGCGGGCAGCGTCGGGTATACATCGCCGACCTTCGATGCGCTCGGGAATACCGGTACTCCGCGCTACTTCGTTGGCCCAGTGCTGTCGTGGCCGTTCCTGGATCTCGGCCGGGTGAAGATGCGCGCCGATGTTGCTCGAGCGCATGCGGACGAAGCGCGCGCGCGGTACACGTCGGCGGTGCTGGGCGCGATCGGCGAGACCGAGACCGCCATTGTCACATACGATCGCTCGCGGGCGCGACTGGGCAGCTTGAGTGAGGCGGTGCGCTCCAGCACGCGCGCCCTTGATCTCGCGCAGCTTCGCTATGAGGCGGGCGAGACCGACTTTCTGCAGGTGCTGGACGCGCAGCGCACGTTGCTGAGCGCGGAGAGCGAACTGGCGACGGGACGCACCGCCGCGGCGACGGCGCTCGTGGCGGTGTACAAGGCGGTGGGCGGGTCCTGGCCGAGTCGGTGACCGGTCCCGCCGCTGCACCGCCTATCGCTTCCTGACGGGGCGCTTCGAGCCCGACTTTGGTGACTTCGCCCGCGGCGCTTCGGATACGCGTTGTACGACCGCAGGGAGCCGATCCGACTCGTCGGGCTCGACCGCCGGTGCCTTGGCCAATAGCTGAAGGAATCGCTGCCGCTGTCCGCGCCGCGCGCGCTCGGCGAGATACTGCTCCGCCTCCAGCGCCGCAACCTTCTCCGCCGCCGCCGTCGCGATGAACTGATTGATCGACGTGTGATCCTGCTCGGCCAGTTCCTTGATCTTCCGATGGATCGAGTCCGGCAGCCGCAAACTGATGGCACTCATTCGATCGCTCCGATCTCGAAGAGGAGACTTCCCGGGTTCAGTACACGTACTCCGAACAGCCGCGCCCGGCGAAAGTGAATTGCGTTGAACGTCACGATCGGCGCACGATCGGCGGCGACCGCCAACTCCAGTACCGACTCGTCCGCGGGATCCGGTAGCTGCGGACGCCACAGGTAGTGAATGTCCTGATGGTGCGCGAGTGCACACAGCCCGTCCAGCAAGTCGTCAATCTCCGCCGGGGTATACGCCGGCACCATGCCCGGCCTCTTGAGCACCGCTTCATACTCCAGCACGACGGGCACCGAGACATTGATCTGCATGAGCCCCCGTCCGACGAGCTCCAGGACGCGCGCCGACGCGCCCAGTCGTGACCGGAGCCCGATGGGGGCGCCGATCCTGTACGGAGGATCAGCGCCGTCGTGCCGAGCGGCGGGAGCGTCGCCCGGGCGACGCGCGCATTCCAGCTGACCTCGACCAGCCGTCTCGCACTTGTCGGATTGAAGAGCCGAACTTGCAATCCGCCGGGAACCGACCTCACCGATGCGACAATGACCTCATGATCACTGACGGAGATTCGTGTAGAGGGATCGCCGCCCGTCGCCGGCGCCACGATGAGCGGCTGGCTCTCGCCGATGCCGAACCGCTCCGCCGCACCGGCGTCCCACGCCCCGTGCGGCCGCACGGCATACCGGAACGTGACCGGCCCCGACTGGTCCGCCTTGAAGTTCGTGTGCCAGTAATTGTTCATCACATAGGAGAAGAGGAGCTGCGTGCGGGGCAGCGCGCGCAGCCACGACGTCGTCCCGTCGTCGTGGTGCCAGTCTTCCGCCGTCATCCCTCCCAGCTCCACGAGGGGCGCGTCGAGAGTGGCCCATTGGACACCGATGCTGTCGTTGGAGACGTCCGCCCAGCGATCCGCGGTGAGCACGTTGCGATTGGCGCCGGGAAGCTGATCCGAGTCCGGACGCACGATGGCCCACGGCACATCGAGCCGCACCTGGCCCTTCGGCACCAGGAACGGGAAGCCGATGTGCACCGCTTCCTTCGTGCGGACCGCGCGCTTGTCGATCGTCGCGGAAATCTCGACCACGTCGGATCCGCTGGTCACGCGATACGTGCGCGTGAGGGATCGGGCGCCGGGAGCGATCGAGTTCACCCTGAGTGATGCGACCAGCGGACCCGAGTCGAGCACGGTGATCGTGACGCCATGCACGCCTACCGCCGCGGTGGATGATCGTCCCGGCACGTACCAGTAGTCGCCCCACCCGCCGCGCGTGCGGTCCACCAGCTCATGCCCCTTCCACCGCACGCTCGCGAGTGCGCCCGTTATCGTGTCCACGGTCGCCATGATCTCGCCATTCCAGATCGAATCTCCCGCGGCATGGGTCGAGTCGAGCGGTGTGGCAGGGCGCGCTCCCGCGGCCAGCAGATAGCGCGCACGGCCGAGTGGCGGAACATCTTCCGCCAGAAAGGCGAGCCTGCCGTCGCGCAGATGCTGCGCCGGCACGGCGCGACCGCTGGACGTAGAGAGCACGCCACCGTCCGGAACGAGGGAATCACTGACGGTAACCACGCCGGAGCGCGGCCACGAACTGGTGTTGAACACGTCGAGCGCATTCCCGACCGTA
>DATMZX010000322.1:0-4024 GCA_035573235.1 Gemmatimonadales bacterium
CGGCCAGCCGATCGCGCCGTCCGCGCCACCCGATGAGCCCAAAGGCCGCGTCTGGGACTTCCCGGTCTCGTACAACATCCAGATCCAGCCGCGGTCGGACGAGCGGGTCGGCATGGCCACGCTCCGCGCGTTCGCCGACGCCTGCGAACTCCTGCGGATCGGCATCGAGACGCGAAAGGACCAGATGGCGAAGCTGGGCTGGGCCATCACCACCCGCGACGGACAGGACGACAACGACGCGCTCGCCCGGCGGATCACCGACGCGTTCCGGTACCCGGATCGTGAGCACGATTGGGCCACGTGGACGCGGATGCTCATGGAGGAGATGCTCGTCACCGACGCGCCGGTCATCTACCGCCGGCCCACGAAGGGCGGCGGCGTCTACTCGCTCGATCTCCTGGACGGTGTCACGATCACGCGGAAGCTGGACGAGACCGGCCGCACGCCCGAGCCGCCGTCGATCGCATACCAGCAGGTGATCAAGGGGCTGCCCGCCTGGAACTTCACCGCCGACGAGCTACTCTACGCGCCGCGGAACCCGCGGCCGGGCCGCGCCTATGGGATGTCGCCCACCGAGCAGATCATGATCACCATCACGACGTCCGTGCGGCGCATGATCTACCAGATGGAGTACTACACGAAAGGCAACGTCCCCGAAGCGCTCATTGCCGTGCCGGCCTCGTGGACGCCCGCGATGCTGCGCGAGCTGCAAGCCTTCTGGAACGAAACGCAGACGCGGGGCGAGGCGCACCAGGTCAAGTTCATCCCCGGCGACGAGAAAGTCGTCCTGACCAAGACCGCGCCGCTCTTCGACGTCGGCGACGAGTGGTTGGCGCGCGTGATCATGTACGCCCTCTCGCTCCCGCCGAACGCATTCGTCAAACAGACCAACCGTGCGACCGCCGCGACGCAGCAAGAGGTCGCGATGGAGGAGGGGCTATTCCCGGCGATGGTGTGGGTGAAAAGCGTCATGGACCGGATCATCGCGAAATGGTTCGGCGCGCCCAACCTCGAGTGGTCCTGGGAAGATCCGAAGGACGTGGACCCGCAGGTGCAGACGGAGATGGACGACACGAACATCAAGAACCGCTCGCGGACGGTCAACGAGGTGCGCGCCGACCGCGGCGATCCCGCGGTGCCGTGGGGCAACGAGCCTGCAGCGCCGGGCAAGCCCGAGCCCGACCCGGACCCGATCGAACTGACCGACGACGCGAAGGTTGTCTCGGACGGCGTGAGCGCCGGGGCGGCAGAGAAAGCCGCCGGGAGGTCGCTTCCCCGACGCCGGCCCGCGTTCCGCAAGTTCCGGCTCTGAGCTCGCCAAAGCCGCCGAGGACGACGCCGCGGACTTTGCCCCGCTCCGCGGTGAGATGCTCGCCGCATGGCAGGCCCTGCGCGCGGTCGAGGACGCAGCGATCCCGGGCCTAACCGAGCGCTTCCTCGAGGCGCTGCGCGCGGTCCGCCGTGGCGCCGATGTCACGGCGATCGAAAGCGCATTGGACGACGGCGATCTCGAGCAAGCGCTGCGCGCGGTGCCGCTCGCCGATTTCGCCGCCGCGCTGAGCGCCGTGCTGCCCGAGATCGAGCAGGTGTCAGCGAACGCGCACGCGGCCGCCGGTGCGGCGATCCGCGCCGGCTTCCCGCCGACGGAAGCTGCGCGCGCGGCCGGTCGGTTGGGCTTTGCGTTGGACCAGCTCTCGCCACCCGTTATCCAGGCGATCCGCGACGAGGCGGCGACGCTCGTCACGGAGGTCACCGAAGAGACGCGGGCCGCGATCCGGCAGGCGATCGAGACGGGGTACGTGGCGGGCAAGGGGTCGCGCATCGCGGCCCAACGCATCCGGCAGATCGTGGGGCTCACCACCCGGCAAGCGCAGGCGGTGTCTGCGTACCGCGCGACACTCGAGGCGGAAGGCCGGAGCGCGGCGCAGGTCGACCGCATGGTGTCGCGCTACGCGGTGCAACTGCTCACGAGTCGCGCCTCAACGATCGCCCGCACCGAGACGAACGCCGCGATGAACCGCGGCCAGCGCGCGACGTGGCGCGATCTCTCGGCGACGGGCTTGCTCGACACGGCGAACTGGCGCCGGGAATGGCTCACGGTGCTGCCCGCGCCCGGCGTCTGCCCGATCTGCGCACCGCTCGACAAGCAGCAGGCGCCGATCCACGGCGTTTACACCGACGGCAGCGACGGACCGCCTGCGCACCCTAACTGCTTCCTACCGGGTACGATCGTAGCGTCCAGTGGCGGGATCGCGGCGCACTACGAACGGTGGTTTGACGGGGAAATCGTTCGCATCCGCGTCGAGAGCGGTGACGAGATCGCCGTCACTCCAAATCACCCGATACTGACGCCGAGCGGCTGGGTTCCCGCGCGCGAACTCGACGAGGGACAGTATGTGCTCCAGGCCCTCGATCCTAACGCGACCGTGCGTGCGTTTGACCCAGAGAACTACGACGTGCAATCCCGCATCGAAGAGGTAGCGGACGCGCTTCGGATGGCGGCCAATATGTCGGCCGTGTCCATGCCACTCACCGCCGAAGATTTCCACGGCGACGGAGCCGGCAGCGAGGATGTCCACGTTATACGGACCAACCGCGCGCTGCGCAGTGCAGGAGATGCCGTGACGAGAGAGCAGTTGCATCAGCAGGCGCTCGTTAGCACTGACAAAGAGCCCCCGCTCCTCGCGAGTGCGCGCGCGTTGGGCGAGTTCGGCCGCGCTCCGACGACGTCCGCGCACGGCGGCATGAGCAGCGCTGGCGCGAGCAGCGCGTTCGGCCGGAGTAGCACGGGCCGCCGAAACTCGATTGCTCTCGCTGACGGTGCGTACACGAAGGCCACTACGCACGAAGGCGACTCGCAGTCCGCTAGAGGTGTATCCGCTGCGTTTTGCGAGTTGCACGCTCGACTCGCCGGCCATGTAACGCCGGTGAAGATCACGCAACTCGTCCATGGGAATCGGTTTGTGGGCCACGTATACAACCTCGAAACGGGAACGGGCTGGTATATAGCAAACACCGTGTTGGTACACAACTGCCGGTGCACCGAGGTGCTGGTACCCTTGCGCGCAAACACGTAGGATTGTAACATATTGCCCGACATAGCCCGGCTCGCGTTTGCCGGGACTGTACCGCTCAGGCCGCGGTCTCCTCTCCATCACCGGAGAAGGGATCGCGGCCTTTTCGCATCCGAGGGCCTGCGTTGCCGAACCGCAAATCGCTGCTCTTCGTCCCGCTTACCAAGGTCGACTACGAGCAACGGCTCGTCTATGGACGCGCCGCCGACGAGACGCCGGATGATGTCCGCGAGATCTTCGACTACGCCTCGTCGAAGCCCTTTTTCGAGAAGTGGTCGGCTACGATGGCGAAAGCCACCGAAGCCGCCGGGCAAGAGCAGTCGTTAGGCAACGTGCGCGCGATGCACGGCAAGGTCGTCGCCGGGAAGCTGACCCAGATCAGCTTCGACGACACCGAGAAAGCGATCGACATCTGCGCCAAGATCATCGACGACAACGAGTGGGAGAAGATCGCGGGCGGCGCCTACACCGGCTTTTCGATCGGCGGCAGCTACGGTCGCGTGTGGTCCGACCCCGCGCAGCCCGCGCATAAGCGTTACACCGCCAAGCCCACCGAAATCTCCATCGTCGACCTCCCGTCCAATCCGTCCGCGACCTTTGCGTTAGTCAAGGCCGGCGGCGTCGTCGAGGACACGTTCTTCAAGATCGCCGAACGCAGCGACGTGTCGCCGAAGGACGGCGAGCACCAATACGGCGACGTGGAGTACGCCGATCCCACCAACAAGAAGTACCCGATCGACGACGAAGAGCATATCCGCGCCGCGTGGAGCTACATCAACCACGCCGACAACGCGGGCAAGTACAGTGCGGCCGATGTCGCGAGCATCAAGCGCAAGATCATCGCCGCGTGGAAGGACAAGATCGACAAAGACGGCCCACCCAGCGCTGAGGCGAAGAAGGCCGCCGGCGCCCCCATCCAAGCTGAGGATCTCATGGACGCCACGGTCGAG
>DATMZX010000323.1:0-3194 GCA_035573235.1 Gemmatimonadales bacterium
CCACCCGCCCGACGCAATGGATCGCTCGAACCACGTGCGCGCCTGGGCCGTGTCGCCGCGCACGAGATACCAATTTCCCACCCCGTAGCTGATCGTCGCCACGCTGATGTCGCTGGTATCGGCCGGCGTGAACACCGAGTCGGGCGACACCTGGCGCCGATACAGACGCAGCCGCTGATCGTAGGCGTTCCCGCCCGGCGTGACGTCGGGCTTGCGATCGAGCAGCGCCTGGGCCTCGGCGGGGCGACCCGCGCGCGACAACGACATCCACAGCCAGTCGGTCGAGCCGGCCCGCTCGCCGGAGTCGGGGGCCATCGGCAGCGCGCGGGTGAAGGCGTCGACCGCGCCCGCGAAATCGCGCAGCACGTATTTCACGATGCCGAGGTGATACCAGATCCCGTAGATCGTGCTGTCGAGCTGCGCTCCGTGCGTCAGGTCCGACAGCGCGAGATCGAAATGCCGAGTGGAGAGGTAGCGATGGCCGCGCCAGCGATACAGCAGTGCGTTGTTCGGTGCGATCGCGAGGCCTTTGGTGAACGTCGCGATCGCCTCGCGGTACTGGCGCACGCCGGACTGCGCGACGCCGAGGGCGATGATCTTGTCGATGTTGCGGGGATCAGCCGCGAGCGTGCTTTCCGCGCGCGCGATGGCTCCGGTATCTCGCTGCGCGCGATACTCGACGCCGGCAGGAGAGCGGTACTGCACCGACTGCAACAAAAAGAGCGGCGCGACGACACTGAGCAGGGTAGGCATAGCCGCCATATTGCAGCCTGCCCTGCGGCGCCGGAAGTGCTAGGAACAGGGCTTCGTGTTGTCGACGAACTCGAAAACCGCCTGGGTTGCGACGCGCGGCACGCTCACGATATGGACCGGATTCGTCGTGACGGGCAAGCCGCCGCACGGTGGCCACTCACTCTCCACGAGCACGGCGAGGTGCTCCGGCCGCTCGCGCACCATCGTGATTCGAAACGACAGCAACTGCGTGGGCGTGGGACCGGCGGCGGCCAGCAGCAGGACTTCCTGGCTGAAGTCGACGTACGGCACGAACGGCTTCTGGCCAGGCGCATAGTTCGCGAAAATATCGTTCCACGCCGCCTGCAAGCCGGCCTGGTCGGTGATGATGCGGCCCAGTTTCGTCTGCACGCCACTATATGACTGGAGCAAGTAGACGTCGCGCTGCGGCAATATGTCGGGGGTGCTCAGCTCTGCGGGCCCGATGGGCCCTCCCTTGTCGGCAGGGATGCACGCTGCCAACCCGAGCACTGCAAGGAGCGGAATTACGAACGGTGTTTTCATGGCTCGCTAAAAAAGCAAAAAGCGGGCCTCGCAACACCTAACCGATCGGCGACTCGCTGTAGCGGACGCGACACATTTCGGACGCCGTCAACTCTCCCTCGTAGCTCACAGTTAGTGCATAGACACCCGAATCGGTGAAAATCTGCGGGAGGGTATCCATCGCTAGGGTTAGTCTCGCAATATCGCGAAACGCCCTGTTGGAATAAGGGATTAGTACGACCGAGCGCCCCTTCGGAGTGAACACCGTCAGCTGCGTGCCATGAGGTACACTCATTCGCAAGGTCAACTCTGCCCCAGGATGCAGCAGGTGTGGCGCGCACACGAGCGGAGCGCGAGGATTTGGAAACGGCCATTGGTGCGGCGCGAGCAGGTCGAACACGAGAAATCCGCCCGCGAGCACCGCCGGAACGACGAATCCGATTCCCCACACCGTGCCGTAGATCTGCAGCAGGTCATCGAGCCACGAGGGCCCCGTCTCCTGCTGCACGCCGGCGAGGCGATTCTCCAGGAACCGCGTCGCCTCCCAGTAGAGCACAAACAGGATCAGCGGGACGACGAGCCAGCCGATGTCGTCGCGAATGTCGGGATTGACGTACGCCAGGAGGAATGCGGCGCAGGAGAGATCGGACACGACTTGGCCGCCGGCGTAGACGGCGCCGACTCGGCGGCGCAGCAGGAGTGCGATCATCGCTCCCGCGAGCAGCGTGCGCGCCCCGACGTACACCAGCGTGCTGTTCCAGATACCCATGGAAGGACGGACAGGGAGGGATTCGAACCCTCGATACCCTTGCGGGCATACCGGTTTTCGAGACCGGCGGTTTCAACCGCTCACCCACCTGTCCTGACAGACTAGACGTCTAGACGTCGAGACGTTTAGACGTCTAGGAAAAACCTGGATCGAGTCTTCCTAGACGTCTGTACGTCTAAACGTCTAGACGTCTAGTAGTAACGGACAGGGTGGGATTCGAACCCACGTAACGGTTGCCCGTTAACACGCTTTCCAAGCGTGCGCCTTCAGCCACTCGGCCACCCGTCCAGCGCGCGGAAAACTAATCAGGCTGTTCGAAGCTTTCCACGGTCAACCTTGCCCAGATGCGTGCGCGGGAGCGCGCTCAGGAATCTCACGGTGCGGGGCGCTTTGTAGGGCTCCAACCGCTCGCGGGCAAACGCTTGGAGCTCCTCGGCGAGGCCAGGACGCTCCTCGGTAGCGACAACGAACGCGTGCGGTTTGGTAAGTCCGTTCGCGTCCTCGACCCCGACAACCGCGACTTCCTTCACGAGCGGATGCTGCAGCAGGCACCCTTCCACCTCCTGCGGCGCGAGCCATCTGCCGCCCACCTTCAGCAGCTCGTCCGCTCGGCCGCAGTACGTGAAGTAGCCATCCTTGTCGCGCTCGATGAGGTCGCCGGAGACGTACCACTCGCCGCGGAACGCCGCGCGCGTCTTCTCCATCTGCTGCCAGTAACCGATCGCGCGCGAGTTGCCGCGCACCCACAGCATCCCGACCTCACCGTCGGGCAAGTCATGGCCCAGGTCATCCCGCACGCGCACGTCGAATCCGGGGACCACCGTGCCGAGCGTCCCCGGCTTCACCTTTCCCGGCCGATTGGAGATGAAGATGTGCCACATCTCGGCGGTGCCGAGGCCATCGAGCAGCTCGACATCGAACATCTGCTTCCAGCGCTCGTACAGCTCCACCGGCAATGCTTCGCCCGCCGAGGTCGCGCAGCGCAGCGACGACAAGTCCTGTTTCGCCGCGTCCGGGTGCGCGACCATCTGATTCACCATCGTCGGAACGTTGACGAGCACGGTGGGGCGAAACTTGCGGATCTTTTCGAACAGCGTCTCCGCCGTGCTCTTTTCAGGGAACAGGGCGACGCGCGCGCCGACGGAGAATG
>DATMZX010000324.1:0-3618 GCA_035573235.1 Gemmatimonadales bacterium
GGGGCGGCTCAAGGCGGCAGGCATTTCGGAGGAGACCGGGCTCAACCTGCGCGTGCTGGCGAACGGTCGCATGGGCGTTGCGGGCACGACGGCGGCCGAGCCGGACCCCGAAGCGCTGTTGGCGCGTGCGCGGGCTTCAGCGGAGCTGGGAGAGAAAGTGGAGCTCGCCTTTCCAACCCCCAGCTCCCAACTCCTAACTCCCATCCCCACGTTTTTCGATCGGACAGCAAACGCCTCCCTCGACGACCTGATCCGGATGGGTAAGCTGCTCGTGGAGCGGCTCGCGCGGCCCGACTGTCAGATCAACGTCGCGGTCGAGCGCGAGGTCGCGGAGACCGCCGTCGGGAATACGGCGGGCGCGCGCGGCGAATATCGCGCTACCGGCATCGCCGTCGCGGCCGACATCACGCGCATCGCCGGTGACGACGTGCTCATGATCTACGATCAGTACGTCGGCGCCGACGTGCCCAGCGACGCCGATCTCGAAACGCTGGTGCGCTCGATCGAGACCCGGCTCAGCGCGGCGCTGACGGTTGTGACGCCGCCCGAAGGAGCGCTGCCGGTCGTGTTCACGCCCGCCGGGCTGGCGGCGGTCGTGCTGCCGCTCGAGCAGGCGCTGTCGGGCAAGACCGTGCTCCAGGGCAGCTCGCCGCTCGCCGGAAAAGTGGGCGAGAAGATGTTCGACGAGCGCCTGTCGATCATCGACGACCCGCTGACGCCCGGCCGTCCGCTCTCGCGCCCCATGGACGACGAGTGTGTGCCGTCGCGCTCGACCGGCCTCGTCGAGCACGGCACCGTCGGCCGGTTCATATACGATCTCGAGACCGCGGCGCGCGCCAAGACCCAGAGCACCGGGAACGGCCGGCGCGGCGTGTTCGGCAAACCCCACATCGGATACTCCAATATTCTGTTCCGGATGGCGTCGAATGGGGTCGGGGCGCAGCATGCTGCGCTCCTCCCATACGCATTGGGCGGCGGCCTCCTCGCGGACATCGAGGACGGTCTGATCGTGGATGATCTGATCGGCGTGGGGCAGGGCAACGTCATCAGCGGTGCGTTCAGTCACCCGGTGGGGCTCGCCTATCGCGTGCAGCGCGGCGAAATCACCGGACGCGTGAAGGACGCGGCGGTCGCGGGGAATGCGTACGATTTGTTGAAGAAAATCGGCGGCTTTGGTTCCGACGGCCGCTGGCTGGGCGCCCGCTGGTCGCCGTCGCTGCTGCTCGAGGGGGTTAGCGTCGCTCGCCGCTAGGCGAGCGCGTCTTCGTAACTCCGTCCCTGCGTCATCTCGGTATAGACCTTCTCCAGAACGGCGGGCGTCGCCGAGAGAAACCGGCAGCGCTCGTCTCCCTTACTGCGACATTCGACTTCCATCACCGCCACGGTCTCTTCCGACAGCCGGCCGAGGAAATCGGCCAACATCCCCGCCGAGAAAAAGCACATCGGCGTTTCGGACGTGCCGGGCTCGGCTTCCGCCCAGTCTGAGGAGTCGACGGCGAGCGCGCCCGTTCCGACGGGCGTCACCGCCACCGCTCCCCACCCGCCGCTCGTAAAGAACTCGGACAGCGTGGGCGCCAGCAGGTCGGCATCGAGATCGGCCGGATTGTTGACGGCGGTGAAGGCCTTGTAGAGCCCCTCGCCGGCTGCGTACCCCGCTTCCTGGAGGATCGTGATCGCCTGTTCGGGCGCGTGCGTCGCGAGGCTGGCGTGCAGCTGCCGCAGGATACCGGGAAGAGGGGCGGTCATGGAAAAGCAACTTAGGGTTTGCGGTTTGCGCGGCGCAAGAGTTCGGCCTCGTCGATCTGCTCGACGCCGAGCGTTTTGGCCTTCTCCAGCTTGGATCCGGGATCGGCGCCGACCACCAGGGCGGTGGTTTTCTTCGACAGGCTGTCCGACACATGCCCGCCGGCCCCCTCGATCAGATCGCGCGCCTGCTGGCGCGACAGCGTCGGCAACGTGCCCGTGACGACGTACGTCTGGTCCGCGAGCGGGCGCGGTCCCGTCGCCGTCGCGGTCTCTTTCAGGGTCAGACCGAGCTTTTCGAGACGCTCGATCAACTTGCGGTTGCGCGGCTCGCTGAAGAACCCGGCCACGGCTTCCGCGACGATCGGCCCGATCCCGCGCACCTCCGCGATTTCCTCGGCCGACGCCGATGCCAGCGCGCGCATCGTCCCGAAATGCCGCGCCAGCAGCTTGGCACCCTGCTCCCCCACATGCCGCAGCCCGAGCGCGAACAGCAGCGCCGACAGCGGCTGCTCTTTGGAGTCCGCGATCGCATCGACCAGCTGCTGGGCGGACTTCTCGGCGAATCCCTCGAGCTGCAGCAGCTCGAGCGGCGTCACTTCGTACAGGTCCGCCACGTCCTCGATCAGCTTGGCGTCCAGCAGCGCGCGCACGCGCTCGTAGCCGAGCCCGCGGATATCCATCGCGCTGCGGCTCGCGAAGTGCACGATGCTTTCGAGGATGCGCGCGCCGCAGGAGATGTTCGGGCAGTAGGTCATCACCTCGTCGTGCGGGTGCTCCACCTGCGAGCCGCACGAGGGGCACTTTTCCGGCATCTGGAAGCGCGATTTGCCGCGCGGCTTGTCTTTGACGGGCCCGAGAATCTGCGGAATCACTTCGCCGGCCCGCGTGACCTCGACCGAGTCGCCGACGCGGATGTCCTTGGTCGCGATCAGCTCGCCGTTGTGCAGCGTGGCGTTGGAGACCGTCACGCCGCCGATCTCGACCGGCTCGAGCACCGCGTACGGGTTCAGCGCGCCGGTGCGGCCGACGTTGATCCGGATCTCGAGCAACTTGGTGACCTGAACTTCGGGCGCGAACTTGCGCGCGATCGCCCAGCGCGGCTCGCGCGTGCCGATCGTGCCGAGCTCGGCGTAGAGCGCCCGCCGGTCGACTTTCACCGCCACGCCGTCGGCGCCATAGTCGAGGGTCGGGAGGGTCTGCTCGAGCTTCGCGATCTTCTTGTGCGCCTCAGCCAGATTGGACGCGCGCGTGTGATTCGGCTCGACCGGCAGCCCCCAGGAACCGAGCGCCTTCAGCAGCTCGTGCTGCGAATCGACACCGAGCTTGTGGCCGAGGGATTCGACCTGGAAGGTGAAGACGCGCAGGCCGCGCGCGCGGGTTTTCTTGGGATCGAGCTGGCGCAGCGCGCCGGCGGCGGCGTTGCGGGGATTGGCGTAGGTCGGCTCGCCCGCTTTTTCCCGCTGCTTGTTGGTCTCCGCGAACCGGCTCTTGGGCAGGTAGACCTCGCCCCGCACTTCCATCTTTTTCGGCCAGCCCTTGCCCTTGAGCCGGAGCGGCAGATCGACGACGGTCCGGAGGTTCGCGGTGACGTCTTCACCTTCGACGCCGTTCCCGCGGGTTACGCCCGTGACGAAGACGCCGTCTTCGTACGTGAGGCTCACCGCCGCGCCGTCGATTTTCACCTCGAGCGTGTAGCCGGCCTCTTTCACCTCGGCGACGAGCCGCGCGTTGCGCGCCTCCCATTCCTCGAGCTCGGCGTCGCTGAACGCGTTCGCGAGCGACAGCATCGGGACGAGATGGCGATGTTTGCGGAAACCTTCGGCGGGCGCGCCGCCAACCCTGAGGGTGGGGGAGTCAGGCGTGTGGAGCTCG
>DATMZX010000325.1:0-11460 GCA_035573235.1 Gemmatimonadales bacterium
CCGGGCGATTGCCGCTCCCACGTGCCCCGCGCCGAACACCAGCACCCGCGGCGCGAGCAGGAGCCGTTCCTCCACAAAACGCCCGTCCCGTGTGAGGGTGGCGGCGACGCGCGCGCGCTCGCCGCTGCTGAGCGACTCGAATGTTTTGATCGGCAAGTCCCCGCCCCACTCCGTCGCCGTCCGCACCAGCCCGGCATCGGCGACGGCCGCGGCGTCGAGCACGCGGATGTAGCTCTCATCGGCGACGAGCGGTTCGACGAAAATGTCGACCGTGCCGCCGCAGGACAGGCCGAGATCGCCGGCGAGATCGGCGTTGAGATGGTGCGTCAGGAGAGTGGGTGTGCGCCGGCGCTGCGCCTCGAGCGCCGCGCCGATCACTTCGGCTTCGACGCAGCCGCCGCCCACCGAGCCGATGAGCCGGCCTTCCGCGCCGACGAGCATCTTCGTCCCGGCGGGAACGGGCGTGGACCCCCGCACTCGCGCGACAGTCGCGAGGGCGCCCGAAGCGCCCTCGCGAATCAGATCCGCCGCCGCACGCCATACGTTCATGCGGCAAAGCTAAGCGTTATTGGACGACGATGGTGCCGTTCATCCCTGAGTGAATCGTGCAGTGGTAGGTGTAGGTGCCCTGCGCCAGCGTGGGACCGTACGTCCCTGTGGTCATGGTCGCCGAGTTCGCGGGGAGCGTCCCGGGACCGGTCAGCCACGTCACGTTGTGCGAGTTGGATGCATTCGACCAGGTGAAGGTCACGACGCCGGCGGCGGCGGTGTCGGGCGTGGGGTTGAAGGAATTGTTGCTGACGGTGATCGAGTTGCCGTGGCCACCGCTGCTGCTGCCCGTTGAATCGCTGCAGGCGGCGAGTCCGACGACAGCCAGCGCGAGGACGGCAAGACGAGCGAATTTCATAAAGCCTCCGAAGGTGAGTACGACCAAAACCCGGTTGAGCTGCGACAAGTTCCGAAACAAACGACTCCCGGCGTTGACTCCGGGAGTCGCGCGAGAATCGGACCTATATCACAAGAATCAGGGTGACACGACGACCTGCCCTGTCATACCGCTCGTGAAACTCGTCGAGTGAAGCGTGCAGCGATAGCGGAATGTCGTGCTGGTCGTCACAGTGGGGAACGTTCGCTCGTGCGTCGCGCCGCTGGTCTGATTCCCCGAGTTGTGCTGGCCATCCTCGAACGTCACGTTGTGCGTCGATCCGCCGTTCCAGGTCCACGTGACCTTCCCACCACTCGCCAGAGAGCCGTTTGAAGGACTGAAACTGTTGTCGTTCACGCTCACGCCGATTGTGGGCGCGGGCGGCGGAGGGGGCAGCGGTGGTGGCGGGGGCGGCGGCGGCACAGCGGGCGGGTTGGGCGGGGGCGGCGGCGAGTAGCCCGTACTCCCGCCACTGCAGGCAACGCCAATAATCAGGGCCGCGACGGCGAACGAACGAAGCATCGGCATGATTCCTCCAAGAGGAGAAAGAGTCAGCCGATTTCTACACGAACGGGAGGGAAAAGGCTAGTTGGGAACAATGGCTAGTGGTGCTCGCGCTCCAGCGCGTCGGCGGCGAGTCGCGGCGAGATGATCGGATAACGACCCGCGAACCAGCCCCAGGAGAGCAGGAACAACCCGCCGAAAAACAGCGCCATCCCGACCTCGGGAAGCCCGATCGCCGGACCCGCGCCCTGGTTCACGGACGGCACGATCTCGTAATACCGCTCCAGCCAGATGCCGAGCAGACTCACGAGCGCGAACCCGATCATCGTCGGCCCGAACTTCTTGGGCTTTTCACCCAGCAGCCCGATGAACGGAATCAGGAAGACCATGAAGAACACCGCGGTGCCGATCGGCCGCCACGGCCCGACGAGCCGGTAGAAGATGAAGTAGGTCTCTTCCGGAAGGTTGCCGTACCAGATGACGAGATACTGCGACCACATCAGGTACGCCCAGAACACCGTGAACCCGAAGCAGAGTTTGCCGAGGTCGTGCTGCTGGCGCGAGGTGTAGATCCCGTCCAGGCCCATCGAGCGCCGCAGCGCGAGCGCCAGGATCGCCAGGAACATCAGCGCCGCCAGGAAGCTCCCCATGAAATAGAACACGCCGAACAGATTGCTCACCCACTTGTGCGCCAATGACATGATGAAGTCGAAAGCGAGCAGGCTGTAGCCGAACGCGTACGCGAGCACGAGCAACGCGGCGTCACGCGAAATGGCCGGCGCGTTGGTCAAACGCGGGACGGCTTCCCCGCTCCGCAGCTCCTCGACGTCGGGAGCCGTGTCGTTGCGCACGAAGCGCCACGAGAGCCACGACAGCAGGACGAGAATCAGCCCGTTGCGAAGGAAGAACCAGTTGTTGGACAGCCACCAGCGGAGCTCGGGCCGCGGCTCGTGCACCCAGGTGAAGATGTAGTTACGACCGACGTAGAGCCCGACGAACAGCAGCACGCTGACCGTGGTGAACGCGACACTCGCCTCCGCAAAGCGAATGATCACGCCCGACCAGTGCCCCTTGGCGAGCTTCTGGGTCGCGGCGAACACCACCATGCCCTGCGCCAGTCCTGCCCAGAAAACGAAATTCGCGTGATACGCCCACCACGTCCGCTCGGGATGGGCGCCCATGATCCCCAGCGCCAGGACGATGCCGCCGAGGATGGCCGCGATCGCGCCCAGCAGCATGAAGCGCGCGACCGGCGCCTGGCGCGCTTTCTGCGCGAGATCGGCGCGGCTCACCGCGGTCGTCGCGGTCGCGGCGCTCACCGCGCGCCTCCGCGCTCGAGCACCTGCAGGCTGCGCACGTAGTTCACGACATCCCAGCGATCGGTGCCATGCACCTTATCGCCGTAGCGCGGCATCAGGCCGCGGCCCATGCGCTGTGCCTCGACGATCATGCCGTAGATCGCGCCGTCACTCATGTGCGGCCGCGCGGGATCGACGAGCGACGGCACACCGGGGAATGGACCGCCACCGGCGATCGAGACCGGCCCGTCACCGTGGCCGCGCTCGCCATGGCACACGAGACAATAGGTCTCATAGACCCACTTGCCGCGATTCAACGACTCGGCCGTGCGCGTGCGCGGATTGGAGAGCTTGTCCGCGTTTTCGCGCGTGACGGGCAGCTCGCCACCCACGGGCACGGTGCCCGCGACCGCCGGAATCGGCTGCGCATACGGCTTGATGCTGCGCTGGTGCCGCATCGTGGCGAACCAGCCGACCTTGTGCACGACCGTGTCGGGGTTGCACGCCACGAGCAGTGTCACGGCGACGACGGCCAGGGCGCGTCTACCCACGACGCACCTCGTCCGCGCCGCTCTCGCGCAGCAGCGACTCGACCTTCGCGGCGCTCTCCGAGCCGGCGGGCACGAAGATCCCGAAGCGATCGTTGCTGAAGCGCGGATCGTAGAGGATCGAGCCCTCACGCCGCTTGGCGAACAGGGCGTTGAACACGATGCCGAGGATCGTCGAGAGCGCGCCGAACAGAATCGTCATCTCGAACATGATGACGACGTAGGGGGGAATCGATCCGACGGGCTTGCCGCCGACCACGACGGGCCAGTCGTTCGACATCCACAGCGTGATCCAGGCGCCGATTGCGCAGCCCGCGATCCCGCCGATCAAGGTGAACATCCGGACGGGGCTCACGGCCTGCCCCAGCGCATCCTCGATCTCATGGCGCGGAATCGGCGAGTACACCGTGAAGTCGGTATGGCCCGCGGCGCGCAGTTTCTTGATCGCGTCGAGCGTGGTGTCGAGATATCCGAACACCCCGAGCACCCCGGGAGTCGGCGGCGGGCTGAAGGGAGCCGCGAGTGACTTGGGCAGCGCGATCATGCGTGCGCACCCATCCGGGTGGCTTTCTTGCGAGGCGGCGGGAGGACTTCCTTCACTTCACTGATCGACACCGCCGGGAAGTTCTTCACGAACAAGAGGAACCACATGAAGAACCAGCCGAAGCTGCCGGCCATGATGCCCCAGTCGGCCCAGGTCGGGTTGTACACACCGTTGGCCCACGGGCTGTACGGCTCGCCCGCCAGCGACACGACGATGATCACGTAGCGCTCGAACCACATCCCGATGTTCACGAAGATCGAGATCACGAACAGCGCGGTGATGTTGGTGCGGACGGTCTTGGACCAGAGCAGCCACGGCAGCAGGCCGTTGCAGATGTTCATCGTCCAGCTGGCCCACCAATACGGCCCGAACGCGCGATACCAGAACGCGGCACGCTCGGCCGGATTGCCGCTGAACCAGGCGACGAAGTTCTCGGTCATGTAGGAGAAGCTCACGATCGAGCCGGTCAGCAGGCACAGCTTCGCGAGATTCTCGAAATGATGGACGGTGATGATCTCTTCGAGGCCGAACAGCTTGCGAATCGGCACGAGCAGCGTGATCACCATGCCGACACCGGAATAGATGGCGCCGGCGACGAAATAGGGCGCGAACAGGGTCGCGTGCCAGCCGGGCACGATCGACATCGCGAAGTCCCAGGACACGACGCTGTGCACCGAGAGCACCAGCGGCGTGGCCAGCGCGGCGAGGTACAGATAGCCGCGCGTGTAGTGGCGCCACTGCTCGTTCGCCCCGGTCCAGCCGATCGAGGTGATCGCGTACAGCTTCTTGCGCCAGCCGGTCGCGAGGTCGCGCACCGCCGCGATGTCCGGGATCAATCCCATGATCAGGAACACCGTCGACACGGTGAAGTACGTGCCGATCGCGAACTCGTCCCAGATCAGCGGCGACTTGAAGTTCGGCCAGAGCCCGCGCTCGTTCGGATACGGGATCAGCCAGTAGAAATACCACTGGCGGCCGATGTGAATCAGCGGGAACAGCCCGGCGGTCATGACCGCGAACACCGTCATCGCTTCGGCGGTGCGGTACACGGCGGTCCGCCAGCCGGAGCGGAACAGGAACAAGATCGCCGAGATCAGCGTGCCCGAGTGCGCGATACCGACCCAGAACACGAAGCAGGTGATGTAGACCGCCCAGTACACCGGGTGCGAATAGCCCGCGAGTCCCAGACCGTAGCGCAGCAGGAACAGCAGCGTGACGACGCCGACCGACAGCAGCGCCACCGCGGCGGCGAGCAGCAGGAAGTAGCCGCGCGTCGGGCCGCCGAGCGTGCGCGCGATCGTGCGCGTGACGTAGTCGTACGTGACGCGCGTCGCGGGGGCGTGCTCAGCCATGACTCGGCGCATCCTGCGCGACGACGCGCGCGAGATAGGTAATCGCAGGCTTGGTGTTCAACCCGGCGAGGACGTGATAGCCGCGCGGATTGCCGGCAAGCTCGAACACGCGCGAGTGGTGATCGTTGAGGTCGCCGAACACGATCGCGTCCGAGGGACAGGTCTGCTGGCACGCGGTGACGATGTCGCCGTCCTTGACGCTGCGATCCTCGAGCCGCGCGCGGTTCTGCGCGCCCCGGATGCGCTGCACGCAGAACGTGCACTTCTCCATGACGCCCTTCTCGCGCACCGTGACGTCGGGATTGAGCAGCATGTGCAGCGGATCGGGCCACGCGTCGGTCGGGGCGTCCTTCTCCGCGTAGTTGTACCAGTTGAAGTAGCGCACCTTGTACGGGCAGTTGTTGGAGCAGAAGCGCGTGCCCACGCAGCGGTTGTAGACCTGGCCGTTCAGCCCGTCGGGCGTGTGATAGGCGGCGTAGACCGGGCAGACCGGCTCACACGGCGCGTTGCCGCACTGCTGGCACAGCATGGGCGAGTTCACCGCGCCCTGCGGCTCGCCCTGCTCGTCGGTGAGCCAGTAGCGCTCGAGCCGCAGCCACGACATCTCGCGGCCGCGCTGCATGAACTCTTCCCCCACCGTCGCGATGTTGTTCTCGGCGTAGCACGCCGTCACGCACGCGGAGCAGCCCGTGCACTTCGAGAGGTCGATCGCGAGGCCCCAGCGCGGATGCTCGCCTTTGTAATCGCCGATCTCGTTTTTCTCGTGCTGGCGCTCGCCCCACCACTCGACGGCTTCGGTCGCGTACTCGGGCGTTTCGGCGTGATGGAACGGCGCGTCGCCCTGGTGCAGCGCTTTCGCCTTCGCGACGCCCAGCACCTCGACGGTGCCGCGGCCGCGCTCGCGCGGGCTGCCCTCGGTCGTGACGATCTTGCGATGCTCGCCGGTCTTCGTCGCGGTGGCGGCGACCATGAACGTCCGGCCGCCGTACGAGTTCGGCTGCACGCCGAGCAGTTCGAAGGCATTCGCCGAACGGTCGCGGGCGTAGCGGCCGTACGCGGTGTGGCCCTGCCCCGTCGGCACCGCGAGCACGTCTTCGCGCACCGAGCGGGTGATCCAGGCCGGGAATTTCTGCGCCCCGAACGACGACTTGAGCAGGATGAAATCGCCTGTCGCGACGCCCCACCGCTTGGCGGTCTCCGGGTGCACCTCGACCCAGCTGTGCCAGGCGATCTTCGAGACCGGATCGGGCAGCTCCTGCAGCCACGGCTTGTTGGCGCCGCGCCCGTCGTGCAGCACCGGATGCGGGAACACCACGACGTCGTGCTCGTTGTTCGCCGCGGCGGGCGGCGCCGCGGCGCCGAGACTCGACACGTCGCCAAGGCGAACGGCTCGGCTCGCGCCGGTTTCACCGTAGGTCCCGCCGCTTTGCAGCGCATCGAACCAGGCCTGATCACCCTTGTACTTGGCCTGCAGCAGCGTCTGGAAGGTGCCGGTCTTGCCGGCGAGCCGCAGCACGACGTCGGCCGTCTGCTTCGTGTCGAACACCGGCTGCACGACCGGCTGCTGCAGCGCCGTGATCCCGGCGCGCGGACGGCTGTCGGCCCACTGCTCCAGCGGGTGA
The DNA here is from genome assembly GCA_035573235.1 of Gemmatimonadales bacterium. Lineage (GTDB taxonomy): Bacteria > Gemmatimonadota > Gemmatimonadetes > Gemmatimonadales > GWC2-71-9 > 20CM-2-65-7. The sequence goes on from DATMZX010000325.1 coordinate 6,794, forward strand.
TGGTCGGGCAGGATCATGTCGCACGCGGCCGTCGTCTCGTCCAGATACGACGAGAAGCTGACCTTGTAGGCGACTTTGCCGAGCGCCTGCTGGAATGCGCCGGGGAGCGAATGCGCGGGGTTGGTGCCATGCACCAGCAGCAGCGCAACCTTCCCCGCCGCCATCTCGGCCGTGAGTCCGGCCATCTCGGCGAAGCTGTTCGTGGAACCGACCGCGAGGTCGGCGCCGAACTTGACGAGTGAGCCGACCCCGCCGGCGACGTAATTGAGGATGTTCACCGCGGCCACGATCTCCGCGCCGTTCGCGTACTGCGTGGCCATGCCGCCGGCGACCGCGAGGCCGCCGCGCGAATTCGCGAACTCGATCGCGAGCCGCACGATGACTTCCTGCTCGACCCCGATCGCCTCGGCGACGGCGCGCGGCGTATGCTGCGCGAGCAGACCGGAGAGCCGGCCGGCATCCGCGGGCACGTTGGCGAGCCGCTGGCTGACGATCACCTGCGCCATCGCCAGCGCGAGCGCGCCTTCGGTCCCGGGCCGGACGCCGATCCACTCGTCGGCGTTCATGCCGGTCAGCGACAGCCGCGGGCCCACGTAGACGAACTTGGCCATCGACGACGGCCGGCCGCCGTCGAACGCGTGCGCGCGCGAGAATCCGTTCTGGAACTCGACCGGCGAGAGCCAGGTGTCGAGGAAGTCGGCGCCGAACGAGAGCAGGTATTTCGCGTTGGCGAAGTCGTAGGTCGGGAGCGAGGTCGTGCCGAACGCCGTGCGATTGCCCGCGCGCAGCGCGTCGAATCCGAATGCCTCGTAGCTCATGCGCCGGCCGCCGACCTGCTTCATCCATTCGTCGACGAGGTCGCCGAACGAGGACACCTCGGTTCCCGTCAGGAAGACGATGCCCTTCCCGCGCGCCTCGGCGACTCTCGCGGTCAGGCGCTGGATGGCGCCATCCCAATCGATCGCCTCGAGCGCGCCGCTCGCGTTGCGCACCATCGGGTGTTGCACGCGATCGGGATTGTAGAGTCCCTGGATCGCGGCCTGACCACGCGAGCAGAGGCGGCCGCGATTGATCGGCGAATCAGGATTGCCTTCGAGCTTGACCGCGCGGCCTTCGCGCACGCGCACCCGCACGCCGCACCCGGCCGCGCATTCGCGGCAGGTCGTGGCGTAGTAGGTGGCGATGCCGGGGATCTGATCCTCGGGCTGGATCAGATACGGAATGAGGCGCTCGGTGGGCTCCGGACCGATGCCACACGCCGACACGGCGGCGGCACCAGCGCTGGTGACACCCAGCACCTTCAGAAATCGGCGACGATCGATCGAGTCGGTCATGTCAGTAGTGGCACACGCTGCAATCGCGGCTCACCTTGTTCTCGACGTGACAGCGCACGCACCAGCCCATTTTGAGCGTCGAGACTTGGGAAACCTGCGGCATGGTTTTGACGTCGCCGTGGCACGTGATGCAGGCATTCGTGCCCAGCCGTTTGATGTGACGCATGTGCGGAAACTTCACGAAGCCGGGCAGCGCGTGGATCCGAATCCACTCCGGCGGCTTCCGCTCGCGCCACGCGTCGCGGACCTTCTTGATCTCGGCCTGATGCGACGGCGTCGAGCCGCCCACCAGCTGGTGACAGCCGATGCAGGTCTGCAGCGACGGGATGCCGGGCTCGCTCGCGATCGACGCCGAGTAGTGGCAGTACATGCACGGGATCTGATCCTGATTCGCGTGAATGTCGTGCCGGAAGAAGATCGGCTGGCGCGGGCCCTTGAGATCGCCCGTGTCGCGCACTTCGGGAGCTTTGTAGCGCGGCGCTGCAGAGGAAGCGGGTTGGGCCTGCTGGCCACTAAGGGCCGCAAGCGGGAGCGTGAGCATCAACACCACGACCGCAGCTGAACGCAGATGGCCTCTGATTGCCTAGGTGGTTCGGTTCGGTGTGGCCACTAGCTACGTACGAAGGCCACCGAATGTAAGCACCCCTACTCGGGCCGCGCCAGTAGTTGGTACTTGAGTCGCACGACGTCGACAAAAGCCTCGACGGCCTCCAAATCATCGAACTCCATCCAGCAATTGCGCACGCCCTCGGACAACGCGCCGTCGCGCACCGCCTGCTTGATCACGCGCGGCAGGCCGTTGGTCGCGCCGATTTCCTGCTCCTCCATTCGCGACAACACGAACGTCCCGCTGACGCCCGACTGCATGGGATGGAGGTAGCCGAGCTTGCGGCCCCCCACTTCGTACATCCACACCCACTTCCAGACGGTCCCCAGGTACACCACCTGCTCCGTGACGTGGCGCAGACTGCGCAGCTCTTCGCGCGCTTTCTTGAAGCGCTGCGCGGCGCGGGGGGGCAAATCTCGAACGGGTTGATCGGGTTTGGGGCGTGTGCGCGGACTCAGATACAGATGGGTGGCCCAATACTCAGTGTTTGGCTTGTTCATCGCGCCCCAATACTACGGGCGCCGTCAAGAGCCTGAACCGGCCGGGATCGAGCAGGCGGCCACACGATTGTTGCGGGACTGCCATACGACCGTCTTTGCCCATCGTCAGCTTGATGACATCCCCGTTCCGGCCGAACCAGCGGCTGGAGGGCTCGAGGTCGGACGGGTAGACAAACAAGGGCAAGGCGGCCGCGGCGAGAGCGCATTGGGACCCGATGCCGGATTCCGGCATGGTTCCAGCCCACAGCTTGGCGCCATAGTCGGCGGCGAGGCGATAGATCCTGCATAGCTCGGTGAGGCCGCCGATCCGGTGCACCTTGATGTTCCAGACCTTGGGGCCGTTCAGCGCCACGACCTGCCTCGCCGCGCGCGCGTCGCGGAGCGTCTCGTCCAGGCAAATCGGCGTGCGCAGCGCCTCGCCGAGGCGGGCGTGTCCCACCAGCTCGTCGGGATGGAGCGGCTGCTCGATATACAGCAGACCGGCGTCATCGAGCGCGCGCAGCGCCCGCTCGTCGCGCGGCCATTCGTACGCGCCGTTCGCATCCACCGTGAGCGGCAGATCACTGCCCTCGAGTCCTCTGCGCGCGGCGGCGACGGCGGCCTCGTCCCATCCGGGCGCGACCTTGATCTTCACGCGCGCGTACCCGTGCCGGACCGCGTCGTAGACCGCGCGGGTCAATGCGGCAGGATCGCGATCGGGTGGAATGCCGAGTGCCACGCCACATCTCACACTCGCCGCCGCCGTGACGCCGAGTCGCTGCGCGAGCAGGCCGGCCAAGCCGGTGCCACGCGCGTGGGCCTCGAGATCCCAGGCGGCGGTCTCGATTCCGGCGCGGGCAAACCAGTTGCCGCGTACCGCCTCGCCCACAGCGGCATTCACGGCCTCCGGACCGTCGAATTCATTCCCTACGATCCGCGGCAGTAGCACGCGCGCGATCATGTCTCGCGCGGAAGACAGCGTCTCCTCGGAGTAAAACGGAAACTGAAACGGCGGCGACTCGCCGTACCCCGTGTGCCCGGCGTCGTCGTGCAGCACGACCACGATCGAGCGCCGTTCGGTCATCGTGCCGCCCGAGATGACGAACGGCTCGACGAGTGGGAGCGTCAGCTCGAACAGCTCAGCCCTGGTGATTCGCGTCATCGCTCGGCGCGTAGCGTCGCTGAATCCACGACCAGAGCAACAGCCCTGAGGCGATGAGCACGAGCAGTCCACCCATGAGCATCAGCCCACGACTCGCGCTCGCCGGGATCAGCCAGCCGACCGCGGCGATGGCCAGTCCCAGCGCGAGGATCTGGGCGTACACCTGCTCGATGCGCGTGCGCTCCCGGCTGAGTGTCCAGAGGCCCCACGCCACCGAGGCCGCGACGACGATCCAGCGCACGACGGACTGCGACGGATCCACCGTGCCGCCGAAGGCCAGCACGCCCGCGAGCGCGAGAAACAGCACGCCGCTCAGTTGTCGCGATGGTCGCATAGATCGAGGAACCGGAGCTCGCCGTGATGCCGCTCCAGCGTTCCCGTCGTCTCGAGGTCCAGCATCACCGCAATCAACCCGTCCACGGGATGGAAAATGAGCGCATGCAGCGCGCGTTGCGTGCGCGAGCCCTCGGTCGCGGGATATGCTTCGAGCGGCAGTTGGAAGAAGGTATGGAGCTGCACCGACGAACAGCCGCGCAGCGCGTAGTCGACGATGAGACGGCCGGAGTGGATGTTGCCGGTGCCCGACAGTGGGACCGTCGGACGGTCGGACAGTCGGTCGAGGACTCTGAGATTCCGGGCGCTCAACGCCGGTCCTCCGTAGGCCACACCGGCAACCGGATCGAACAGGCGATTGAACACGACGAGCGCATCCGCGCCACTCGCGGCGTTCATCATCTCGCGCTGAAAATCGTCGTCGAAACGGGCGTTCATCAGTTTCATCGCGAGGCGCACGTTGGACTTGGACCGGATGAGCGACGGCACTTCACGGAGCCAGCGCAGAATCTGCTGTTTCTCGTCGGCCAATTGGTCGCCGGCGAGGGTCGGCGAGAAATCCTTTTCGAGCAATAGCGGCGTCTGGCCCCACGCGCTCGCGAGCGCTCGTGTGGTATACGCGTACTCGGCCTCGCGAAACGGCTCGCCCAGGCGCGGCAGGTGATACTTCACCGACGGCACGGCGAGCAGTTGGCTGGCGCTCGTGAAATCCCAGGCGGCGCGCACCAGGGCGAGGTAGTCGTCGAACGAGC
>DATMZX010000326.1:0-3452 GCA_035573235.1 Gemmatimonadales bacterium
AGGTAGCGGCGTCCCTCCCGAGCGCATTCTCCTCCTCACCTTCACCCGCCGCGCCGCGCACGAGATGCTCTCCCGCGCCGAGCGCCTCGTCGGCTCGGCGTCGAGCCGGGTGCAGGGCGGGACCTTCCACGCCACCGGCCACCGGCTGCTCCGCCAGTTCGGTCCCGAGGCGGGCTTGCCCCGCGACTTCTCGATCATGGACCAGGGCGACGCCGAAGACCTGATGCAGCTCGCTCGCGCCAACCTCGGCTACGGTAAGCAGGAGAAGCGGTTCCCGAAGAAGGAGACGCTGCATTACATCTACTCCCGGCATCTGAACGCCGAGTTCGCCGTCGAGGAAATTCTCGAGCGCGAGTACCCGCAGTTCGTCGAGTTCACCCGCGACCTGGTCCGCATCTTCGCCGAGTACACGAGCCGGAAGCAGGAGCGGAATCTCGTCGACTACGACGACCTGCTGCTCTTCTGGGCGCTGATGCTCGAGCAGTCCCCCGCCCTCGCCGACCGCATCGCCGGTCTCTACGACCACGTGCTGGTCGATGAATACCAGGACACCAACCTGCTCCAGGCGCGCATTCTTCGCGGCATGGCGCGCGGCCATCGCAACATCACCGTCGTTGGCGACGACGCCCAGAGCATCTATTCGTTCCGCGGCGCAAGCTTCCGCAACATTCTCGACTTCCCGAAGCAGTTCGCCGGCGCGGCGGTCGTGGCGCTCGAGCAGAACTACCGGTCGACCCAGCCCATTCTCGACGTCACGAACACGCTCATCTCGCGCGCCCTCGAGCGGTTCACCAAGCAGCTCTGGACGGTGCGCACCGGCGGCGACGCACCCTGGCTCGTGACCGCGCGCGACGAGCAGGCGCAGACGCGGTTCGTCGTCGACTGCATTCTCGAGCTCCACGAGCACGGCACCCCGCTGCACGAGATGGCCGTGCTCGTGCGCGCCGGTTACATGTCGGCCGACCTCGAGATCGAGCTTGCCAACCGGAAGATTCCGTTCGAGAAGTGGGGCGGCCTCAAGTTCCTCGAGGCGGCGCACGTGAAGGACGTGCTCGCGTTCCTCCGCGTACTCGAGAATCCGCGCGACGAGGTGAGCTGGTACAGAATCCTCATGCTCATGCCCGGCATCGGCGACATCACCGCACGCGCGCTGATCGACTCGATGGCCGAGCGCGCCTGGGACCCGGATGCCTTCACGCACTTCGTTCCGCCGCCGCGCGCCCGCGACGCCCACAAAGAGCTCGGCGCCCTGCTCCGCCGCCTGCGTTCCGCCGGCGACCGGCATGCCGACGCCAGCGTTGGCGAGGACATCGACGAGATTCGCGTTCTTTACGACAAAATCCTCGGCGAGCGATACGACCGGAGCGAGCCGCGGCTGGCGGATCTCGATCAACTCCGTGTGATCGCCGCCGGATATCCGGGACGCGCCGCCTTTCTCGCGGCGATCGCGCTGGAACCGCCGCAGAACACGCAGGACCTGGCCGGCGGCGGCGAAGACGAGGACGATGCGCTGGTCATCAGCACGGTGCACAGCGCCAAGGGCAAGGAGTGGGACGCGGTGTTCGTGATCTGGGCGGTCGACGGCTGGTTCCCCTCCTCGCGATCGATCGACGACGAGAATCAGTTGGAGGAAGAGCGCCGGCTCATGTACGTGGCGATGACGCGAGCCCGGAATCATCTGGCGGTGACGTACCCGCTCAACGTGTACGCGTCGCGCCGGGGGTCGGACTACTCGATCGATCAGCTGTCGCGGTTCGTGGATCGCGGCGTGCGCGAGAAAATGCAGCGTGTCGTGCCGCAGGAGCCGGTTGCGCCGAAGCCGGCCGAGTCGCCGCCAGTCGAAGGGCCGCAGATTGATCTGCGAGCGTTGCTGCGAGGAAGGTTCGGCGGCTGATCGGCGGTTGGACGCAACCGTCGGATGTCGCGCGAAGAAGAACGATGGCAGGCGGGGACTCTCGGAGCTGATCGTGCAAACATTGGCTGGTGAGGACATCGTGATCGCACGCAACGGGACGCCGGACGCGCGCCTCACACCGTAGGCGGGGGATTTGACGCTGGTCACATTGGTCAGTAACGGTCTTGAGTTGCCAGTTTTCTGTTAGAGTGATGAGCAGTCGGTCAGTTCCTGACCGACTGCTCATCACTTTTCCTCCAAACTGCCCACTCAAAACAGTTACTGGACGGTAGGGCCCCACGAGCCCCGCGATCCGTCCCCCACAAAAAACTCACAACTCACAACTCCCCACTCAGCGCCGCGAACGGTTTCTTCGGGTTCGCGCGAACCAGCTCGATGATCCGCTGCACCGTCTTCCTCAGATCTCCATTCTGAGAACTCCAAACCCGGTCGAACGCGTCGAGATCCGTGTCGTAGATCCGGTGCGCCATGAGCGCCGCGTTGTCAAGCCGGACTCGCTCGAGCGCGCGCGGCCCGATCGTGCGCAGCTGCGGCCCGAGGCTGTCGACGAGCGTGCGCCGCGCTCGGGCATACAGCGTGTCGCGCGCCGCGATGCGGGCCAGTGAATCGCTCGGGTGCGCCTTGAACGCCGAGTCGACGCTGTGATACAGCACCGCCCAGAACCGCGAGATGATCTTCTCGTCGGACCAGCGCGCGTCGGCTTCATCGGCCGCCGCCGGCGCGCCGCGGGTGCGGAAGAACCACGCCGAGCCCCGAGCGCCGACGAAGTTGGCGAACGACTCGTTGAATATCGTCTGGTTGGCGAGGTAGAAGGTGTTGTGCGTCAGCTCGTGAATCACCGTGTCGCTCAGATAGATCGAGTCGGCTGTGATTGACGTCGACAACAGAGGGTCGTTGAACCAGCCGAGGGTGCTGAAGGCGGGTGTCGAGCGGAGGTAGACGTCGAACCCGTTCGCCTCGAGCTGGCGTGCGGCGGACTTGGCGGCGCCGAAGTCGAAGAAGCCTTTGTAGGGAACGCGGCCGACGATCGGGAACCACCAGGTCTTGGCCTCGAGCCGGTCGCGGTAGGCGCCGGAGAGGACGAGCACCAGCGTGTCGCGGTCCAGCTGCGTGTAGGTCGTGAAGCTCTGGCGAGCCGCGAGGCCGATCGACTCCGCGGCAAAGGCGCGAGCGTCGAGCACGAGCCGAAGCTCGGAGGCGACCTGCGGGCTCGTTTTGGGATCGGCGATGATCGCCGCGATCGGACGCCGGTGCGCCAGGATACCGCCTTCAGCCCACGCGGCTCGAACCAGGTAGTGGCCGGTGGGGGCAAGGGCGAGATAGAGGACGGCGACGATGAGCACGGCGACGACGGCGCGCCAGGTCGAACGCCAGGCGCCGCGCCATGTAATTCGTTGGAATGGCGACACTTACAAGAAGTCTAAAGGGTCTTGCGCGCTTTGACACCACCTGGGCCCGGCCGCTATCTTCACCAAGATGTCCTTCGTCCATCTGCACTGCCACTCGGAGTATTCGCTCCTCGACGGCGCGAACCGGA
>DATMZX010000327.1:0-2271 GCA_035573235.1 Gemmatimonadales bacterium
TGGTGCCTCTACCCCCTCTACGATTTCGCGCACCCGCTGTCCGACGCGATCGAGGGGATCACCCATTCGCTCTGCTCGCTCGAGTTCAAGGACAACAACGACATCTACAAATGGCTGGTGCGCGAGTGTGGGTTCGAGCATCCGCCGGAGCAGACCGAGTTCTCGCGCCTCGCGCTCGAGTACACGGTCATGAGCAAACGAAAATTGCTGCGCCTCGTCAACGACGGTGTGGTGAGCGGCTGGGACGACCCGCGGATGCCGACGATCTCCGGTCTCCGGCGGCGCGGCGTCACGCCCGAAGGGCTCCGCGCCTTCGTCGAGACGGCGGGCGTGACGCGGAAGCCGCAGCGCACCGAGCTCGCCACCCTCGAGGCTGCGGTCCGCAACGACCTCAACATGCGGGTGCCGCGCGTGATGTGCGTCGGCAACCCGCTCAAGGTCGTGATCGAGAACTATCCCGAGGGCGAGGTCGAGATGCTCGATGCGTCGTATTATCCGCACGACGTGCCGAAGACAGGATCGCGTGAGGTTCCATTCGCGCGCGAGCTGTACATCGAGCGCGACGACTTCATGGAAAATCCGCCGAAGAAATTCTTCCGCCTCGCGCCCGGCCGCGAAGTGCGGCTTCGCTACGGCTACTTCATCACCTGCACCAGCGTGGTCAAGGACGCGATCGGTGAGATTGTAGAATTGCGCTGCACCTACGACCGCGCCACGCGCGGCGGCGACGCGCCGGACGGGCGCAAGGTGCAGGGCACCATCCACTGGGTGGCCGCGCCGACCGCCGTCGACTGCCAGCTGCGTTTGTACGACCGGCTGTTCACCGTCGCCGATCCCGACGACGTCGAAGAAGGGAAGGACTTCCTCAGCGTCGTGAACTCCGAATCGCTCGTCGTCGTGCGCGGAGCGAAGGTCGAGCCGAGCGTGGCGAAGGACGAACCGGGAACGCGCTATCAGTTCGAGCGGACCGGCTACTTCATCAGCGACCCGCTCGATTCCCGCGAAGGGGCCCTGGTGTTCAACCGGACTGTCACACTTCGCGACACCTGGGCAAAGGTTCGCGACAAGTAGGCGTCCGAGGAGCGCACGGCGGTAACGCGGTTGGGCGGATGATCGTCTGTTTGAATGTCCTGATCATCCCGGAGTCACCCGCCCATGACCAACATCTCGTCCTTTCTCGGCCGCGCCGCCGCGGTCCTCACCGTTGCGACGCTGGCCGCCGCGCCGGTGCTCGCCCAGCATGCTCCGGCGCAGGCCGGCGTGTCCGCGCCGGCTGCGTCGCATGCGCCAAGCGCCGCCAAGCACATGCTCTACCGCGCCCACGGACCGAAGGGCGCTACGGTGTATCTGCTCGGATCGGTGCATCTCCTCACGCCGGAGGCGGCCACGCTTCCGGCGGAGGTCGACAGCGCCTTTGCGCGCGCCAAGACGATCGCCTTCGAGGTGAGCCTCGACAGCATGATGATGCGGTCGCAGGAGCTTCTGCTCCGCGGCCGGTACGCGAACGGCGCGACGCTTCGCTCGTCGCTCTCGCCCGGAACCATCGCCAAGCTCGACTCCATCCTCCCGGCGTACGGTCTCACGCTCGATCAGGTGAACGGGTTCAAGCCGTGGGTCGTCGCGCTCGTGTTGGCGCAGCAGGTGATGGCGGGCGCGCACTTCCAACCGCAACTGGGCGTCGATGCGCAGCTCAACGCGCGCGCGCGCACGACGGGCAAGCCGGTGATGGGCTTGGAGACCGTCGACTTCCAGCTCGGCCTGTTCGATTCGCTGTCGCCGGCCGATCAGGAAAAGATGCTCCTCGAGGAGCGTCCGCCGGCCGAGGAAGCCAAGGACCTCGCGAAGATCAAGGACGCGTGGCTCGCCGGCGACGCGGCGGGGCTCGACAGTCTGCTCAACAGCCGGATGACGTCGGCGCCAGGGCTGCTCGCGACGCTGCTCACCAATCGCAATCGCAGCTGGATTCCGAAGATCGAGACGATGCTCCAGGGTTCGGACGATGCGCTCGTCGTGGTCGGAGCCGGTCACCTCGTGGGCAAACAGGGCGTGGTCGAGATGCTGCGCGCCAAAGGCTACACGGTCGAGCAGATGTAACGCTCTGGCATGGCACCAGCGACTTCCAACGACGAAAGAGGCGGCGTGCGCGAGCACGCCGCCTCTTTCGTCTGCGGACCGTGGGCGTAGCTTCCCGGGTCGTCTCGCTCTCACCGGATGCCCATGTCGTACCTTCCGCTGCTTGGCGTTCTGATCGTCGTCGTCGGGTTCGCGCTG
>DATMZX010000328.1:0-16319 GCA_035573235.1 Gemmatimonadales bacterium
GCCGCAATCCGACCTACAAGGTCTACATTCAGCCGGTCAGCTCGGGTACGGCGGTGCCGCTGCCGACGACCGGGACCGAGCAGATGATCACGCCGGCCTTTCGGCCCTGATTAGGTGCGCGCAGCGGTTCTGACGGCGACGGGCGGTCTCGACCACCTCAAGATCAAGGATGTTCCCGACGCACCCGCCCCAGGGCCGGGCGAGGTGCGCGTCGCGCTGCGCGCGGCGGCGCTCAATCATCTCGATCTGTTCGTCGCGGCCGGATTGCCGGGCACCGCCGATCGATTTCCCTGGATCGTCGGAGCGGACGGCGCCGGCACCGTGGAAACGGTCGGGCCCGGCGTGACGTCAGTCGCGCCCGGCGATCGCGTCATGCTGAATCCCGGCATCTCCGATTACAGCTGCGAATTCTGTCGCGCCGGTGAGCACTCGCTCTGCGTCAGCTACCGGCTGCTCGGCGAGCATCTGCCCGGGACGCTCGCGGAATTCGTCACGTTGCCCGCGCACAATGTGGCGCGAGGGCCCAATCTCTCGCCGCCGCTGACGTGGGGCGAAGCCGCGGCCTTCTCGCTGGTCACGTTGACGGCCTGGCGCATGGTGGTCACGCGCGCGCAGGTGCGGGCCGGAGAAACAGTCCTTGTCTGGGGCATCGGAGGCGGAGTGTCGCTGGCGGCCATGCGGATCGCCAAGCTGTTCGGCGCGCGCGTGATTGTGACCTCGTCGAACGAAGCGAAGCTCGCGGCCGCCAAACAGCTCGGCGCCGACGTCACCTACAATCACAAGACCCAGAAGGTGGCCCAGGAAATCCGCGCGCTGACCAACAAGCGCGGCGTGGACGTCGTGATCGAAAACGTCGGCGCGGCGACGTGGGACGATTCGCTGCGCTCACTGCGACGCGGTGGCCGGCTCGTGACCTGCGGTGCCACGAGCGGTCCTCAGGTCGGTCTCGATCTGCGCCGCCTCTTCTGGCATCATTGGAGCATCCTGGGCTCCACCATGGGCAACGCGGCGGAGTACGCGGAGATCGTACGGCGACTCGGCGAAGGCGAGCTGCGGCCCGTCGTCGATCGCGTCTTCCCGCTCGCCCGCGCGCGCGAGGCTTACGAGCGTCTGGAGAAAGGGGAGCAGCTGGGGAAGATCGTCATCGAGATCTAGAGCTCGGGCTGAATGTAGAGATCGATGGCCAGCCAGAGCAGTTTCGCAAGCGGGAAGAACGCGAGCGGGGCGACGATGGCCAGCGCGATTCCCCCGTACACAATCAGGTCCCACGGTGGCGCCGGCCACGTCAGCAGGATCACGGTCAGGACCAGCAATACCAGCAGCGACTCCATGACCGCGAAATTCAAAACCATCGCGCCGAGGTAATGCCCCTCGCCTGCTTCGGCGCGCTCGAGCGGTTGGCCGCAGTTGGCACAGGCGGGCCGCGGCTTGAGCCAGTGCACCAACAGCCAACGGGTCCCGCAATTCGGGCAGCGTAAACTCAACGCGCGCCCGAGCATGGGGAGCAGTTTTCGGCGTTCGGTTTCCGTTGCTTTTCCTAGTCTAAGTATTTAATTTCTAGCAACTTAGCCTATTTTCCCTGTTCCCGAATCCCTATTCCCTAGCCCCTGATAAATGACCGGTCCTAACGTCCGCGAACGCATTGTCCCGCGCCTCATCGAAGACGAGCTGAAGGAGTCGTTCCTCGACTATTCGATGAGCGTCATCGTGCAGCGCGCGCTGCCCGATGTGCGCGACGGCCTGAAGCCCGTCCACCGCCGGATCCTCTACGCGATGCACGAGCTCGGCCTGGTGCCGGGCCGGCCCTACAAGAAAGCAGCGACGGTCGTCGGCGATGTGCTCGGCAAGTACCACCCGCACGGCGACATCGCGGTATACGACTCGCTCGTCCGGATGGTGCAGGACTTCTCGCTGCGCTATCCGCTGATCGACGGCCAGGGGAACTTCGGCTCGGTCGACGGCGACTCGGCGGCCGCCTACCGCTACACCGAAGCCCGGCTCACGCGCGTCGCGATGACGATGCTGGAGGACATCGACAAGAACACGGTCGCGTTCGTCCCCAACTTCGACGACCGGCTGCGGGAGCCCACCGTCCTGCCGGGCCGCCTCCCCAACCTGCTGGTCAATGGCTCCGCCGGCATCGCGGTCGGCATGACGACGAACATCCCGCCGCACAATCTCAGCGAAGTCGTGCAGGCGATCGTGCATCTCGTGGATCACCCCACCGCCACGATCAAGGATATCCGGAAATTCGTGAAAGGTCCGGACTTCCCGACGGGCGCGATCATCTACGGGCGGGACGGGATCAAGGAGTGCTACGAAAAAGGCCGCGGCCGCATCGTCATTCGCGCGCGCGCGATTGCCGAGGAAAAGGAGTCGAGCGGCAAGCAGCAGATCGTCGTGACGGAGTTTCCCTATCAAGTGAGCCCGGAGCGGGTGCACGAGCAGATCCGCGATCTCGTGCTCGCCAAGAAGCTCGAAGGGATCAGCGACGTCCGTAATGAATCGGACAAGGAAGGGATCCGGCTCGTCATCGAGCTGAAGCGCGACGCCATCCCGATGGTCGTGCTGAACCAGCTCTACAAGCACACGCAGATGCAGCAGACCTTCGGCGCGATCATGCTCGCGCTGGTGGATGGCACGCCGCGGGAGCTGACGCTGCTCGAGCTGCTGCAGCATTTCATCGAGCATCGCCACACCGTCATCACCCTGCGCACCCAGTTCGAGCTGCAGCGCGCGCAGGACCGCGAGCACATCCTCGAAGGCTTGAAGATCGCGGTCGACAACATCGACGAAGTCATCAGGATCATCAAGAAATCGAAGGATACGGCGAGTGCCGATGCCGCGTTGCGCAAGCGCTTCAAGCTGTCGGAGAAGCAGTCGGCCGAAATCCTCAACATGCGCCTGGCGCGGCTCACCGCTCTCGAGATCACGAAGCTCGAGGAGGAGCTGAAGGACGTCCGCAAGTTCATCAAGGAGTGCAAGGAGATCCTCGCGTCCAAGCCGCGGCGCATGAAGATCCTGAAGGAAGAGCTGACCGAGCTGGCGCAGGGATTCGGAGACGAGCGGCGCACCGAAATCGTCGCCGATCAGGGCGAGTTCTCGATCGAAGACCTGATCGCCGAAGAAGACATGGTGATCACGGTCTCGCATGCCGGCTACATCAAACGACTGCCCGTCTCGGCCTACCGCCGGCAGCGTCGCGGCGGCAAAGGGGTCATTGCCGCGCACCAGAAGGAAGACGACTGGGTCGAGCACCTGTTCATCGCGTCGACGCACGACTACGTCATGTTCTTCACGCAGCAGGGGCAGTGCTACTGGCTCAAGGTCCACGAAATCCCGCAGGCGGCGCGCGCCGCGCGCGGCAAGCCGATCATCTCCTGCGTCGCGATGAAGCCCGACGAGCGCCTCGCCGCGCTCGTGCCGGTGCGCGAGTTCTCCCAGGATCAGTTCCTGTTCTTCATGACCAAGGACGGGGTCGTGAAGAAGACCGTGCTGTCCGAGTTCGGCAATCCGCGCTCGGTGGGCATTCGCGCGATCAACATCGAAAAGGGTGACGAGCTGATCGACGTCCAGGTCACCGACGGCAAGAACGACGTCGTGCTCGCCACGGCGGGAGGCATGAGCATCCGCTTCCACGAGAAAGACGTGCGCGACATGGGCCGCACGGCGACCGGCGTGAAGGGGATCGAGCTCGAGAAGAAGGACCACGTGATCAGCATGGTCATCGTGCGCCGCGCATCGACGACCCTGCTGACGGTCACCGAAAAGGGCATGGGCAAGCGCTCCGAGCTCGAGGAATACCGCGTTCAGCACCGCGGCGGCCGCGGCATCATCACGCTGAAGCGCAATGACAAGACGGGTGAGGTGATCGCGCTCAAGGAAGTCCTGCCCGATGACGAGCTGATGATGATCACGAAGAAGGGCATCATGATTCGCGTGCCGGTCGAGGGCATTCGCATCTCGGGCCGGAACACGCAGGGCGTGAAGGTCATGAACTTGACGCCGGGCGACCTGGTGGTGGATGTGGCGCGCGTCGTGAAGGAGGACGAAGAAGAGGTGGAGGAGGACGGGGACGACGAGACGTCGGCTCCCACGCCGAAGTCCAAGGCCAAGCCCAAGCCCAAGTCCCCAGCCCCCACGCCCAAGAAGTAACGTGGTCACCGCCCGGGATATCCAGGAGGCGGCAGCCGGCCTGAAGGGCGTGGCGCGCCGCACCTCGCTCCGCTACGTGGACGCGCTGGGCGTGCACCTGAAGCTCGAGAACGAGCAGCCGATCGGCGCCTTCAAGATCCGCGGCGCCTATAACGCGCTACGTCGTATGTCGTACGACGTACGACAGCATGGCGTGATCACGTACTCCTCCGGTAACCATGGCCAGGCCGTGGCCTACGCCGCCCAGCAGTTCGGCGTGCGCGCGGTCGTGACGATGCCCGAGACCGCGCCCGCGGTGAAGGTCGCGGGCGTGAAGAAGTGGGGCGGAGAAGTCGTGATGGCGGGCCGCACTTCCGAAGATCGCCGGATCAAGGCGGAGGAGATCGCGCAGCGTGAGGGATTGGCCATCGTGCCGCCGTTCGATCATCCCGATATCGTCGCCGGGCAGGCGACCGTCGCGCTCGAGATCGTCGAGCAGCTGCCCGAGGTTGAAACCGTCGTCGTGCCGGTCGGTGGCGGCGGGTTGATCTCGGGGATCGTCGCGGGACTCGGCGCGGTCAACAGCACCGCGGTGGTCTGGGGCGTGGAGCCGATCGGCGCCCCCAAGCTGCATCGCTCGCTCGCCGCGGGAGAAGTCGTGCGGCTCGATCGCACCGGGAGCATCGCGGACGGCCTCATCACGCTCAACGTCGGCAACGTGCCGTTCGCCGAGCTCACCAGGCAGCGCGACCGGATCCGCGGCGTCGCGCTCGTCGAGGATGACAGCATCCGGGCCGCGGTGCAGTTTCTGTGGCGCACCTGCCGCCTCGCCGTCGAGCCGTCCGGTGCGGCAACCGTCGCCGCGCTGCAGGGCGGCCTCGTCCCCCGCAGCCGCACGACGGTGCTCGTGGTCAGCGGCGGCAACGTCGATCCCTCGCTGCTCGAGGCAACGGACTGATGCCCCCGAATCCCCCCGCCCGGATTCTGGTGGCCGACGACGACGAGGCGTTGGTCCGGACGCTCACGTACATCCTCAAGGAGCACGGCTACGAGGTTCATGTGTGTCCGGGCGGCGAAGCGTTGTTCAGCAAGCTCTAAGAGATCAAGCCGACGGTGCTGCTGCTCTATATCATGATGCCGAAGGTGGACGGGCTGCAGCTGCTCGAGCGGCTCAAGCAGGATGAGCGCTACAAGGATCTGCCGGTGCTCATGGTCTCGTCGATGCCGCCCGAGGAGGCGACGGTCAAGGCGCTGGGACTCGGCGCGGCCGACTTCATCGCCAAACCGTTCCGCGTGCGCGAGCTGCTCGCGCGTGTCGAGGCCCACATCCGGGTGGGACGCGCGCTCGCGCAGGTGCGCGAAGAAGCGCGCAGCCGTCTCGCGATGGTGGACATCCTCCACGAAGTCACCGATTCGCTCAAGCCCGACGAGATGTACCACATCCTGGCGCGGCGAGTCGCGCGCGCGCTCAACATCTCGAAATGCTCGATGGTGCTCGCCAAGCCCGGCGATCAGCAGGGCGTGGTCGTCGCGGCCTACGAGAATCCGATGCTCCGCAATCTCCAGATCGACCTCGCGAAATACCCCGAGATTCGCAAGGCCGTGTCGACGGGCCGGTTGGTGCTGGTGGAAGACGTGGCCACCGATCCGCTGTATCAGGAGGAGCGGACCCGCTGGGAGCGCGAGAACATCCAAGTCCCCACGCGCTCCGCGGTCGCCCTGCCGTTCTGGATGAAGGACCAGCAGATCGGCGTGTTCTTCCTGCGGACCACCGGGGACGATCCGCCGCTCACGCGCGCCGACGCCTCGTTCGCCGAGACCGTGATCAAGACCGCCGTGTCGGCCATCGAGAAGGCCTACGACTTCGAGACCGCCGTCTCCGACAAGCAGCGGCTCGAGAAGCTGGCGCTGACCGACGCCCTCACCGGATGCATGAATCGCCGCGCGCTCGCCGAGGCGCTGGCCGCCGAGCTCGACCGCGCGCGGCGCTACAACCTGGCGCTCACGATCCTGCTCGCCGATATCGATCGGTTCAAGTCGATCAATGACAACCGCGGGCACATCGCCGGCGACTCGGTGCTGCGCCAGGTGGGCGAGCTGCTGCGGCGCGAAGCGCGGTCGGTCGACGTCGTGGCCCGCTACGGCGGTGAAGAGTTCGTCGTCGTGATGCCCGAGACGGCGCCGCACGGCGCGCAGATCTTTGCCGAGCGGCTCCGGCGCCGGTTCATGGCGCGCGACTTTGCCGATCCGGGCGAGGACCCCCTCCACCTGACCGTCAGCATCGGGCTGGCCTCGTTCCCCGACGACCGCATCCACAGCGCGGACAGTTTCGTGTCGCTGGCCGACCAGGCCCTCTATCGCGCCAAGAACGAAGGCCGCAACTTGGTTCGGCAATGAGCGAGCGCCGCTGCCCCAAATGCGGGTCCGTGTACACGGACACAGGGGCCCGGTTCTGCCCGAAAGACGGCAGCATGCTCGTGGAAATCCAGGCCAAGAAAGCCCCGGTCACGCCTCCGTCGGGCAGCGGCACGGGCGTGCGCACGCCGCTCCCTCCCAACAAAGCCGCCGGTCTCGACCGCGCCTCGACGCTGTCCAATCAGATCCTCGATGCGCGCTATCAGGTCCTGAAGAAGCTGGGCGAGGGCGGCATGTCGTACGTCTATCTCGCCAAGGAGATCTCCTCGGGCGAGACGGTCGCGATCAAGGTGCTTTCCCCGCGGCTCGCGACCGACAAGAGCTCGGTCGAGCGGCTGCGGCGCGAAGCCGGCCTGGCGATGCGGCTCGATCATCCCAACGTGTGCCGGATTCTGCGTCTGGGAGAATCGGAAGACAGCCTGATCTACCTGGTGATGCCGTTCCTCAAGGGCGAGCTGCTGTCGGATCGTGAAGTGCGCGGCGGGCCGATGGACATCGCCCTCAGCGTCACGCTGCTCAAGCAGATGTGCGCGGGACTCCATCACGCGCACGAGCTGCAGATCATTCATCGCGACCTGAAGCCCGAAAACGTGATGCTCGTGCCCGACGACACCGACGGGACCGAGCGCGCGGTCATCATGGACTTCGGCCTCGCGAAAGAGCGCCGCGCGGATCCCGCGATCGCCAAGCTGACCGCCACGGGCATCATCCTCGGCACGCCCGAGTTCATGAGTCCCGAGCAGATCCGCGGCAAGCCGCTCGATGCGCGCAGCGACATCTACGCGCTCGGCATCGTGGCGTTCGAGATGCTCACGGGCAAGCTGCCGTTCCAGGGACGCAACGCGCAGGAGATGATGATCGCGCGGCTGCGGAGCCAGCCGCAGCCGGTGCGGACGCTGCGGCCCGACGTCCCGGAAGTGGTCGAGAAAGCGCTCAGCAAGGCGCTGCAGACCAATCCGGACGATCGCTTCACGACCGCGATCGAATTTGGAGACGCGCTCGCAGGGAACGCGTCCAAGGCGTCCGCCACCGGTGGAGGCGGCTTCTTCGGCAAGCTCAAGGAAAAATTCTCGTGATCGCGTTGTTGGCGTTGTTGGTCTTGCAGCAACCCCAGGCGACAACTGTTATTCGGGCCGGGACGCTGATCGATGGGACGGGTGCCGCCCCGATCCGAAACGCCGTCATCGTGATTCAGGGCGACCGCATCACCGCGGTCGGTGCCAACGTGCAGGTCCCGAGCGGCGCCACGGTGATCGATCTCTCGGGCGCGACGGTGTTGCCGGGGTTCATCGACGCCCACGTGCACCTCGTCGGGCACACGCTGGGCGACGGCGACTGGCTGCATCAGGGGCTCACCGAGCTGCCCA
Organism: Gemmatimonadales bacterium; assembly: GCA_035573235.1. Lineage (GTDB taxonomy): Bacteria > Gemmatimonadota > Gemmatimonadetes > Gemmatimonadales > GWC2-71-9 > 20CM-2-65-7. Next base: position 7,917 of record DATMZX010000328.1, read on the forward strand.
GCCAGCTGGCGTTGCTGGGCGCGGCGCACGCGCAGCAGACGCTCGAGGCGGGCTTCACGACGGTGCGGGTCGTCGGCACGGGCAACTTCGGCGACCTCGCGCTGCGCAACGCGATCAACGCCGGCTGGATTCCCGGCCCGCGCATCGTCGGCGCCGGCGTCTCGTTCGGCATTCGCGGCGGGCATTGCGACGGCACGAACGGTCTCCAGCCGTATGCGCTCGGTCACGAAGACGGCATGGAGTCGGGCGTGGCGGACGGCGTCGAGGAAGTGCGCAACGCCGTGCGCTATGCGGTGAAGTACGGCGCCGACGTCATCAAGATCTGCGCGACCGGCGGTGTGCTGTCGCTGACCGACTCGGTCGGCGTGCAGCAATACACCGAAGAAGAAATGCGCGCGATCGTGGAGACCGCCACGCAGCTCGACCGGCGGGTGGCGGCGCACGCGCACGGCACGGCGGGGATCAAAGCCGCGGTCCGCGCCGGCGTCACGTCGATCGAGCATGGCTCGATTCTCGACGCCGAAGCCGTCACGCTGATGAAGCAGAAGGGCACCTGGCTCGTGCCGACGTTGCTGGCCGGCTTCACGGTGGAATCGCTCGCGACCGCCGGCCGGCTGCCGCCGCCCATCGCCGCGAAGGCGCTCGCCATCGCGCCCCGCATGCACAACTCGTTCAAGATGGCCGTCGATGGCGGCGTGAAGATCGCGCTGGGGACGGACGCCGGCGTGATGCGCCACGGAACCAACGCGCGCGAGTTCGCGCTCATGGTGCGCTACGGCATGACGCCGATGCAGGCGATCGTCGCCGGCACGTCGAGCGGCGCGAGCTTGCTCGGCCTCGAGCGCGACGTCGGCACCATCGCCGCAGGCAGGCGCGCGGACATCGTCGCGGTGACCGGCAATCCCCTCGACAGCATCCAGGTGCTTCAGAACGTGCAGTTCGTCATGAAGGATGGGCGCGTGTTCAAGCGCGATGGACAAGTCCAGGGCCGGAGCGCCGCCGGCGTGCCGTGAAGCGGTTTCCCGCCTTCGATCCTCCCGAATACGTCGACTGGAAGCCTGACCCCAAGCTGGTGAAGGCGTTTCGGTCGACGGTCGAGACGAATCCGGAACGGTCCGGCATCGTGGCCTCCCTGACTCCTGACTCCAAGCTCCTGCTGTACCAGGGCCTGCTGCGCGCACGCCTGCACGACATCGAGCTGAAGCGCTGGGTGCGGACCGGCGTCATCTCGAAGGCGTGGCTCGGCACCGGCGAGGAAGCGACGACGGTCGGGCCCGTGCACGCGCTCGAGCGCGGCATGGACATCGTGGCCCCCATGATTCGCAACGCGGCGGCGTGCTGTGAAATGGGCATGCCCATCGCCGACATGCTGCGCGCCTATCTCGCGACGGCCGATTCGCCCAGTCGCGGGCGGGACCTGCATGTGGGATCGATGCAGTACGGTGTCTTGCAGCCGATCTCGCATGTGGGCGACATGGTGCCGGTCATCGCCGGCATCGCGCTGACGTTCAAGATCAAACGCGAGCCGCGCGTCGCGCTGACCTGGGTGGGAGACGGCTCGACGAAGACCGCCGCCGCGCACGAAGGCACGAACTTCGCCGCGGTGCAGCGCGTGCCGGCCATTTTCATCGTCGAGAACAATCAGGTCGCGCTCGGCACGCGGCTCGAGCAGCATCATCTGCCGGCCGACTTCAAGGACTGGGCATCGAGCTACGGCGTGTGGGGTGCCCGGTTCGACGGCAACAACGTGCTCGACGCCTATGCGGCTACACGAATCGCCGCCGAGCGGTGTCGCAAGGGAAACGGGCCGGCGCTGCTTATTGCTGAAACGTTCCGGATGGGCGGCCACGCCACGCATGACGAGCGGGAGGCCCGCGAAACGTTTTCACCCGAGCTGTTTACCAAGTGGGGCCAGCGCGATCCCATCGGTCTGTATGAGGAGTACTTGAAGGAAGATGGGATCTCGGCGAAAGTGCTGGGTGATCTGGAGCACGATGTCACGGAGCAGGTAGAACAGGCGGCGGCCGCCGCGTTGGCGAGCCGCGACAAAATGCCGGAAGGCAAAGCAGCCCTCGAGGGAGTCTATGCGAGTCGCACTTAGCGTCGTGTTGGCGTTCATCGCCTGCCGCAGTCCCCAACCCGCGGCGAGCCAGAGCCAGGGACCCGACGATCAGCTTCGAGTCCCGAATGGATTCAAGATCTCCGTGTTCGCGCAGAATGTGCAGGGCGTGCGCTACATGGTGCTCGGGCCGGATAACGCGATCTATGCATCGCAGCCGGCATCGGGTCTGGTCGTCAAGATCACCGATCGCAACAACGACGGCGTCGCCGATACGGTCGTGACCGTCGCGAGCGGCTTGGGTGGCCCGTTCGGGATCGCGTTCCGGGGCGACACGATGTACGTCGCCGAGGTGCGGCAGGTCGTGCGCTTCGACCCGGGGAAGACGCAGCCGGTCCGGATCATCTCCGACATCCCGGCGGGCGGGCACTCGACGCGCACGATCCTGTTCGGTCCCGACGGCAAGCTGTATCTGAGCGTCGGCTCGTCGTGCAACCTGTGCGATGAGCGCGATTCACTCCGCGCGAGCGTCTCCGTGTACAATCGCGACGGCTCGGGCGGCCGCGTCTTCGCCAGGGGGCTGCGCAATACCGTCGGCATGGCGTTCAATCCGACGACGGGCGAGCTCTGGGGCAACAACAACGACCGCGACAACCTCGGCGACGATCTTCCGCCCGAGCACGTGAACATCATCAAGGACGGCCGCTACTATGGCTGGCCGCAATGCTATCTGCCGGGCAAACCCAATCCCGAGTACGGCAGCGCCGACTGCTCGCAGGTCGAGCCGCCGGCCATCACCGTGCAGGCGCACTCGGCACCGCTCGGGCTCGCGTTCTACACGGGCACGCAGTTCCCAGCGGACTACCGCGGCGATGCGTTCATGACGCTGCACGGCTCCTGGAACCGCTCGATACCCACCGGCGCGAAGGTCGTCCGTGTGCAGGTGGACAGCGGCGGGCGTCGCGCGACGGGCGTGGACGATTTCATCACCGGCTGGCAGCGCGGCGACGGGTCGCGCTGGGGACGGCCGGTTGGATTGCTGGTGCTTCCTGATGGCTCGCTGCTGGTGAGCGATGATACGGGTGGGAAGATTTGGAGGGTGACATATGGACGGTAGGACGGTAGGACGGACTGACGGTAGGTTGACGAAGCGGTTGGTGCTGGGACTGTTGGCGGGGCTCGGAGCGTTTACCGTCCTACCGTCTTACCGTCCTACCGTCCCTACCGTCGACATCCACTCCGAATACGTGAAGTACACCAGCGGCAAAGACACTATCACCGCCTATCTCGCCTATCCCGAAAGTCCCAAGCCGACGCCCGCGGTCATCGTCATCCACGAAATCTTCGGCATGTCGGATTTCATCCGGCAGACGACCGAGCAGCTGGCCAAGGACGGTTTCGTCGCGATCGCGCCCGATCTGCTCTCGCGCCGCGGCGGCACGCCGGCGACGCAAGATTCAGCGCGCAAGCTGATCGCCACGCTGAATCCCGACACCGTCACAATGGATCTCGACGCGACGCGAAACTATTTGAACAAGCTCAAGGCCGTCCGCAACGGCGAGATCGGGATCATCGGATTCTGCTGGGGCGGCGGGCAGAGTTTCCGCTACGCCACCAACGCACCCAAGCTCAAGGCTTTCGTGGTGTGCTACGGACCCGCGCCCGAGGCCGCCGCGATGGCGAAGATTCGCGCGAAAGGTCTCGGCGTGTACGGAGAGAACGACGCGCGCATCAACGCTGGATTGAACGATGCGGCCGCCGCCATGAAAGCGGCGAAGCAGCCTTATCCGTACACGGTCTATCCGGGAGTCGGGCATGGATTCCTGCGCAGCCGCGAGAAGCCCGAGGTGGCCGACAGCGCGTGGGGGAACATCCTCCGCTTCTTCCGCGCGAACCTGAAGAGCTAGCGGCGCGCCAGCTCCGTCAAATAGGCGCGCGCGCGCTCGAGCACGGCGTCGCGGCCGGCGAGCACGTCGTCGACATGCACGTCGACCCGAATATCGGGCTCGATGCCGGTGCGCATGAATTCCCGGCCGTCGGGGAACGCGTCGCGCGTCACCGTCACACGCAGCTGCCAGCTCGCGGGAAGCGGCACGGTCGTCGTCTGGCCGGTGCTGCCCGCTGAAGCCTCGCCGATCAACGGACCGCGGTGCCCAGCCCGAAACGCGACCAGAAAATCCTCCGCCGGACCCGCGGTCCGCGCCGACACGAGCACCGCGACGGGCCCTGAGTACGCGGTTCCTTCGCGCCGCGTCGACGGCCAGATCGTGTCCGACGGCGCCTGCAGCCACGCCCCGGCCGAGTCGGGTGAATCGGCGCCGCGGTAGGCGGGCCGGTATTGCGGCGTGCGCCAGCGCGACGTGAGAATCGGCTTGTCGATCAGCCGGCCGAGGATCGCGTAGCCGTGCTCGCGTCCTCCGGGCGTCCAGGTCGTTTCGCGCAGATCGACGATGAGGCCGCGGTGGCGTGGTCCCTCGCGCGCGGCTTCTCCGAGCGCGCGCGCGAACTTCTCCGGCACCTCATCATCCGCGAACGAGTTGATGCGCACCCAGATCGCGCCGTCGGGCAGGGTGTCGACTTCGAGCGCGGGAGTCTCGAGCGGCCAGCGCGCATTGTTCGGGACGCTGCGGGTGACGCTCGCGCCGCGCTCGGCGCCCCCGGGGAGCCGCAGCAAGAGATGGAGCGCCGTGCCGCGCTCGCCTTCGAGCATCCGGACCACCGCGCGCTCCCACCGGTTCAGCTCGGTGCCGGCAGGAATCTCCGGCAGCACCGAATCGCGGATCCAGTCGGCGGCGGGAATTCCCTGAACCGCGAGGATCTCCGCCAGCCGCTCGGGCCGGGCCACGCGCATCTCGTCGTTGGACGCGTAGTCCATGATGAACGCGCGGCGCTCGATGCTCTTCAGCGCGAGCGGGGGACGCGCGACTTTGCCGGCAATCGGGCCGGGCGGGAACAGCTCGAACTGTCCGTCGTTGAGCAGCGCGCCCCAGCGGCGCAGCCGGCGCTCGAACTGGACATCCGTGGGCGCGGGTCGACCGGCGATGTAGCTGGTCGTCGCCGCGAATGCCGAATCCCAGTTCGCGCGCACGGCATCCCAGTAGGCATAGTTGTAGCGTGCTTCGGCCCAGAGTCCGGCGGCCACCTCCTGTCGCTCGGCCGCCAGCGCGGCGGCAGCGGCCGTCGCCGGCGTCGTGCCGGCCGGTCGTTGCGCGGCGAGTAGCGCGGGGAACCACAGCACGAGCCACGGCGTACGGGGAAATGGCATGGCCCTAATTTATCTGTTGCTGTTCGCATCGCCCCAACTGTTGGTGTTCCTCTACTTGCGCGAGCGCCTACCGCTGTCCGCGCGGCGCTGGCTCGCGGTCGTCTTTACCGTCTTCAACATCCCCTGGGTGATCGTGGCCGTGCGGATGTTCTCCGGCAGCCTCTGGGGGATCAGCCGCATCCCGTACATCGCGGCGTTCATCGCGTGGCAGTTTCTCGGTTGGGTTTTCTGTGGCTTGGTGTGCGTGTATCTGCTGGGGAAGGCGGTTGGGCGGGTGGGCGGTTTGGCGGTTAGAAAGTTGCGTCGTGCTCCAACCGCCGAACCGCCTAACCGCTCAACCGCCATCTCCCGTCGCCAATTCCTCGCCCGCGCCACGTACGCCTACGCCGCCGCCGGCGTCGGATTGTCCGCCTACGGCATCTGGTCGGCCGAGCGGCTGCCGGTGCTCACACGCCGCACGCTGTACTTCCCCGACCTGCCGCTCGGGCTGAACGGCCTGCGCATCGCGCATCTGTCCGACGTGCATGCCGGCGTCCTCATGGGCGAAGAGAAGATGAAAGAGCTCGTGCGGCAGACCAACGCGCTGGGCGCCGATCTGATTCTACAGACCGGCGACATGATCGACATCTCGCAGGCGTACATCCCGCAATACGTGCGCGCCTTCCGCGACCTGCGCGCGCCGCTCGGCGTCGTGACGGTGTTGGGGAATCACGATCGCTACACGGGACAGGACGCCGTGATCAAAGGCGTGCGCGATGCCGGGCAGGTGTTCATTCGGAATGAGTCGCACATCATCGAGCGGGGCGGCGCCGCGCTCGCGCTCGTCGGGATCGACGATCCGCGCAACTGGCGCGCCGATGATCCGCAGGACGACGATCTCGACGCGGCGCTGCGCCGCACCCCGCCGGGCGCTGAAGCATTCCGAATCCTCATGGCGCACCGTCCCGGTGCGTTCGACGGCGCGATTCCGCGCGGCATCCCGCTGACGCTCGCCGGTCACATCCACGGTGGACAGTTCTACATTCCGGTGATCGGCTGGTCCCCGGGACGCCTCATCACGAAATACGTCATGGGGCATTTCCAGAGAGACGCGAGCCAGCTTTACGTGAGTCGGGGGATCGGCGTGGTCGGGATTCCGCTGCGCATCTTCGCCCCGCCGGAGATCGCGCTGTTTGAACTACGACGGTCGGACGGTAGGACGGTAGGACGGTAGGGCACTAAGCACAAATTGCTCGCCAGGCTGCATCGATGACAAGGCGTACGCTGGCATCATTGGGCTTCCATTCGGCAGCAACGATTTTCCGCAGGGCGTGACTGAGCGCCGCGAGCCACACGCCCGCCCAGACTTCCACCGCCCCCGTCCGCACCGTGCCCTGAGCTTTGCCCTCGGCGACGATGCGCTCGAGCGCCGCGCGAAACTCGCGCTCGGTCTTGCGGCTCTCGTCGTCGAGCACGGCGCCTAACGAGTCCAGCAATCCGATCTTCACGATCGCCGTCTCGTGGGCCGCGCCGTCCACCAGGCCGAGCGCCACGGCGGTGAGCTGCTGCCGCACGGTGCCGGCGTCGGGATTGGCCACGGTTTCGTGCACGATCTTCATCGCCCAGCGCTGTCCCGCGCGATACAGCTCGTTCACCAGGTGCTGCTTGCTCGCGAAGTGCCGGTAGATCGTTCCCTCGGCGATCCCCGCCTTCTTGGCGATTTGCGCCGTCGTCGTGTCGTGATAGCCGCGCGTCGTGAACAACTCGAGCGCCGAGCGAATCAGGCGCTGTCGCGTCAGATCGGCCGCGCCGCTCCATGCCGGTGAAGTCGGAGGGGTGGGATGCGTCACAGTGGCGAATCTACTAGCTTTCCCGCCGCTTCATCCCCCTTAGAAATCATCTGGAGGCGTCGTCGCAATGCGCATGCTCGTTCTGGGCGCGGGGCTGCAGGGTTCCGCCTGTACCTATGATCTGTTGCAGCGTCCGGAGGTGGAACGCGTCACACTGGCCGATCTCCATCCCGAGCGCTTGCCGGCGTTCTTAAAGAAGAAGAAGACCAAGCGGTTCGTCACGGCGCGGCTCGACGCGAAAAAGGCTTCGTCCTTGCGGCGCCTGATGCGCGGCCACGATGCCGTGATGAATGCGCTGCCGTACTACTTCAATTTCCCCGTGACGAAGGCGGCCGTGGCGAGCGGCCTGCATTACGCCGACCTGGGCGGCAATACCGAAATCGTCCAGAAGCAGAAGACGCTGCACAGAGCGGCGCAAAGAAAGAAAGTCTCGGTCATCCCCGACTGCGGCCTCGCGCCCGGAATGGTCAACATCATCGCGGCCGAAGGCATTCGCCGCGTTGGGGACGCCGAGAGCGTCAAGATCTTCGTCGGAGGCCTGCCGCAGCAGCCCGAGCCGCCGCTCAACTATCAAATCGTCTATTCACTCGAGGGCGCGCTCGACTACTACACGACGCCGTCGTGGATCCTGCGCGAGGGCCGCCCCGAGCGTGTGGACGCACTCTCCGAGCTCGAGGATGTGCAATTCCCAAGCCCTGTGGGAACGCTGGAAGCATTCCATACCGGCGGCGGCATCTCGACGATGCCGTGGGCGTACGAGGGCAAGATCCGCACGATGGAGTACAAGACGCTGCGCTATCCCGGGCATGCCGCGATCATGCGTCCGATTCGGGAGATGGGACTCTTGTCGCTTGATCCCGTGAATGTGCGCGGCCAGCACATCGTGCCGCGTGACGCGTTCATCGCCGCGGTCTCGCCGCAGCTCTCCAAGCCCAACGGCCGCGACCTCGTCGCGCTGCGTGTGGAAGTGACCGGCAAGAACGGGCGGCGCGTTGCGTGGCAGCTACTCGACCGTTACGACGAGGCGACTGGCATCAGCGCGATGATGCGCACCACCGGTTACTCACTCGCCATTACCGGCTTGATGCAGGTCGACGGCCGAATCGGCAAGAGCGGCGTGTACACACCGGACGAAGCCGTGCCGTTTGATGCGTACGTCGCGGAGCTGAGCCGTCGTGGCGTGGAGATTCGCGAGTTCCCCTTGGTCCAATAGAGGCGCCGCGGCGTTCCGGCTCTCGTCCATTGCCAAT
>DATMZX010000329.1:0-3554 GCA_035573235.1 Gemmatimonadales bacterium
GGAGCTGCTCGAGTCGGGCCACGTCATCCGCCGGTCGCGGACGCTCATGGCCTAACGTGGACGCGCGGCGGCGTCGCCTGATGCACCGTATTGGCGGGTCTCGTCGAAAAACAACTGCAACAGCTTCAAAGGATGACGAAAGTGAAACTGGGGATAACGAAAGTGATCGTTCTGCGGCGGAGCCGAAGTGCGTTGCCTAACGGTTAAAAGATGTGTTGTTTGTCAAAAGAACAACGACATCCAACTCACGGGCAACCGTGCTTCCTTCCGCCGCAGAACGATCACTTTCGTTATCCCCAGGTTCACGTTCGTTATCCTTTGAGGCTGTTGCAGTTGTTTTCGAGGCGACAGCTCGTGGCTCGACTGTGAAGAGGCGGCCTATGCGCTGTCGAGCGGGCTGCCCGGCACCGGTTTGAGGGCGCGAGCAGGGTTGCCGGCAATGATGGAATTTGCCGGTAATTGGCCCGAGCACACGGCACCGAATCCGACGACCGAGTTGTCGCCGATCGTCGTTCCTGGGAGAATGGCGGCGTACCCGGCCACCCAGACGTTCTCGCCTAACCGCACGGGCGCGACCCGGATCGGCGCATCGTCGCGGTGCCGATCGATGTGCGTGCTGTGAAAATCGGTGTCCATCATCCGCGAATGGCCGAGGATCGCCCGCGGCCCAACGGTGATCTCGCGGCGGCAACCGAAGCGCGTGCCGTTGACGTAGGAATTGCTGCCGATCGAGATCACGGCGTCGGGGCTGTAGGTCCACGGCGTCACGAGCCCGTCGATGTGCACGTTGTCGCCAAAGACGACGCGGCCGGGTCCATGCACACGCAATCGTCCCGACACGCGAAAATTGCGACCGGCGCTGAAGCGAGCGCCGCGCAGTCCATACCACACCTTGTAGCACCAGCCGCGCACAAGCACCGCCGCAACGCGGATGGCGTGTCCGGGCTCCCGCAACGTCCGCAAGATCGTCGAAGTCATTGCTGTCTCCACGTGCTCGAAGAGGGGTCGTCACGCTTCGCTGAAGATGTCCCTCAGGGCCGGTATTCCCTCGTCCGCGCTTCGTAGTGCCGCTGCTTTCCGCCCAGCACTCGCGTAATCAGCGTCGTCACGCCCCTGCCTAACGCCGTGCCCGGGTTCTTCTCGCCGTGCACCGCCGGCGTCAGCTCCCCGCGCAGCCACCGTTCTACTTCATCGAGGTCGTTCACCGACAGCATCTCGACATCCAGCGCCGCCGTCCAGTAATACCGTGCGTGCCCCGCCGGCGGCGCGATCCTCGGGACGAACGGCCTGGCTAACGCGGAGTCCACGCCGTTCATCGCGGCCGACGAGCCGAGCGATGTCACGCGGTCGCCTTCGATGCGCGTCGCGTTGTACCGTCGCTCGAGCGGATTGTATCGAACGATCACATCCCACTCCGTGTGCCGCTGCAGATTGTCGAACAACCCGCCCGACGACCACAGCTCGAGCCGGTAGTGCAGACGTGCGGGGAAGCCGCTGTGCAGGAGATCCGTGAGGCTCCGATCGTCGAGCACCCGCGACGCGCTCACCGCCGGCACCGCGCCCTCGGCGGCTGTCTTGGGCAGCGCGATCTCCAATCGCGCATCACGCTGCGCCGCAATCGGCGCCGCAATGCACAGCGCCAGACACGCCAACCACGCGAGCCGCACGTCAGAAGCGATGCCGAAGTCGGACGACCACGTTGACTGGATGCTTCCAGTCGGTCACCGACTTCGCAACGAACACGCCGAGCACTTCCGCGTCGAGGCCGATACCGACATCGGCCTTGTAGTCGCGCAGCGGAAATGCGCTCGCGTCCTCGATTCCGCCGGTGGGCGACAGCTGATGCAGCAGCCATCCGCGTCCGGCATCGCTGAACACCACCCACTGCAGCGGGTGATAGAACGTCCAGCTCCAGCCGCCGCTGCCGCTCTGCGCCCCCCAGTCGCCGAACAGGTGCAGGTGCAAGTCGCCGCGATACTCCACCTGTGCCAGCAGCACGCGGTCGCATTGCGCCGGCGTGCCTGGAACGGCCTGACCCGCGCTGCACGACAAGACGTCGGCTTCGCCCGCGAGCGGCTGCCGGAAATCGTAGCCGGGCAGGGAGCCGGACCCGCCTAACGAGAAACGCCGCTCGAGCGGCAGCGGATCGCCGCCTAACCAGCCGCCCGTGAACAGCCGGAAGTTGAGCTGCGACTCGGGCGACAGACGGTTGTATCGACGCAGGTCGAGCACGCCGCGGGTGTAGGCCACCGTCACCGGCTGTCCATCCGGCGACGGCGCGCGCACGACCGTCGATGCCGGGCCGAGGAGCACGTGATTGCTGAATCCGTGCTCGAGCTGCGCCGTGAGGAGCCATCCGGTCCACGGATTGTCGCGGTCGTTGCGCGTGTCGTAGCGCACCTCGGCGGTCGCGAGGGTGAAGGTTCCGGCATCCATCACCGGGTTCGGCCGCCACGTCCCGTCGGTGCGGAACAGCGTCCACGGGTCGCGCGTCGGCCGCGGCTGCCACCGCTCTTCCCCGAGGCCTAACGTGAGCGACAGCGTCGTGCCGTCGCGCAGCGCGACGTACCCGCGCGCGCCCTTGCGATTGTAGTAGTCCCGGTAGTCGCGCTTGAGGAGAAACGAGGCCAGGCCGATCTCGCTGTCCCGCAACTGCCACGTCTCCACCGGCTCGACCGCGTCGAACGCCTCGGCGCCGAACGCCACCCCGCGCGCGTAGCCGAGCTGCAGCTCCGCCTGCGCATCGTAGCCGAGGTTGTCCGCCTTCCACGCAAAGTGATCGGCCGACCGGTAGATGCCTAACGCCTGAACGCTGAAGGGTCCGAGGGACGAATTCTGGCGGATCTGCGGGCCGAGAATCACCGGCAGCCCTTCGACGCGGTTGTACGTCCCGCTTCGCAGCACCACACGGTTGTGCGTACGCAGGTGACGCCGCTTCCACTGGCGGAACCAGCTCGCCACACCCTGGGACTCATCGCGCAGCGCAACGACTTCGTCGCCCTCGAGGCGATACGCGAGACGCGGCGCGTAGAGCGTGATCGCGCCACCCACCGTGGTACTGTCGGCGCCATCCACGGTGCCGCCCGTGACGACGAGCCCACTGTCCACCCGCGCACCGTGCAGCAGCGTCACGTCGCCGTTGATCACCACGACGCGTCCTGTCACGTGGCCGCCGATCACGAGCGGCGCGTCGAGCGCCGCGACGTTGCCGTCGACCGTCTGGTCCTGCGCGATGGTCGTGGACTTGGTCACGCGCAACGCCGCCGGCTGGTTGTAGAGATAAGCCACCGCAGATGCATCATCGTAGGACAACGAGTCGATGCGCTGCGCCGTATCGGCGGCCTGCGCTCCGACCCGTGCGCCGGCGAGCGCGACGACGACGGTGCACGCACCGCTGACCCAGGAGCGGCGCGTCACGAGCCGCCGCCCCAGTCCACGCCTAACCGCCGCATGCGGCGATAGAGATTCGGCCGGTCCGTTTGCAGGCGCCGCGCCGCGTCGGTCACGTTCCCATTGGTCATCGACAGCGCGCGCAGGATGAGCAGCCGCTCGTA
>DATMZX010000330.1:0-4806 GCA_035573235.1 Gemmatimonadales bacterium
CCGCCGGTCGCGGTCACGCTGCCCGAGGAGGAGCAGATCGACTGGGTCTATCGCCACGCGCGCATCGCCGAATGCAACGACGCCATGGCGCGCATGTACGGCTATAAGGAAGCGCGCGACCTGGTGGGCACGTCCCTCTCCGATTTGCACGAGGTCCAGGATCCGGCCAATCGAAAACAGATTGCGTCGTTCATCCACGCCGGCTATCGGCTGGCCGACTCGGAAACCCGCGAGCACGCCAAAGACGGCAAGCCGCGCGTCTTCCTTAATAACGTCGTCGGCTTCATCGAAGACGGGCATCTCGTGCGCGTGTGGGGTACCCAGCGGGACGTCACCGACCAGCGCCATCTCGAAGAGCAATTCCGCCAGGCGCAGAAAATGGAAGCGGTGGGTCAGCTCGCCGGCGGCATCGCGCACGACTTCAACAACCTGCTCACCGCGATCCTTGGCAACACGCAGCTGTTGCTCCGCGATCTGCCGCCGGGCGACACCAAGCGCAGCGACGTGGAAGAAATCCGGAAGGCCTCCGAGCGGGCCGCGTCCCTCACCCGGCAGCTGCTCGCCTACAGCCGCCGGCAGATGCTGCAGCCGGAGATCCTCGATCTCAACGTCGTCGTCGCCGAGATGGATAAGCTGCTCGAGCGCCTGATCGGCGAGAACATCGCCCTGGCGACCGTCCTCGCCCCGGACCTCGGCCGCGTGCGCGCCGACCCCAACCAGATCGAACAGGTGCTCGTCAACCTCGCGGTGAACGCCCGCGACGCGATGGCGGACCGTGGGGGCGGTAAGCTCACCATTGAAACAGCCAACGTGGATCTCGATGACGAGTTCACGCAGGCGCATCTCGGATCGAAGCCCGGTCCGTACGCCATGCTCGCGGTGACCGACACGGGCATGGGGATGGACGCGCATGTGCTCGCGCACCTGTTCGAGCCCTTCTTCACCACGAAAGAGGTCGGGAAAGGCACCGGCCTGGGACTCGCGACGGTGTACGGCATCGTGAAGCAGTCGGACGGATATATCTCCGTCTACTCGGAGCCGGGGCGTGGCTCCAGTTTCAAGATCTACCTTCCCCGGTTGACGGCGCTTCCCAGAACGTCACCGTCCGCCGTGAAAAGCGGAGCCGGCCGCGGGACCGAGACCATCCTCGTCGTCGAGGACGAGCCCTCGGTGCTCGCGCTCAGCCGCCGGGCGCTCGAAGCGCAGGGGTACGTCGTTCTGGCCGCTTCGGATGCCACCTCCGCCCTGCGCCTGGTCGAGCGCCACGGCGGCATGATTCACCTGCTCCTCACCGACGTCGTGATGCCGGGGATGTCCGGCCGCGATCTGGCGGATCAGCTCGCGGTGCGTCGCCCCGGGACTCGGGTGCTGTATATGTCCGGCTACCCCGGCGACGCGGTCGTCCAGCATGGGGAGCTCCCGGTGGGCAGCGCCTTCCTGCAGAAGCCTTTTTCTCCGGATTCCCTCGCGCGCAAGGTGCGTGACGTACTGGACGCACATGGCTGAAGTCGCCACTTTCGCTGCGACGGCTTTCGGCACACTCGATCCGGAGCAGCTCGGCCGTCTCGTCGATCAGTTGCCGGTGTTGCTCTGGTCCACGGACGAGCATTTGCGTGTGACCTCGCGGCGCGGCGGCGGTCTCGCGGTGCTGGGATCGAACCCCGCGGCCGGGAGCGATCTGCACGTGGGACAGGCGGCGGAGGATGTCACGCAGGCGAGCCGCGCCGTGGCCGCGCATCGCGCCGCGTTGCTGGGCACCCCGACGGCGTACGAAATCAGCTTTCGCGGCCACACCTTCAGCGCGCGGGTCGAGCCGCTCCGCACTGGCCGCGGCAAGATTTGCGGAGTCGCCGGCGTCGCCTTCGACATCACCGAGGTGCGCAAGTCGGAAGAGCGGCTGCGACTCATCAACCTCGCGACGAACGACGCGGTGTGGGATTGGGATCTCACGACGAACGCGGTTTGGTTCGGACGCGGCTTCGAAACGCAGTTCTGGTATACGCGCGAAGAAATGGAGCCCGGCATCGAAGCATGGACCAGTCGCCTCCACCCCGCGGATCGCGACGACCTCGTCGCCAGCCTCCACGCGGCCGTCGCCGCCGGCAATACCACCTGGTCGGGGGAGTACCGCTTCCGCCGCCGCGATGGATCGTACGCCGACGTGTTCGACCGGGGCTACATCATCCATGACAACACTGGAACGCCCATCCGCATGGTCGGCTCGATGATGGACGTGACCGAGCGCAAGCGATCCCAGGAGCAGCTGCAGGAATCCCGCGCCGCGCTGCGGATGCTCGCCGCGCGGCAACAGGATGTCCGCGAGGAAGAGCGTACCCGGATTGCGCGCGAGATCCACGATTCGCTGGGGCAGGCGCTGACCGCCCTGAAGCTGCAGCTGGCGGCAGCACAGACCGCGGCGGCGCACGAAGCGCCGGCGCTGCGAGAGCGCCTGAGCGAGACGTCATTGATGGTCGACGATCTCGTAAAAACGGTGCGCCGCATCGCCACCGAGCTCCGCCCGCCGATTCTCGATCAGCTGGGGCTCGCGGCGGCGGTGGAATGGATGGCCCACGACTTTCGGACCCGGACGGGCATCACCTGTGAGCCCACGATCCTCCTCAGCGAGGCTGTCCTCACCGGCGAGCTCGGCACGGCGCTGTTCCGCATCATCCAGGATGCGCTGACCAACGTCTCGCGCCACGCGGCTGCGATGCGGGTGGAGGTCGAGCTCGGCCTGAAAAGCGGCTGCGTGACGCTCGAGGTGCGCGACGATGGCTGCGGCATCAGCGAGTCGGCCGCGACCGGACCGACCTCTCTTGGGATTCTCGGCATGCGCGAGCGGGCCGCGGCGCTCGGCGGCGTGCTCGAGGTGGCGCCGCGCTCGGGAGGCGGGACGCGCGTCACCGCCTGGTTCCCCCACAATCCCCCAACTTCGGACCGATGACGCGCATTCTCGTCGTTGACGACCACGCGCTCGTGCGCCGCGGCTTGATCGAGCTGCTCCAAAACCTCCCCGTCGGCACCGAGTTCGGCGAAGCCGGCACGGGCGCCGACGCGCTTACGATGGCGCTGTCGGAGTCGTGGGACGTCGTGCTGCTGGACCTCGCCCTGCCCGATCGCCACGGTCTCGATGTGCTGCGGGAGCTGCGTGCCGCAAAGCCGAAGCTGCCGGTGCTGATTCTCACGATGTTTCCCGAGGACCAGCTCGCCCTGCGCGTGCTCGAGATCGGCGCGGCGGGATACCTGACGAAGGAATCCGCCCCGGAGGAGCTGCTGCTCGCCATCGAGCGCGTCGTCGCGGGTCACAAATACTTGAGTCCAGCGATGTCTCAGGCCGTCGCCGACGGATTGGGCGGGCCTCCTCCCGCGCCGCACGAGCAACTCTCCGACCGCGAGCTCGAAGTGCTACGGCTCCTCGCCGCCGGCCGACCGATTACGGCGATCAGCCGTCAGCTGGGTCTCTCACCCAAGACGGTCACGACGTACCGGGCGCGGTTGCTGCACAAGTTGCGGATGAAGTCGAATGCCGAGCTGACGTTTTATGCCACGCAGCACGGACTCGTGAGTCCCTCGGCACTGCGCGCAACCTCGTAAGCGCGTCGGGGTAGCCCTACCTTGGCAGTTCGCATATACCGACAGGCAAAAACGCGAGGTGGTCGCAAAACTGTTGTGATGGACCGGTTTCGCGTGCTCATGCTGGAGGACAGTGACGCCGACGCCGTCCTGATTCGCCGTGAGCTCATGCGGCTCGCGCCGCCACCAGAAGTGGACCACGTCCGCAACGAAGCGGGACTGGTCGCCGCGCTCAGCAACGGAGCTCGGCCCGACGTTATCCTGTGCGATCACAACATTCCGGGATTCGGCGGCGCCCAGGCGCTCGAGCTGGCCCATCGCCGCCTCCCCGATGTCCCCTTTATTCTCGTCACCGGCTCTCTGGATGAAGAGACCGCCGTCGCTTATCTGAAGAGCGGCGCGGCCGACTACATCCTGAAGGATCGCCTCGCGCGGCTCGGCCCCGCCGTGCTGGAGGCTCTGGAGCGGACGCGCGAACGCGAGACCCTGAAGCGGCTCGAAGAACAGCTGCTCCAGTCGCAGAAAATGGAAGCAGTGGGACAATTGGCCGGAGGTGTCGCCCACGACTTCAACAACATCCTGACGGCGATCAGCGGCTACGCCGACATCCTGGCTGAGGACTTGGCCGACAATCCGCGGCAGCTCGAGGACATCGAGGAGATTCGCAAAGCGGCACGGCGCGCGGCGGCGCTCACCCGCCAGCTGCTCGCATTCTCGCGCAAGCAGGTCCTCGAGCCCCGTATCATCAATCTGAACGACGTCGTTCTGAATCTCGACAAGATGCTCCGGTCGTTGATGTCGGAGAGCATCGAGCTGAGAGCGGTGCTGGCGCCGGATCTCATGGCGACGCGCGCCGACTCGAATCAGCTCGAGCAGGTGATCATGAACCTCGCGATCAATGCGCGCGATGCGATGCCGGAAGGCGGCTCGCTCACGATCGAGACGGCCAACGTCACGCTCGATCAGCAATACGCCGCCCGGCACGTGTCGGTCGCTCCCGGCGATTACGTCATGGTCGCGGTGAGTGACACGGGCTGCGGCATGGACGAGAAGACCAAGGCGCGGATCTTCGAGCCGTTTTTCACGACCAAACCTGCGGGGCGCGGGACCGGCCTGGGACTCTCGACTGTCTACGGCATCGTCAAGCAAACCGGCGGCAACATCTGGTTGTACAGCGAGCCGAAGAAGGGGACGACCTTCAAGATCTACCTTCCCGCCGTCAACGCCCTTCCC
>DATMZX010000331.1:0-39191 GCA_035573235.1 Gemmatimonadales bacterium
TCGCCGATGACCTGTCGGCAGGCTTTCATCTATTACGCGCGCCCACCGTGGCGTATGGCGTCAATACCGCGATCAAGCGACCCTACCCCGGCAATGCCACGGTTCGCCGCAAAACCCTGCACCGCTGGATGAACGACCTGCTCGGCTCCTGGGAGCAGTGCGGCGTGGACACTTTCATTATTCTTACCGCACACGGCCACGATCCCCATCAAGAGGCGCTCTCCACGCTGCGCACGCGACGGGCTCGTGTATTCACGGTCGACATCTTTGCGCTCGACTTCACCGGCTATCTCGAGGACCCCACGGGTCCCGTGCACGGCGGCGAGCTCGACACTTCCTTGATGCTCCATCTGGCCCCGGAGCTCGTCCGGATGGAGCTGGCCCAGGATTACCCGCTCACCCAGCGGCAGGTGGCTCGCTACCACCGCAGGGCCGCAGCCTCCGTCCCTGCTCTTTCCCCGGGTTCCGTGGGGCGCCCCACCATTGCCTCAGCCGAAAAGGGCGCGCGCCTGTATAAGATGATTCATGACCGTATCGCGACGCGAGTTTTGGGAGCCGTAGCCGCATGATTACATGCCTGCTCACGCTGGCGCTGGTTCAAGGGGTCCCCCGTGGCGCCTCGGGGACCGCCATCGACGAAGGGGTGCTGGTCGTGCGCATCGACACCGCCGAGGTGGCGCGCGAGTCGTTCCGCCTGAGCCAGGGTCGCCTGTCGCGCGGCGGCGAGGGCTGGGTACTCGCCACGACGATTCGCTACGATCGCGCGCGGCCGGTCATCGTGCTCTCGCCGATTCTCGAAGTGAACAGCGATACGCTGCCCGCCACCCTGCAGTACGACGTGGCCGACCCGCGCCAGCCCGCGCGTGTGCTCGGCGAGCTGGGCCGAGGCCGGTTCACCGTGCGCTACGTCGCCCGCGCCACCGAGCGGGCCCGGGAATTCCCTACAGGACAGCGCGCGGTCGTGCTCGACGATTCGGTCTTTGCCACCTACCTGTTCGCGGCATGGCTGGCTCGCAGCGAACCGTCCACGATCACGGCGATTTATCCGCGCTCGCTGCGGCATGAGACTGTCCAGGTCCAGGACCTGGGCGTGGAAGCGGCACCGCGGAATCCCGAGGTGAAGCTGCGTCACTTCAGCGTCACCGGAGGGGCCGAAGTTGTTCATCTGTGGCTCGATGCGGATGGCCGTCTGATGAGGGTGCACATTCCTTCCCGTCGCCTCACCGCCGAGCGCCTCGCAGGAAGCTGACCTTGAAGTAGGCCCCCCCCGGGCTAGGTTCTCTGTCGCAGGCCGAAACCGCCTCGTCTACCTCAGCGTAAGGGGGGGCGCTTCCGACCTTACGACATATCTCTAATAAGGAAGACCATGAAACACGTGTTGATCGTGGCAGGTCTGGTCATGGGACCATCCCTGTCCACCATCGCTGCAGCCCAGCAACCCTCACAACCGACACAACCGACGCAACCGACGCAACCGACGACACAGCAGGTCGCGGGACTTTCGCTCGCCGACGCGATCGCCCTCGCCCGGGAAAAAAATCCGGCGTTCCGCCAGGTCCAAAACAACCGCGGCCCGGCGTCCTGGGGCGTCCGCAACGCCTACTCGTCGCTGTTGTTGCCGACGTTCACCGTGGGCGGCGGGATGACCTACACGGGGCCGGGCTCGCAGACATTCCTCACATCGAGCTTCACGCAGACCACGTCGACGGTGTCGTCGTTCTACGATCTGAATCTCTCCTGGCAGTTGTCGGGAACCACGCTCTCGCAGCCCGGCCTCGCCAAGGCGCAGCAGCGCGCGGTGGACGCCGACATCTCCGGCGCCGAGAACTTTCTCATCACGCAGGTGAAGCAACAGTACCTGACGATCCTGCAGGCGGACGCGCAAGCGGAAGTCGCGCGGCAGACCCTGCAGCGCAATGAGGAGTTCCTCAAGCTCGCAGAGGCGCGTCAGGGCGTCGGGCAGGCCACGTTGATCGACGTGCGCTCGGCGCAGGTCGCGCGCGGTCAGGCCGAGGTCGCGCTGTTGCGCGCGCGCACGCTGGTCAGCGTCGAGAAGTTGCGCCTGTTCGAGCAGATGGGGGTCGCGTCGCCGGTCGACGTCGCGAACGTGCGGCTGACCGACACGTTCACCGTGCAGGAGCCGACGTGGCAGCTGAGCGAGCTGCTGACGATGGCGGAGCAGCAGAACCCGGCGCTCAAGGCGTTGCGCGCGCGCGAAGGCGCCGCGGCGTGGAACAAGCGCGCGGTCGCGTCCGCCTACGGGCCGTCGCTCTCGGTGTCCGCCGGCTGGTCGGGGTTCACGCAGCAGTTCACCGACGTCGATCCGATCATCTTCAACGGCCAGCAGGCGTCGGCGGCCCAGCTGCAGGAATGTCAGGACAACAACGTCATCCGCCAGAATTCTGGCTTGCCGCCCAACAGCTGCGCCGGATTCGTCTGGGGTGCTGGCGACGAGCAGCGGATCCGCGATGCGAATTCCGTCTTCCCGTTCGAGTTCACGCAGCAGCCGTTCCAGGCGCGGCTCACCGTGTCGCTGCCGGTGTTCACGAACTTCGGCCAGCAGCTGCGGGTCTCGGAGGCGCGGGCGCAGCTCAGCGATGCCGAGGAGCAGGTGCGCGCGCGCGGCCTCGCGGTGCAGACCGACGTGAGCCAGGCGTACCTCACGCTCCAGACGTCGTTTCGCGCCGTCGGACTGCAGGACACGAACCGCACCGCCGGCCGCGAGCAGCTCCAGCTGGCGACGGAGCGCTATCGCGTCGGGTCGGGGACGTTCTTCGACCTGCTCGACGCCCAGATCCAAGCGCTGCGCGCCGAGAGCGACTACGTGAATGCGACCTACGATTATCACAAGGCCGTGGCCGCGCTCGAAGCGGCGGTCGGCCGTAGCCTGCGTTAACCGAGAGGAATCGAGTCGACATGTCCAAGCGAAACAAGGTGCTGCTGGGTGGTGGAGGCGTGGTGCTGCTCATCGTGCTGGTGATGGTCAGCACCAGCGCCAAGCGGGACAAAGGGACCGAGGTGCGGTTCGAGCAGGTCGGCCGCCGCGATCTCGTCGCCGCCGTCACCGCGAGCGGGAAAATCCAGCCCAAGAAGAAGGTCGACATCAGCGCCGACATCACCGGCCGGATCACCCGGATCGCGGTGCGCGAGGGCGACCTCGTGCAGAAAGGGCAATTCCTGCTCCAGATCGATCCCACGATCTACCAGGCCAACAAACAGCGCGCGACCGCCATGATGTCGTCGGCGGAGGCGAGCGCGGTGCAGGCGCGCGCCAACCGTGATCAGTCGCAGCGCAGCCTGCAGCGGACCAAGGAGCTGCGCGAGCAGAACCCCAACCTGGTATCGCAGGAGCAGCTCGAGCAGGCCCAGACCGCGTTCGAGATCGCCGACGCGAACTTCACCGCGGCGAGTCACGGGGTGGAGCAGGCGCGCGCCGGCTTGCAGGAGGCCAACGACCAGCTGTCGAAGACGCATCTCGTCGCGCCGATGGCCGGACGCGTGACGCGTCTCGCCGTCGAAGAGGGCGAAGTCGCCGTCCCTGGCACGTTCTCGCGCGAGACCGGCCTGCTGCTCACGATCTCGGACCTCTCGGTGATTCAGACGACCGTGAACGTGGACGAGACCGACGTCGTGCGCGTCAACATCGGCGATTCGGTGGAAGTCACGATCGACGCGTTCCCCGACACCACGTTCGTGGGCCGGGTGACGAAAGTCTCCAACAGCGCGATCCTGACCGCGGCGTCGCAGGTGGGCGGCCAGAACGACCGCGCCGTCGACTACGAGGTCGAGATCACGCTGTCCAATCCGCCCACCGAAGTTCGCCCCGATTTGTCGGCGACGGCGCGGATCGTCACGGATACCCGCAAGCAGGCGCTCGCGATACCGATCATCGCGCTCACCGTGCGCGAAAACACTCCGGTCTCGACGGAGCAGAAACCGGCCCGTGGCAACGCGGCGAACGCCGCCCCCGCCCCCGCCCCTCCGCCGGCAGCCGGTGACACGAGCAAGCACGGCGCCGGGCCGAAGAAAGAGACCGAGGGCGTGTTCCTGGTGCGCAACGGCGTCGCGACGTTCCATCCGGTGAAGGTGGGGATCGCGGGTGAGGAGCACTTCGAGGTCGTCGAGGGCGTGCAGCTGGGCGACACGATCGTCGCCGGCCCCTACCAGGCCATTCGCGACCTGAAGGAAGGCGCGCACGTCCGGCCGAGCCGCGAGTCCAGCGACACGACGCGGCGCCGCTCGTGAGCACGGCACAGCTGTTCCGCACGGGCGACACGCCGCGGCCCGACGTCATTATCCTGACGCACAAGCTGACGCGCGAGTACGACATGGGCTCGGAGCTCGTGCGCGCGCTGCGCGGGGTGAGCATGCAGATCACGAAGAACGAGTACGTCGCGATCATGGGCCCGTCGGGGTCGGGCAAATCGACCCTGATGAATTTGATCGGCTGTCTCGATACGCCGACCAGCGGCGAGTACTGGCTCAACGGGCAGAAGGTCAGCGATCTGGTCGACGACGAGCTCGCGCACATCCGCAACAAGGAAATCGGATTCGTGTTCCAGACGTTCAACCTGCTGCCCCGCGCCAACGCGCTGCACAACGTCGAGCTGCCGCTGATTTACGCGGGACTCTCGTCGCGGCAGCGCCGCGACCGCGCGGCGCAGGCGTTGCACCGCGTGGGCCTGGGCAATCGCATGGACCACAAGCCCAATGAATTGTCGGGCGGCCAGCGCCAGCGCGTGGCCATCGCGCGCGCGCTCGTGAACGAGCCGAGCATTCTGCTCGCCGACGAGCCTACTGGAAACCTCGACTCGACGACGAGCACCGAGATCATGGGCGTGTTCGCCGAGCTGCATCGCCAGGGCCAGACCGTGGTGATGGTGACGCACGAGCAGGACATCGCGGCCAACGCCGAGCGCGTCGTCACGCTGCGGGATGGACTGGTCGCCACCGATCAGGCGCGGGCGGCCTAGTGCCGTTTTACGAGGCGATGCGGCTCGCGCTGCAGACGATCCGCTCGCAGAAGCTGAAGAGCGGGTTCTCGCTGCTCGGGGTCTTCATTGGCGTGGCGTCGCTGATCGGCGCGTGGTCGATCGTGAACGGCGTCAACCGCTACATGACCGAGCGGTTCGCCCAGACACTCTACGGCGTGAACACGTTCCAGCTGCGGCGCCGCCCCATGTTTACACCCAACGTGCCCGACTCGGTCTGGCGCGCCTGGGCGCGGCGTCCCCGCATTCGGTTCAGCGACGCCGAGGCGATCCAGGCGTCACTCACCGTCCCCGTCGTCACGGCGTGGCAATCGAGCGACAACGTCAGCGTGGGCTACGGCAACAAGGAAGCGCGCGACATCGAGCTCAACACGGCGAGCGAGCGCTACTTCGACATCAAGAATCTCAAGATCTCCTTGGGCCGGCCGTTCACCGGCGAAGAAAACCGCTCCGGGACGCCGGTCGTGGTGCTCGGGTACGCGGTGGCGCAGCGCCTGTTCTCCGATCGCACGCCGCTCGGCAAGTCGGTCAAGATCGGCGGGATTCCGTATCGCGTCATCGGCGTCGTGGACAAGCAGGGCAGCATTCTCGGCTTCCCGCTCGACCGCTTCGTCGTCGTGCCGGCGTTATCCCCCGCGCAGAACCTCGTGAACCCGCCGGGCATCCTCGACGCCTTTCTGATCAAGGCGCACTCCGACATCGAGATGCGTGAAGCGATGTCGCAAGCCGAGGGCATCATGCGCAGTCGCCGGCACCTGCGGCCGCAGCAGGACAACAACTTCGTGCTCGAGACCTCCGAGGGCGTGCAGCGCTTCTGGGCCGGCATCAGCCGGATTCTGATGATCGTGTTGCCAGGGGTCGTCGTGGTGTCGCTCGTCATCGGCGGCATCGTGATCATGAACATCATGCTGATGGCCGTGGCCGAGCGGACCCGCGAGATCGGGCTGCGGAAATCCCTGGGCGCGCGTCGCCGCGACGTGCTGCGCCAGTTCCTCGCGGAGTCGACCTGCATCGCCGCCGTCGGCGCGACCTTCGGCATCGCCGCGGGCATCGTGTTGACGCTCGGGATCGACAAGCTCTCCCCGCTCCCGGCCAGCGTGTCGCCCATGTCGATCATCCTCGGCGTGGTCATGGGCGCGGGCGTCGGCGTCGTCGCCGGGGTGTATCCCGCCAGCCGGGCCGCGAAGCTCGACCCGATCACCGCGCTGCGACAGGAGTAGCGTATGACCCAGCTGTTCGAAGGCGTCGGGATTGCGCTCACCTCGCTGCGCGCGCACAAGATGCGCGCGGCGCTCACGATTCTCGGTGTGGCGATCGGCGTGACGGTGGTGATGGTGATCGGCGCCATGATCAGCGGGTTCAACAAAGGCATCTCGGACATGCTCGCGTCGCTCGGGCCCAAGACGTTCTGGGTCGGCCGCTACTGGGGCGGGCAGAACGACGAGGACCCGGAAGATCCCAATCCGTGGCGGCGCCGCCCGCCGATCACCGTCGCCGAGGCGGACCAGCTGGCGCGGCTTCCCTCGATCGCGTTCGTCGTCATCGATGAGTGGACCAACGCCGACATCGAGTTCGAGGGCCGGCGCCTCGCGGCGACGTCGGTCCGCGGGCGCAATGCCGATTGGCCGAGCATCGAAGGCGGGCGGATCAACGCCGGCCGCTCGTTCACGCATCTCGAGGACGCGGCCAACGCGCACGTCGTCGTGGTCAACACCAAGCTGGCCGAAAACCTGTTCGGCAACCGGGACCCGATGAACCGGCGCATCAAGATCAGCGGGCTTCCCTACGACGTCGTCGGGATTTACGAGCCCCCGCCCCGCCTGTTCGGGGACGGCGATCAGCCGATGGTGATGATGCCGCACGGCACCTTCCAGAAGGACCTGCAGTACTGGCCGGGGTGGATGGACATGTTCGTCGTCCCGGAGGACTCGGTGTCGCTCGAGCGCGCGATGGACGACGTGGTGATGTCGATGCGGTCGATGCGCGGGCTGCGGCCCGGTCAGAAGAACAACTTCGACGCGGTCAGCCAGGACGTCTACGTCCAGGCGATCAACAGCTTCACCCTGGTCGCGCGCGTGCTGATGTTCGCGTTGTCGACGGTCGGCTTGATGGTCGGCGGCATCGGCGTGGTCGCCATCATGATGATCTCGGTCACCGAGCGCACGCGCGAGATCGGGGTCCGCAAGGCACTGGGGGCGACGAAGCGCGAAGTGATGTGGCAGTTCCTGGTCGAGGCCGCGACGCTGACGCTCGTGGGCGGCGTCGTCGGGATGATCGTCGGCTGGGGCATCGCGATCCTGATGCACAACTTCACGCCGGTCCCCGCCTACGTCCCGCTGGGATCGATCATCCTGGCGCTGAGCGCGGCGGCGGTCACGGGTCTGTTGTTCGGGATCTACCCCGCCAGCAAGGCGGCACGCCTGGATCCAGTCGAAGCGCTGCGGTACGAATGAAGTTCACCGAGGCGGTTCGCCTCGCGCTGCAAACCATTCGTTCCCAGAAGCTCAAAAGCGCCTTTTCGATCGTCGGCGTCTTTATCGGCGTCATGTTCCTGATCGCCGTCGTGTCGGTCGTGCAGGGCATGAATCGCTACATGACCGACAAATTCGCGGGCACGCTGCTGGGTGTGAACACCTTCCGGTTGCGGCAATTCCCCGACGTGCAGCTCGGCAACGTGACCGATTCGATGTGGCGCTCCTGGATGCGGCGGCCGCGGATTACGTATGACGACGCGCAGGCGGTGAGCCGTGGGATGAGCGTCCCCGTGGTGACGGCGTGGGAATCGAACACCCGCGGCAAGCTGACCGCCGGCCGCCGGGAAGCCAAGGACGTGCAGATCACCGCCGCCACCGAGCTCTACTTCGAGATCCGCTCGTTCAACCTCTCGCGCGGCCGGGTGTTCACGACGCAGGAAGTCCAGGCGGGCGCCCCGGTGCTGGTGCTCGGCTACGAGCTCGCCGAGAAGCTGTTCGAGGGCCAGGACCCGATCGGCCGCGAGGTCAAGGTCTTCGACCTGCCGTATCGCGTGATCGGCGTGGTCGAGAAGCAGGGAAATCTGTTCGGGCTGTCGCTCGACAAGTTCGTGGTGGCGCCGGCGAACGCGCCGGTCAAGCGGTTCGTCAATCCGCCGCGCGTCGTCGACGCGCTCGCGGTCAAGGCCGCCACGCCGGAAGACATGCGACTCGCGATTTCGGAAGCGGAGGCCGTGATGCGCAGCCGCCGCCATCTGCGCCCGCGCGAGGCCGACGACTTCGCGATGGAAACGGCGGACGAAGTGCTGGACTTCTGGGGCAAGATCAGCCGCGTGCTGTTCATGGCGCTGCCCGGCCTCGTCGCGATCTCGCTGGTGGTGGGCGGGATCGTGATCATGAACATCATGCTGATGGCGGTCGCCGAGCGCACGCGCGAGATCGGCATTCGCAAGGCGCTGGGAGCCCGGCGGCGCGACATCCTGCGCCAATTCCTCGTGGAGTCCGTGACGCTGGCGACGGTCGGCGCGGCCGCGGGAGTCGGACTCGGCATCGGACTCGCCGCGCTGGTCGCGGCCTTCTCTCCCCTCCCCGCCGCGGTGGCGACCTGGTCGATCGTCGTCGGCGTACTGCTCGGCGCCGGGGTCGGCATTGCCGCGGGCGTCTATCCCGCCGCGCGCGCCGCCCGGCTCGATCCCATCGCGGCGCTGCGGCACGAGACATGACCGGCGCCTTCGAGGGCGTGAGCATCGCGCTCGAGTCGCTGCGCAGCAACAAAGCGCGCGCGGCGCTCACCATTCTCGGCGTCGCGATCGGCGTCGTCGTGGTGATGGTGATCGCGGCGATGATCAGCGGCATCAATCGCAGCGTCTCCAACATCTTCGAGTCGATCGCGCCGCGCACCTTTCTCGTGTGGCGCTGGTTCCAGGCCGGTGTCAACGTCTCCGATGGCTCGGACGAGTCGAGCCCGTGGCGGCGCAATCCCGCCATCAGCGACGCCGAGGCCGACCGCGTCGCGACGCTGCCGTCCGTGCGGTTCGTGACCCGGCGCGAAGAAACCCAGGCCACGGTGGAGTTCGGCGATGTGCGGCTCGAGTCGGTGAACGTGGCGGGACTCTCGGCGCAGTGGGTGGAGGTGAACGGCGGCGACGTGTATCCGGGGCGGACCTTCTCGCGACTCGAGGACATGGCGAACAGCCCGGTGGCCGTGATCAACCGCAAGCTCGAGGACCAGCTGTTCCGCGGACGCGACCCGATCGGGCAGACGATCCACATCGCGGGATCTCCGTTCACCGTGATCGGCGTGTACACGCCGCCGCCCAGCCTGTTTTCGGGAAGCGCCCCGCCGTTCGTCGGCCTGCCGCACGGCGTGTTCGTCAAGCACATCCCCTACATGAAGGGCTGGATGCGCCTCGCGATCGCGCCCGCCACCGGATACACGCAGCAGGAGTCGATGGACGAGGTCGTGGCGACGCTGCGCTCGATGCGCGGACTCAAACCCGGCCAGGAGAACAGCTTCTCCATCGTGACGCAGGACAAGCTGCTCGACTCGTGGAATCAGGTCACCGGCATGTTCTTCCTCGTCATGCTCGTGCTGTCGTCGATCGGCCTGATGGTGGGCGGCGTCGGCGTCGTCGCGATCATGATGATTTCCGTCACCGAGCGCACGCGCGAGATCGGGGTCCGCAAGGCGCTCGGCGCGACCCGCCGCGCGATCCTGTGGCAATTCCTGGTGGAAGCGTCGACCCTCACGCTGGTGGGCGGCGCGGTCGGGATGCTCGTCGGCGGCTTGCTCGCGTTCGCGATCTCGCGGCTGACGCCGATTCCCGCGAACGTGCCGCTGTGGTCGATCGTGGCGGCGCTGGGAGCGTCGGCCCTCACGGGCGTGGGCTTCGGCCTGTATCCGGCAAGCCGGGCCGCGCGGCTCGACCCTGTAGAGGCTCTCAGATACGAATAGCTTTCCGTAGTGCACCCCTTCGAAGCGGTCCGCCTCGCGCTCCAGACCGTCTGGAGCCATAAGCTCCGCTCCTTCTTCACCCTGCTGGGCATCATCGTCTCCGTCGCCTTCCTCGTGGCGGTCGTCGCGGTCATTCAAGGGATGAACGCGTACGTGCGCGAGCGGCTCGCCGGCGCCATCGTCGGGATCAACGCGTTCCAGATTCGCCGCGACCCGATCCAGGTCGGCTTCATCGACGACGAGCAGTGGAAGGAAATCCAGCGCCGCCCGATCATCGCCCCGGAAGACGTCGATTTCATCGAGCGGGCGGTGCCCAACGCGGAGGCCGTCGCGCTGCAATCGGGATGGCCGACGCCGATGGCCGACGTGCAGTGGCGCAATCGCACCACGGGGGACGTGTTCATCTTCGGCGTGACCGCACCGTTCGTCGTGGTGCAGGACTACAAGTTCGCCGCCGGCGAGCCGCTCACCGACGTCGATTTGCAGCAGCGCCGTTACGTCGCGGTGCTGGGCTTCGACGTCGCGGAGAAGCTGTTCGGCAACGCCGCGGCCGCGGTCAACCGGATGATCCGGGTGCGCGGGATGCAGCTGCTCGTGAAAGGCGTGATCGCCCGGAAGGGCACCGTGCTGGGGCAGTCCTGGGACGGGTTCGTGATGCTGCCGCTGAGCACGTTCGAGTCGATGTACGGCCGGCGCCAGACGATGGTGATCTCGGTGAAGATGCCGACCGCGGAGGCCGTCGCGCCCGCGATGCTGCGCGTCGAGGAGGCGATGCGCATCGCGCACCGGCTGCGGCCCGGGACGGACAACGATTTCACGATCGACACGGGGGAAGGCCTGATCGCATTCTGGGGCAAGCTCACGAAGGTGATCTTCACCGTCGTGCCCGCCGTGGTGGTGATCGGCATCGTGGTCGGCGGGATCGTGATCATGAACATCATGCTGATGAGCGTCACCGAGCGTACGCGCGAGATCGGCATCCGCAAGGCGCTCGGCGCCTCGCGCCGCGACATCCGGCGCCAGTTCTTTGCCGAGGCGCTGACGCTGTCGGTGCTCGGCGGCATCGCGGGCCTGCTCGTGGGGTTCGCGCTGTCGGTGCTGGTGCAGGCCATTTCCCCGCTGCCGGCGCGCGTGACGACGTGGTCCATCGGCACCGCGCTCATGCTCGGCATCATCGTGGGAATCACGTTCGGCGTCTTCCCCGCCGTGCGCGCCTCGCGGCTCGATCCGATCGAAGCGCTGCGCCAGGAATAGATGAAGCTCCACTCGGTCCGCGAGGGCTGGCGCATCGCCCTCGAGCAGCTGCGCGCCAACAAGCTGCGCTCGGCGCTCACGGTGCTGGGTGTGGTGATCGGGATTGCCACGGTGATGGCGATGGCCTCGATCGTCGCCGGATTCCGCGAGCAGATCGTCAACACGCTCGAAGTCGTGGGCCCCACGACGTTCCGCGTGCTCCGCTATTTCTCGACGACCGGGGTGAATCCGGACGCCGTGCCGCGCGAAGTGCGGATGCGTCCGAAGCTGATCCCGCAGGACGCCGAGGCGATCGCGCGCCTGCCGGAGATCCATTACGCGGCGATCTGGACCCAGGTGTTTCAGCGCTTCGAGTATTCCGGCAATCGCACCCGCGTGCTGGGCGTGTTCGGCGCCGACGACCGGTTCATGGAGATCCTGGGCGGCGGCATCGCCAGCGGCCGATCGTTCACGACGTCCGAGCTGCGCGGCGGTGATCCGGTCGTCATCGTCGAGCAGCGCACGGTCGACCGGTTGTTCGGCGCGATCAATCCACTCGGGCACATCGTCCGCATCGGCGGCCACCCGTTCAAGATTCTGGGCGTGTGGCAGCGCCCCACCAACATCTTCGAGGTCCCGGGCACGCCGGAGATCGCCGCCATCATGCCGTTCGAGAGCGCGCGGCGCGCGTTCTTCATCGACGAATGGAACGGTCTGATCATTCTCGTGAAGCCCAAGCCGGAGTACACCGTGAGCCGGGCCATGGACGCCGCGACGCTGACGCTGCGCCGCACCCGCGGCTTGCGCGCCGGCGATCCGAACGACTTCGACCTGCTCACCTCGGATCAGGTGCTGGGCATCTTCGACAGCCTGACGTTCGCGTTCTTCTTTGTGATGCTGGTGCTGTCGAGCATCGCGTTGATGGTGGGCGGCATCGGGGTCATGGCGATCATGATGGTCTCGGTGACGAGCCGCACGCGCGAGATCGGGTTGCGCAAGGCGCTCGGCGCGACGCGCCGCGCGATCCTGTGGCAATTCCTCATCGAGGCCGCCACGCTGACGCTGCTTGGCGGCCTGATCGGGATCGTGATCGGGGTGGGCGTGGGCGAGGCCCTCAAGCGGCTGCTCGCCTTCAGCACCACGATTCCCGTCGTGCCGGCCGCGATCGCGACCGTTGCCTCGATTCTGGTCGGCCTCGTCTTCGGCATCGCGCCGGCGGCGCGCGCCGCCAAGCTCGATCCGATCGAAGCGTTGCGGTACGAGTAGCGCTACCCCAAGGGTCAATGGTCGCCCAGGACGGCAGCCCGTAGCCTAGGCGCATGCTCGCACTCGCTGCTGTGGCCATTCTCGCGCAGGCCGTCGCCGTCCCGCCGAATCTGATTCTTCCCAACTACGACCGCTTGCCGATCGGTCAACGCGAGGGCATCGAGGCCGGCGCCTTCCTGGCGCGCACCAACGATGCCGGGGCCAACTGGTACAATCCCGCGGGACTCGCCAAGAGCCAGAAAACGGCGCTGAACGCCAGCGCGACCGCCTACGAGTGGACCAGCATGTCGCTCGAAGGCTTCGGCGCCAGCGAAGGGCGATCGCGCATCAACACGATCGGGACCCTGCTCAGCGTCGCGATCGGCGAAGGGACGATCAAATCCGATCGCTGGCGGCTGGGATTCTCGATCACGAATCCGATCGTGTGGCGGCCGAGCAGCATCGACTTCGCGTTCTCGCCGGCCGCGAACGAGACGTTCGCGTACGCCTCGCTCGTCGACTTCAACACGATGATTCCCGGGATCGCGATCGCCTATGCGCCCGGCGGGGTGAGCGCGGGACGATTCCGGGTCGGCGCCGGTCTGGGGATGGCGATCACCTCGCTCACGCAGTCGCAGAGCGTCTCGATCCGCTCCACGACGGGGACGAGCGCGAGCGTGACGGAGCGGAGCTTCTCCGCCGAAGGCTCGACGTGGCAGCTGCAGCCCACGGGCGGGTTCCAGTGGGATGCCTCGCCGCGCGTCATCGTCGGGGCGCGCGTGGTCGCGCCCGGCCTCCGCATTCTCGGCTCGAGCCGTATGACGCTCGAGACGTCACAGTTCCAGTCTCCCACCTCGACCGACCTCGTGTTTCGCGACGAGGGAGCCACGTTCGATTACAAGCGTCCGCTCGAAGCGGCGACCGGCGTGGCGTATCACGCGACGGCCTTCGAGGTGGAAGTCGACGTGCATTACTACGGCACCATCGACACCTACTCCCTCTACAAGAGCGAGCTCCCCGGCATCTTGACCGTGGTGGACAGCAGCGGCACGCCCACGGTCACCAACCCCGCGTTCGTGCCCACCGCCAACAGCGCGCGCGCGGTCACGAACGTTGCCGCGGGCGGGAGTTACCGGCTGACCAACGCGCTCCGCGTCCACGCCGGGTTCGCCAGCGACTTCTCCCCGGTGGATGACCAGGCACTGTCGGTATTCCGGAAGGTGGACTTGTCGCGCTTCACGACCGGGCTTTCACTCACCGGGCAGCGGCTCTCGGGCTCGCTCGGGCTGGGGTATTCATCCGGAAGCGGCACGCGGGAAACGCTCGGAAATTCCGGGGGCGGTCAGCCGACCGCGACGCAGTTCAAAGTGCGCACGTTCAACCTGCTGTTCGCCTTCTCGTACGGCTTCGGCTCCTAGCCCTCAGAACGTCCAGCCCACCATCAACGTCACACCGAAGTCGTTCTTCGCCAGGCTGTCGGAAGGCGGCCGGCTGTCGAAGTTGTCGAACAAGACCAGCCCGGTATTGAAGTTCTTGATGAGCTCGCGGCTCAGGCTGACGCTCAGCTCGCTGCGGACTCGGCCGAAGTCGGTCAGACTGGGATAGAGGCTGAGCAGGCACTGGATATCGGTCTTGGGCGTATCGAGCTGGAAGTAATTGGCCTCCCCGCTCAGCAGCGCCTCGAGACCGAACGTCGCGCTGCTTCCAGTAAACCGCTCGTTGCTGAACGCGAGACCGCTCGCGATCAGGATTTCCGCACGGTTGGTCTGCCGCAGGAACCGGCCGCCGCCGGCCGTGACCAAACCACGCCGCGCCAGATCGAGCTCTTCGTTCTGTTGGATTTCTCCCGAGGCCAGCAACAGCCACCGATTCCCCAGGAACCGGACCTGACTCAGGGACGCTGAATTGCGGCTTGTGCCGTCGGCATCTTCCTGGTTCTGGAAGTAGAGGTTCGCGCGCAGCCGCGTCAGCCGGACGCGCGTGCGGTACTCCGCCTCGAAATCGGTGTTGAGACTGCGCAGACGGTTGGCGCGCTGGAACGTCAGGTTCAGGTTGAGGTGCCCATCGACGCGCGTGAGAAAGCTCTGTCCCAGCGGGTACATGCGGACGACGTTGGCGATGTCGAGCGTATCGACGAACGACGTCACCTCGACCACCATGCGGCCGGGGTCTCGCGCGGGCCGCAGCGTCCCGTAGTAGCGCCGTCCGGTATTGTCCTCGACCTCGAAATACCGGGGGCTCACGATCCGCGCGATCTTGTCCCACTTGATCGCCAGGGTGCCGACGTCGTCGGTCTTGTAGGTCAGGGCGCCGCGATCGAGTGTCTTGATCTCGCCGATGATGCGGTCGCCGTTCCGCATCAGCACCGTATCGACTTTTTGGGCGCAAAGGGGCATCGCCGCAACGGCGGCGAGCCCCGCGGCGACGACTAGTAGTCGGAGGACCAGCGCGGAATGGCCGTCGAGATGAAGAGGCGGGCCTGCGGAACCGTCAGATGGGTTGCGGGACCAGGCGCCGTCGCGGGATCAGACGGTGTGCTGTTGCGATGGATGTAGTCGTAGCGCGCGCCGAATCCCCAGCGCTTGAACGGGTACCAGCGCGCATCGAGCACGCCCTGGGCCAGATAGTGATCGTAGTCCGTGCCGTTCAGCGTGTGGATCCACGTGCCGTTGTATCCGGCGGTGAACAGGAACTTGCCGAGCCGGCCGACGGTCGCTTGCGCGCCCGCGCCCGCGCCCGGCCCGAAGTCGTAGTTGCGCCCCTCGCCGCTGATTTCGTAGTAGTCGGAACGCACGCCCGCGATCGCGACGCCGCGCAGGTAGACGTCGCTCACCAGCTGCCAGCGTTTGCCGAGCTGGAAGTTCGAGCTGACGCCGCCCGTGAAGCTCTGCGCGCCGTACTCATGCACGACCGAGTTGAAAGCGGTGTCCGTGGTCGGGAAGAAGTAATACTCGTAGTTCATCCGCACATTGGCGACGTGGGTCGCCGAGCCGCCGCCCGATCCCAGTCGCTTGCCCCAGATGTTTCCCTTCGCGGTGAGGATCTGCAGCTTCTGGCGGTCCTGCCCCAGCCCGAGCTCCGCGGTCACCTGAAACGTCGAGAACGGTTTCCCGATGAGGTCCTGCACCGGCCGTCCATAGAGCAGACGCCACGTGACGGTGAGATCGCGCTGCGGATCGCTCAGCACGTCGAACGAATTGCCCTTCGTGCCGATCACTCGCGTGCCGACATCGAGCGATGCCTGCGCCCACGCGGGCCGCCAGTCGGGCGGGTTTTGCGTGACGTCGTTGACCTTCCCGTCGAGCAAGCGGTTGAATTCGTTCCACGGGCTCGAGAAGAAGGCGCCGATTTCCCGCCACGTGCGCTCGGAGCCCGTCGCGCGATTGTCGAGCGTCAGGTTGGAGAGGCGCCACAGCATTTCGCCCAGCGCGATGCCGCCGAGCGAGGTGTTGATCATGTCGTTGGGCGCCTTGGGGTGCGTTTCCCCACAACATTCCCAGATGTAGGAGCCGGCGACCGCGCCGATCGACGACGCCCAGAAGTTGTAGCCGTTGGACCGATACGAGTTGAAGTAGTAGTTGCCGTGCATCGGGTGCGCGAACTGGTTCGTCTGGAAGTTGTTGTCGTCCCAGACCCACTTGCCGGTGATGTTGTCCCACCAGGACTCGGGAGTCACCTTCGCGAAGTCGGCGTCGCGGATGTAATAGTTCACGGCCCACGGGATCCACCAGTTCACGTACAGCTCGGCCGTGCCACGCCAGAACTTTTTCGGGCGCGGCTCGCAGTCGGGGCAGGACGGCGACTTCGGAGGTTCGAGGCGCTGCGCGGCCGCCCCGGAAGCAAGGCACAGGGCGGCGCAGACGGAGATGGTGATCGAGAGCCGTCGCATGGGCAGTAGGATGCCCCCTCCCGAGACTCCCGGATATGTGACTTTCGTCTAACTTTTAGCCGCCATGCCCCCACTGGATCTCCTGGCCATCGCGGCCCATCGCGACGACGTCGAGCTGACCTGCGGCGGCACGCTCGCCATGGCCGCCAAGGCCGGCCACCGGGTCGGCATCATCGACATGACGCAGGGTGAAATGGGGACGCGCGGCGATGCCCAGACGCGGGCGGCCGAGGCGGAGCGCGCGGCGCAGACGCTGGGCGTGAGCGTCCGGCTCAACGCCGGGCTGCGCGACGCGCATATCGAAAACGATGAGGCGTCGCGCAAAAGAATCGTCGAGCTGATTCGGCAGACGAGACCGCGGGTCGTGATCCTTCCCTTTCCGGTGGGGCGCCATCCCGACCACCGCATCGCGTCGGAGCTGGGACGCGACGCCTGCTATCTCGCGGGACTCGCCAAATACGAGCCCGGAACGGGCGGTGCAGCGCACCGGCCGTTCAAGCTGCTGTATGCGCTCGCCTATCGTGAAGATCCCATCAAGCCGACGTTCGTCGTCGACATTTCGGACGTGTTCGAGACGAAGATGCAGGCAATCCGGTGTTACGCGTCACAATTCGACGGGGCCAAGGCCGCGGGCGAGATCCATCCCACCGGTCAGGATCTGTATGAGCTCATTCGGGTGCAGTCGGCGCATTACGGCTCGCTGATCCGGAAGCGCTACGGGGAGCCGTTCTACACGCCGGAGACGCAGGAAGTGGCTGATGTGATGCAGCTTGGCGTGCAGTCAATCTAGATTAAATTCCGCACCTCATGACGAAGCGCGTCACCTACCTCGATAACGCGGCGACCACGCCGGTCCGGCCGGAAGTGCTGGAGGCCATGCTTCCCTATTTGGGGAAGGAAGCCTTCGGCAATCCGTCGTCCGCGCACCGGTTCGGCCGCGCCGCGCGCGCCGGCGTCGAGGAGGCCAAGCGCGCGGTCGCCGAGGCGGTGGGAGCCGAGCCGAATCAAGTCATCTTCACCTCCGGCGGCACCGAAGCCGACAATCTCGCGGTCATCGGCGCCGCGCTCGCCTCGCGCGATCGCGGTGGCCCGTTCCGGGTCGCGGTCTCGGCGACGGAGCACAAGGCCGGTCTCGCCGCCGCGCACGCCGTGAAGCATCTGGGCGGCGAGGAAGTGATCCTGCCCGTCTCCGCCTCCGGGCTCGTCGACGACGCGGCGCTCGCGCGCGCCCTCCAGGGTGGGCTCGCCGTCGTCAGCGTGATGTGGGTGAACAACGAAGTCGGAACGGTGCAGCAGGTGCGCGCCCTCGCCGATCGATGTTGCGACGCGGGCGTCTCGTTCCACTCGGACGCCGTTCAGGCGTTCGGCAAGGTTCCGGTCTCGCTCCGCGACGTCAACTGCACGCTCCTCACCATCTCCGGTCACAAGATCGGCGCCCCAAAGGGAATCGGCGCCTTGATCGTGCGCGATCGCAAGGCGATCGAGGCGATCATCCACGGCGGCGGCCAGCAGTTCGGCATCCGTCCCGGCACCGAGAACGTGCCCGGGATCGTCGCGCTCGGCACGGCGGCCCGGCTCGCCGCGCAGGAGCAGGCCGCGCTCGCCGCGCGGCTGCGCGAGCTGCGCGACGACCTCGAGCGGCGGCTGCTCGCGGTCATTCCGGACGCCGTCATCAACGGCTGGCAGGGGGAGCGCGCGCCGCAGATTTCGAACGTCTCGATTCCGGGCACCGACAGCGAAGCGAT
The DNA here is from genome assembly GCA_035573235.1 of Gemmatimonadales bacterium. GTDB lineage: Bacteria > Gemmatimonadota > Gemmatimonadetes > Gemmatimonadales > GWC2-71-9 > 20CM-2-65-7. The sequence continues at coordinate 18,030 of DATMZX010000331.1, forward strand.
GCTGATGCACCTCGACCTGGCCGGCATCGCCTGTTCGTCGGGATCCGCGTGCAGCACGGGCACCGTCGAGCCGTCGCACGTGCTGAGCGCGATGGGCGTCCCCCACGAGCTCGGCGTCGCCGCACTGCGGTTCTCGTTCGGCAAGGATAGCACGACGGAGGACGTCCAGGCGGTCGAAACGGTGATCGCGAAGATCGTGGAAAAGGTGCGGTCGCTGTCGGCCGTCCTCCACCGATGAAGGTCCTTGTCGCGATGTCGGGCGGTGTCGATTCGTCCGTGGCAGCCGCGCTGTTGGTCGAGCAAGGCTACGACGTGATCGGCGCGACGATGAAGCTGTTCTGCTACGGCGATACCGTGCCCGATCGTCCCTGCTGCTCGCTCGACTCGATCACCGACGCGAAGCTCGTGGCGCACAAGCTCGGCATCCCGCACTACGTCTTGAATCTCGAGGACCGGTTCGGGCACGACGTCATCGACAACTTCGTCGCCGAGTACGCGCGCGGCCGCACGCCGATCCCGTGCGTGCGCTGCAACTCGTTCACCAAGTTCCGTGATTTCCTGTATCACGCGGACGCGCTCGACTGCGACGCGATTGCGACCGGTCACTACGCGATTGCGAGGGACGGCGCGCTCTACCGCGGCGCCGACCGGCAGAAGGACCAGTCCTATTTCCTGTGGGGCATCGATCGCACCGTGGTACGGCGGATGCTCACGCCGGTGGGAGCGCTGACGAAAGCCGAGACGCGCACCGCGGCCCGGAGCCTCGGGCTCGTCACCGCCGACAAGCAGGAGTCGGTCGAGATCTGCTTCGTGCCGAATGACGATTACGTGTCGGTGCTCGCGCAGCATCTCCCCGCCGACGCGCCCGCGCTGACGCCCGGGCCGCTCGTCACGACCGGCGGCGAGGTAATCGGCGAGCATGAAGGGTTCGCGCGCTACACGATCGGCCAGCGCCGCGGACTGCCCGGCGGATTCGCCGAGCCCCTCTATGTGGTCGCGATCCGGCCCGAGCGGCGCGAGGTGGTCGTGGGCCGAGGCGAAGAGTTGTTCGGACACGAGGTGTCCCTCGCAGAGGTCAATTGGCTCATCGATCCGCCGTCCCAGGGCGACGTCGTGTGGGTGCAGTGCCGCTATCGCGCGCGCGCCGTGCCCGGCACGATTGCTGCTCAGGGCGAAGGCCGCGTGGAGCTGCGGCTGGCCGAGCCGGTCCGGGCGATCGCGCCGGGACAGTCCGGCGTGCTGTATGATGCCGGGGAACGCCTACTGGGCGGCGGCGTCATAGCCTAGCCTGCTCAGGGGTGTGCCGGGTCACAGCGACTCGGGCCAGGGGCACGCAGACTTGGATTCTCTTCTCAAACTTTCAGCAGGAGGCAGTATGCGGTTGTTCTTCCGTGCCGGATTCGTGGCCCTTTTGACCGCGGGCCTGGCGGCGTGCAACAAGGATTCCGCGAGCCCGGTCGACTTTGAGAATCCGGCGGCGGTGTCGGCGAATCTCTCATCCGTCGATTCCACATTCGACAGCGACGTGTTCCGCGCCTTCTCCGTGACGACGTTCATGCTCGACGCGGCGACGTCCCCCGCGATTCGCCCCGCGGCGACGCTACTCCAGGCGTTGCATCCGAAGCTCGCGCGCTCCGGGGCTCAGGCGTTCCTGCCCGGCCTGGTCTCGGGTCGCAAGCTCCAGATGTTGACGCCGCAGCTCAGCCTCTCCGCCGCACAGGGCGCGATCATTCCCGACTCGCTGTACGGACGCGTCTATGTGTGGAATGACACGACCGATACGTACGTGTTTCGGGACTCGACGGTCGCCAACCTCAACGGCGTGCGCTTCGTCTTGTACGCTGTTGGACTCGACAACCAGGTCTTCGAGCCCGTCACGGCGATCGGCACGCTCGACGTCATCGATGCGAGCACGCCGAACGCGCTGCAGCTGCACGTATTGGTCAAGAACAACGCAGGCACGACGACGTACGTCGACTACACGGTGGAGCTGACCGGCAATTCCTCGACCGCGCAGGCAACCGCCACGGGTTCGATTCAGAACGGCCTCGCGCAGCCGAACCATAAGCAGCTGGAGTTCAACGAGACGCTCACCGTAACCGCGAGCAGCATCCGGGTCGCGGCGACGTTTGGGCTCAACAATCCCGCGACCACGCTGATGCTGAACGAGTCGCTCAGCTTCAACGATCCGGACCTCGTCATCAATGCCGATTTCCGGATCATCCAGAACCAGCAGACGATCCGGACCGTGGGGCGCATCACGATCAACAATCTGAGCCAGGATCTGAACGTCAGCATCACGGTCTATGTCGATGGTCACCCGGTGGCCTCGATCACCGGAGATCCGACGCTGCCGGGAACGCAGTGGGTCGACGCCGGCGGGGAGCCGCTCACCGCGGCCGACCTCGCGGCGCTGGACGATCTGTTCGACGCACTCGAGCAGTTCGATGCGGCCATATCGGGCTTGTTCTCACCGATCGGCACGTTCGCCGGTCTCTAGTCCCTGCAGCACCGAACTCCCCGCTCGGCTCTGGCCGGGCGGGGAGTTTTGCTTTATTACCTAGCAGGGAGGCTCTCATGCCGACACGCCGTCATTTTCTCGGATCGCTGTTCGCCACCACCGCCGCGCTGCCCGCGCTGAAGAGCGACGCGCTCGCGCGCATTCTACCGGCCGTCCGCACCATCGACGGCCGCGACCCCGCCCAGGTCGCGCAGGACGAAGACTTCTGGCGCGAGATCCAGCAGGCGTTCGACATCGACCGCGGGATGATCAATCTGAACAACGGTGGCGTCGCGCCGAGTCCGCGCGTCGTCAATGCCGCCTTCCAGCGCTATCTCGCCGTTTCGAACCAGGCGCCCGCGATCACGATGTGGGCCTGGATCGAGCCCGCGATCGAAGCGGTGCGCCGCCGTCTCGCCGCGAGCTTCGCGTGCGACCCCGACGAGATGGCGATCACCCGCAACGCGAGTGAGGCGCTCGAGATCGTGCAGCTGGGGCTGCCGCTGCAGCGCGGCGACGAGGTGCTGACGACGACGCAGGACTATCCGCGCATGATCACGACCTGGAAACAGCGCGAGCGGCGCGACGGGATCGTGCTCAAACAGATCACGTTCCCGGTTCCCCCACCGTCTCAGGACGATCTCGCGCGGCGCATCGAGGAAGCGGTCACGCCGCGGACCAAGGTCATCCATATCTGCCATATCACGAACCTCACCGGACAGATCTTCCCGGTGAAGCGGATCGCGCAGTTCGGCCGCGCGCGCGGGATCGAAGTCATCGTGGACGGCGCACACGCGTACGCGCACTTCCCGTTCACGCGCGACGAGCTCGACTGCGACTACTACGGCACGAGCCTGCACAAGTGGCTGACCGCGCCGATCGGCACCGGATTCCTGTACGTGCGCAAGTCGAAGATCGCCAAGGTCTGGCCGATGATGGCGGCGCCGCCGGAGATGAACGACAACATCCGGAAGTTCGAGGAGATCGGCACGCATCCGGCCGCGAACCACAACGCGATCGTGGAAGCGCTGGATTTCCTGGATGGGATCGGCCCCGAACGGAAAGCCGCGCGACTCCGCTTCCTGCGGGACCGCTGGGCGCGCCGGCTCGAGAAGGTGCCGGGCGTCAAGATTCTCACCCCGTTCGATGCGGCGCAGTCGTGCGGGCTCGCGTCATTCACGCCGGGAACGCTCGACGTCGGCAAAGTCACGGCCTATCTGTTCGACCGCCATCGGATCATCGCCACGCCGATCGCGCATCCGGAGTTCAACTGCGTCCGGATCACGCCCAACGTCTACACGACGCTCGCCGAGGTGGACCGGTTCGGCGACGTCATGGAAGATCTGCTGCGGAAGGGCCTGCCGACGTCCTAGGGCAGCAGCGCCACGATCCGGAGCGGCCCGCCCGAGCCCCCGCCGATCTTCATCGGCAGCGCGATCACGTACGCGCCCGTCACGGGGACCTTGTCGAGATTGGCGACGTTCTCGAATGCCGGGATGTTCGACGCAAACAGCCGGCGATGCACCACGTACGTGGCCGACTGGCCGTAATCGATGCTCGGCGTATCGATGCCCACGGCTTTGACGCGCCGCCGCACCAGCGCTCGCGCCGCGTCGAGATCGAGCCCCGGGAAATGGAGCTCGGCGACGCCGGCGGCTCCCTTTTTCGTGGTGCCGAGATAGCGCGCGGCGTCCGGCCAGAGGCTTCCCCACCCCGTGCGGATCAGCACGATCGACCCTTCCGGGATCTCGCCGTGCGCCGTTTCCCAGTCGCTGATATCGGACTGATGCACCCGAAAGTCGGCGCTCGAATTCGCTTTCTGGCTGACGTCGATGATGACCGCGGGTCCCATCAGCTGATTGAGCGGAATCTGGTCGGTGCTGCGCTTCTTCTCGACGAAGTGCACCGGCGCGTCGAGATGCGTGCCCCCGTGCTCGGCGGCGGAGAAATTGTTCGCGGAGTAGTAATAGCCGGCCGGAACGCGCCGCGCGGAAACGACGGTCAGATGAAACGGCTCGGCGGTGGGCCAGTAGAGCGTGGTCGAGTCGAACGTGTAGGTCAGATCGATCCAATTGCCGGCCGCGAGGCGCGCGGCGAGGGACGGCTCGCGGCACGCCACGAACGGCAAGAGCGACACGGCGATCAGCAAACGGCGCATGGTCTCTCCCCTTTGGGGCGCTGTTGAGTTGCGGGCGCGAGCCACATTGTTAAAGTTGCGGGGCATGAAATCAATCCTGCTGGTCGTATCTATCGGTTTGATGCTCGGTTGCGGGTCCGACAAGTCCAGCCAAACGGTCAATCGCGATACCCTCACCGAGCGCCAAAAAGACAGCATTCTGGCGAACTCGAAGATTCCGGGCGCGCGCGGGGTGGGCAGCGCGCTGCGGGCTTCCGATTCGGTCGGCGCCCACGTGCAGCGCGCCGATTCGGTCGCGAGCGACACCACGGATCACTGATGCGGCTCGCCGGCCTGGCGCCCTTCGGCATCGCCGCCCTGGCGGTCGCCGCATGTGGTCCTCGCACACCCTGCTCCGGTCACCAATTCGACCGCCTGAGCCGCTACTCGCTGCCGTATGCCGGGCATTGGATCGTCGCGCGCGGCGACACGCTCACGTTCCCCGACGCGCCGGCGATGAGCGACCGGTTTCGCCTGACCGACATCGTCCTCGATACGGCCACGGTGCTGGCGGATCGCGAATGCATCTTCCGCGGACAAGTCGTGTTTCGCGCGCCTCGCGCTGAAACGCTGGCGGTGAGCTGGTTCGGTCAGCCCGAGCACGCGATCGTCAGCGGCTGGCCCGCCGAGCTCGGGCCGTTCGCGGGGCTGTCGCTCACCTGGTCGGGGAAGGATTCGGTGTCCGGAGCGATCCTCATGGATTCGAAGCTCGGAGTCCAGGCAAAGCCCGGAATGACGGCGCAATTCGTGGCGGGCCGAGCGGGCCGGCAAAGGTTATCTTCTCCGCCATGAGAGGCTTCGTCGTTCGACTGCTGATCACGGCGCTGGGGTTGTGGGTCGCCGACCAGCTGCTGGGCGGGATTACCATCACCGGCACCGGCGCGCTCATCATCTCGGCGCTGCTGCTCGGCGTCGTGAACGCGATCATTCGACCCATCATCCTCGTTCTCACGCTGCCGCTCACGGTTCTGACCCTGGGTTTCTTCATCCTCATCGTGAACGGGATCTCGCTCGCCATCGCCGCATGGCTCGTGCCCGGATTCCAAATCGCCGGCCTGTGGTCCGCGACGCTCGGCGCGATCATCGTCGGACTCACGGGATGGGCCGCGTCGGCGTTCATCGGGGGATCGGGAAAAATCGAGCGGATGCAACGGATCGAGACCACCGGCCGACGCCTCGACTAGTCGTTCCAACCGTACGCAAAGAGAGCTTTCCTCATGCTGTTGAACCTCGTGTTCGCGTCGCTGCTCGTCGTGCAGGGCACCACCGGCACTCCTTCCCTGACAGTCACCGCCAACCGGCCCCTGGGCACGCTCCGGGAACAGGCCGTACTCCAGCAGCAGTGGCTGCAGTACCGCCTCGACTCGGTGCTGCCGCGCCTGATGCGCCAGCATGGCATCGAGATGTGGATCGTCGCGATGCGGGAATACAACGAGGATCCCGTGTTCTGGTCGCTCGTCTCGCCAACCACGATGTTCGCGCGGCGCCGTACGATCTACGTCTTCACCGACCGGGGACCGGAGCGCGGCATCGAGCGGCTCGCCCTGGGCGGCGGCTCACAGGGCGGCGCGTACGAAGCCTACACCGCGCGCGACACGGTCGACCCATCGATTGGTCGCCGTCCCGAGCTGGTCGGCCAGGGCCAGTGGGACCTGCTGACGCGCGTGGTGCGCGAGCGCGATCCCAAGACCATTGCCGTCGATATCTCGCAAACGCACGCGTTCTCCGACGGCCTGTCGGCCGGAGAATGGGAGCAGCTGTCGCACGCGCTGCCGGAGGGGTACGCCTCGCGCGTGACGCACGCCGAGCGGCTGGCGCTCGACTATCAGTCGATCCGCGCGCCGGGCATGATGCCCGCGTACAAGCGGATGATGGAAGTGGTCTGGGCGATCATCGATACCGCATTTTCGAACAAAGTGATCACCCCTGGAAAGACCACGACGACTGACGTGGTGTGGTGGATGCGGCAGCGCGTCAACGACCTCGGCCTCGGCACCTGGTTCCACACCGATGTGGACGTGCAGCGGCGCGGTCAGGATCTCAGCGGCCTCGATACGGTCGTGATTCAGCGTGGCGACGTGCTGCATTGCGATTTCGGGATCACGGCGCTCGGGTTGAACACCGACACGCAGCACATGGGATACGTGCTCCGCGACGGCGAGCGCGATGCGCCGGCCGGGCTGAAACGCGCGCTGCAGAACTCCAATCGCCTGCAGGACCTGCTACTCGCGGAAATGCGGCCGGGCCGCTCCGGAAACGACGTGCTCGCCGCCACGCTCACGGCGATGCGGGCCGCCGGGGTCAACGGCACCGTCTACACGCATCCGATCGGTGACCGCGGCCATGGGGCCGGGCCGCTGATTGGGCTCTGGGACCATCAGGAAGGCGTCCCCGGCCGCGGCGACACTCCCCTGCTTCCCGGTACCTGGTTCTCGATCGAGCTGCAAGCCACGACGCCGGTCCAGGAATGGGGCGGTCAGCCCGTACGGTCGGCGCAGGAAGAAGACGCGGAGCTGGGCACCGACGGCGCGATGCGGTGGATCCTGCGCCGCCAGACCGCCTTTCACATCGTTCGGTAGCGGTGGATGGTCTGTAAGCTATGCGGCTCGACCGATCTGAAGCTCTTCTACACCCAGGGCGATCAACGGCAATTCAAATTCTATCGGTGCAAAAACTGCACACTCGTCCTGTATGACACGACCACCGGTGTAAACCAGGAGAAATACATCCTCACGCGCGTGGATCCGCGCGCGAATACCCGCCAGAACCGCGGCCATCGCCAGACCTACGCCTTCATCAAGCGCCATACAACACGTTCGGGCCGCATGCTCGATCTCGGCTGCGGCGACGGGACGGTCCTCTGGCTGGCGCGCGAAGACGGATGGCAGGTCCACGGCGTGGAGCTCTTCCCGGAGCACGCCACGCTCGTCCATGAATCGCTGGGGTTCGAGGTCGACGTTTCGGATATCACGGCGTATCAAGGCGTGAAAGAAGCGTGGGACTGCGTGGTGTTGACCCACGTGCTGGAGCACCTGCCCGACCCGGTTGGCGCGCTCATCAAGATTCGCGGGCTGCTCAAGCCGGGCGGTGTCGGCGTGCTCGAATTCCCGAATATCGACGCGCTCGATGCGCGCCTGCGGCGAGCGCTCGACCGGCTCCGCCTCCACCGGCGGCAATACGCGCACACATATGTGCCGGGACACGTCCAGGAGTTCTGTCGCGCCTCATTCGAGTTTGCCGCCCGTCAGGCGGGACTCGTGCTTGAAGTCTGGGAAACGTACTCCATCAACCCCGTGCAGTACGCGCTGTTTCGGAATCTGCCCATCGGCAACAAAGCCCGAGTATTAGTCCGGAGACCTGCATGATCGACATCGAAACCCCCGCGCTGCTGCTCCATCAGGACGTGATGGAGCGCAACCTCCAGCATATGGCCGGCCGCGCCAAACGACTCGGCGTGGCGCTGCGGCCGCACATCAAGACGCACAAGTGTCTCGAGCTGGGACGCCGGCAGGTGGCGCACGGCGCGAAGGGCGTGACCGTCTCGACGCTGTTCGAGGCCGAGGCATTTGCCAACGGGGGATTCACCGACCTCACCTGGGCATTTCCATTGGATCGGACCCACGTGCCGCACGTGCAGCGCATCGTCGAGCGCGGCGTGACGCTGCGTGTCGTGTTGGACGATCTCGAAACGGCGCGCGCGGTCGCGGGGTCTGGTTTGCATGTGTGGCTCAAGGTGGACTGCGGCTACCATCGCGCCGGCGTCGATCCATCGTCGCGATACGGCCTGGAGGTCGCGCGCGAGCTGGGCGCGGAGCGCGGCATCACCTTCGATGGCATCCTCAGCCACTCGGGCCACGCCTATCGCACGCGCAACACGGAGGAAGCCGCGCAGATCGCCGAGCAGGAGCGTCAGGTGATGGCCTGGTTCGCCGAGCTGCTGCGCAAGGATGGGCTGCCGGTGCGCGGCGTCAGCGTCGGCTCGACGCCCGCGATGGTGGCCGTAAAAGACTTGACGGGCGTCACAGAAGCACGGCCCGGGAACTACATCTTCTACGATCGAACGATGGTGCTGATCGGCTGTTGTGAGCCCAGGGATGTTGCGGTGACGGTCCTCGCCACAGTGGTGTCACACCAACCCGGCGCGTCGCATTTCGTGGTCGATGCGGGCGCGCTGTCGCTGTCCAAGGATCTGGGGCCGTCCCACCTCGGCCTGGAGACAGCGTACGGCGAAGTCAAAGGACATCCGGAGCTGAGCGTCGCGTCGGTGTCGCAGGAACATGGGCTCATTCGCGCCGCGAACCCGGCCGCCATCGAGGGCAAGTTCAAAGTCGGTCAGCAAATCGAAATCGTTCCCAATCATTCGTGTCTGACGGAAGCACATTTCGACGAATACGTGGTCGTGCAAGGAGATCGAATCATGGATCGCTGGCATATCGAGCGTGGCCGATGAGGATCTATCTCCGGCATTTCTTCATCGCGCTGTTACCGCTGATCATTGGACTGGCCGCGAGCTGGGGCTTCGCGTTCTCGCAGAACACGTGCGGCCGGCTCGTCGGTCCGATCTTCGCGCCCAAGTGTCACTGGATTCAGCTCGAGTACCAGCTCGGCTTTCAGATGGCCGGGACGGCGCTCGGGTGTCTCATCGCCGTCGTTGTCGGTGCGTCGCTGGAGCGCCGCAGCCGGCGCAAGAGAGAAGACGTCGAACCCATCACTGAAGGAGTGTCCGCATGAAAGCGCTCCGCATACTGGTTGTGCTGCTTGGATTGGCGGGACCACTCATCGCCCAGGATTCGACCCCGGCGCGGCCGGCCGCCCCCGCCCCCGCCCCCGCGGCGGCCCCGAGCAATGTGAGTGTCGAGGCGGTCCTGGCGCGCACGTTGGTCGATCGCGCTCCGCAGGATACGGGAACCGCGTTCCCCGACAGTGTCGGAACGATCGTGTTGTGGATGCGCGCGAGCGGCGCGAGCGGGCAGACGCTGCACCATGTGTGGTTTTACGGCGACACGGAAGTCGGCAATGTGCCGCTGACGATCTCGGGATCGCCCTGGAGGACGTGGAGCCGGAAGACGGTGCCGGCGGAGGCGAAGGGGGCGTGGCATGTGGAGATTCGGGATGACGCCGGGACCGTTCTGAAAAGAATCGACTTCACGGTTGGGCAATAACCAGGAAAGGCCAAGACTAGACGTCTAGACGTCCGGCGGCTGCAGGTTGTAGGGTGCAGGACTTCCTGCACACTCGGCCCTAGTCACCGCGAGACGTCTAGACGTCTAGTTTTTGCATCTCCTAGTGTTTCCATTTATTGTAGGCCCGCAATGGACCTCGTCGACCAGATCGTCGCCAACTTGTCCGTCGAGCCCGGTCAGGCCGAAAAGGGTATCGGCGCGATCCTGATTTCAATGCGCATGTCCGTCGACAAGGCAACATTCGAAAAGGTCCGCGCGGCCGTCCCGGCTCATGAGAGCTACATGGGTCGCGCCTTGATGAGCGGCGCGCGCACCGGTGAGATGATCGGCGTCGCGGGGCCCGCCGCGCTGTCGGCCGGACTCTCCGCGGCCGGCTTTCGCAAAGAGGATCTGCCGCGGCTCGGCAGCATCGTCATGGAGCATCTGCGGCCCAGTCTCGGCAACGATGTGATCGAGCGCTTCCTCGCGGGAGCCCCCGTCCTCAGAGCTTGAGCTTCGCCAGCAGCGCCTGGAAGCGCGGTGACTCCCGCAGCGGATCGAGCATCGGATTCACCTTGAAGTAAACCAGCCAACCCCGCCGGTCCTCGTACGCCTGCTCGGCCAGGTCGAGCGCGCGGTCGTTGTTTCCGAATCCGATGTGGAGGATCGCCAGGGCCGCCGGCGAGACATAGCCCGCGCGCCCCAGCGCTTCGAGCTCGCCGAGAATGACCTCGGCTGCGGCGCGCTTGCCCGCACGCGCCAGGACCCAGCCCAGCGTCGCCTTCGTGTAGGCATCCGCGCCGGGGAGATCGACGGCGTCGCGCAGCACGCGCTCCGCGTCGCTCGCCTTCCCGGCCAGCTCGAGCACACTGCCGAGAATGCGGTAGCTCTCGACGGCCATGGGGTTCATCTCGATCGCGCGCGCCAGATGATCGAGCGCCTGATCGTAGCGGCGCGCGTAGAAGCACATCCAGCCCACGCTGCGCCGTCCTGAGACCGAAGCGGGGTCGAGCTCGAGGGCCGTGTGACCCTCGAGCAGCGCCGCGTCGTGCTGGCCGCGCGAGCTCAACAGGAAGCCGTACCACTGGTGCGCGCTGCCGTAGCGCGGATTCAGCTCGATCGCGCGGCGGAACTCGCGCTCCGCCTCGGCCCAGTCCCAATCGTAGATGAACAGCGACCAGGCCAGCGACGCGTGCGCCGACGGGACGGACTCGTCCAGGGCCAGCGCCTTGCGCGCGTATTCCTTCGCCAGCGCGTAGGCCTCCGCCACCGGAATCGACCGATAGTCCACATCCAGCGCGTACGAATCGGCGAGACCCGCGTACGCGGGCGCGTAGCTCGGATCCTCGGCGATGGCCTGCTCGAAAAAGCCGATCGCTTCGGCCACCCCCTCGTGCGTGCGCTTGTTCCAGGCATAGCGGCCTTTGAGGTACAGGCCGTAGGCGTTGATGTTCTCGGTGTAGCGGCGCGGTACGTGCTCGGACAGCTCGGTGAACATCGTCGCGCGCAGCGTGTTCACGATGGTGCCGGCGATCTCGTCCTGGATCGCGAACACGTCGACGAGCTGGCGATCGAAGCGCTGCGACCACAGCAGCCGTCCGTCCTCCGTGGAGGTGAGCTGGGCGGTGATGCGCAGCCGATCGCCCGCCTTGCGCACGGTCCCTTCCAGGACGACGGACGCGCCCAGCAGCGCTCCCAGGGCGCGCACGTCGAGCGGCTTTCCTTTCAGCGCGAACACCGACGTGCGTGACGAGACGCGCAACCCGGAAATCTTGGCCAGCGCGTCGATCAACTCGTCCGTGATCCCGTCGCTCAGATACTCGTTCTCAGCATCGGGACTCGCGTTGACGAACGGCAGCACGGCGATGGACCGCGTGACCAACGGCCGGAGCGCGGCCGAGCGCTCCGCCTGGACCAGCGCCGCGATGAAATCGGCGGTGCTCTCGAAGCGCTGTTCAGGATCCTTTTCGAGCGCCTGGGCGAGCGCCTGTTCCACGGCGACGGGAATTTCGGGTCGCATGCCGCGCGCCGGTGGGACGCGCTCGGTGACGTGCTTCGCCATGACCGCGCGAGGGCTCGGTGCCGTGAACGGCGGCTCCCCGGTGAGCATCTCGTAGACGACGCACGCCAGACTGTACATGTCGCTCGCGGTCCCGAGATCCACCTCGCCGCTGGCCTGTTCGGGACTCATGTACTCGGGCGTGCCGACGGCGAAGCCGACCTCGGTCACGAAGTCGCGCCGCGGCGTTTCGTCCTCGCCCTCGCAGCAGGCGCGGGCCACGCCGAAATCGGCCAGCACCGCGTGCCCGTCGGCGAACAGGATGTTCTCGGGCTTCACATCGCGATGCACGAAGCCTTTGCGGTGCGCGAAGTCCAGTCCCGCGCCGATTTCCTGCGCGATCCGGAGGGCGTCCTTGATCGGCAGGCGGCGCTCGGCGTCGAGCCGCTCGCGCAGCGAACCGCCCGGCACGTGCGGCTGCACGTAATAGAGGAGCCCGGCGGCCTCGCCGGAGTCGATCAGCGGAACGATGTGCGGATGCGACAGGCGCGCGGCGATCCCGATCTCACGCAGAAAGCGCTCGGTCCCCAGGGCCGCGGTGATTTCGGGCCGCAGGACTTTGATCGCGACTTTGCGGCCGTGCTTCTTCTCTTCGGCCAGATAAACCGTCGCCATGCCGCCCCGGCCGAGCTCGCGCTCGACGGTGTAGCGATCGGCGAGGGCCGATGCGATGGGAAGCGGCTCCGTGGTGGGCACGGAGCCAAAAGCTACCCGGTGGCGCGGGCGGCACCACCCCAGCGGCCGAGCGCCAGCATCAGCAGGATCGCGCCGATCGTGATCCCCATGTCGGCAACGTTGAAGGTCCAGAATCGGACGTTCGACACACCCACATCGATGAAGTCCACCACGCCGGCGGAGGAGCGCACGCGATCGATGAGATTGCCCAGCGCGCCGCCCGCGACGAGCGCGACGCCGATCACGCGCAAACGGTCGGCGGGACGCGTCCGGTGATAGAGCACGCCGAGCACGATGAGCGCCGCGACGGTCATGACGGAGAGCACGAGCCGGCGCTTGTCCCCACCCACCTGAAAGCCCATCGCCGCGTTCGTGTTGTAGGACAGGGTGAAGCGCACGGTCTCGCCCACGACGGGCTGGGGCACGCCCAGCTCGAGGCGGCTCTCCACCACGCGCTTGGTCGCGCAGTCGGCGACGAGCAGCACGATGGCGAGCGGCCAGAACCATCTCGCCTTGCTCGTCACGCGCCGGCCAATGCGCGGAAGACCCAGCGCGTCAGCAGGATCCCCAGCGCGAGCAGTCCGAGGACCATAGCAGAGACGCCACAAAGCACCAGCGCGTTGAACGAGCGATCCGCGCGTTGCGCCCGATCCGGCACCGCCAGGTGACGCTCCAGCAGCGCCACGTTCCGAAGGTTGGCTTTCCATGCGAAGTCGAAAATATCTCCGATAACCGGAACGGCGCCCACGGCTGCGTCGAGCGCCACATTGCCGACGATCCGTAAAAGCGTGGCGCGGGAGGCGCCCAATCGAATCGCTTCGACCACGATCCACCCAGCAAGAACGGCGCCAGCAGCATCGCCGCCACCGGGAATCAAGCCAAGGAGGGGATCGAGACCGAATCGCAGGTTGGTGCCGGGAACGCGAATCCCGGCATCCATCCAATACGCGAATTTCGAAACGGCCGTGAGGCTAGATGACGACGTCTCCCGCGCGCCGCCCGACGAAGCGCCGGTGCTCACTCGCCGGCGAAACGTCGATGATGAGCGCGATGATCAATCCCACGATCGTCCATGGTGACCAGACTCCTCCGAACCAGTGCAACACCACCGTATACCACAGCAGGGTCGTTGGCAAGAAGACGAAGCCCAGCACCGGCCACAGCGACGACGTGAACAGCCCGTCGAACCATGTCGAGAGCACCCACAGCAGCGCGATGGCTATGCGCGGAGCGAACAGCGCCATCAGCACGAGGAGCAGGGGCATGGTCGTCCCTTACTTAGTTGGTCGATCCAAACCGTGTGGCTTCGTCGGCATACACGGCGATCTCAATGCGACGATTCCACTGACGGCCCGCATCGGTATCGTTCGTCGCGATCGGCTCGGCATCGCCGCGACCGATCGTCGTCATGCGTCCGCGATTCACGCCGACCTGTTCCAGGAAGCCCGCCAGCGACTGCGCGCGCCGCTCCGACAGACTCTGGTTGTGCTCCGTCCCGCCCTGGGAATCGGTATGCCCCACGATCATGATGCGCGTGTTGGGATACTTCTCGAAGCTGCTGGCCAACCGCCGCAGGTTGTCCCGACTCGACGTCGCCAGCTCATCGGATTCCTGTGCAAACAGCATACCCTCGGGCAGAATCAGGACGATGCCGCCGCCCAGGCGCTCCACGACCGCGCCCGGCAGCTCGTAGGCGAGCTCCTGCGCTTGTTTATCCATCTGGTGGGCGACCGTTTGCGCTGCCGGGCCGCTGGTCTGCGCGCCCATGATGGCGTTGCGAACCGTCGCGCCGGTTTCCTTGCCCAAAGGCTGTGCGTTGACCGCGACCGTGCGGTTCTCGTTCTGTACCGTCCGTTTGGCACACCCCACGACGAGCGGCACGATGGCCGCGCACGCGAGTGTACAGGCTGTGATGCGTCGCATGATCCCCTCCCCTTGTTGTCGGGCATGAATTTGGATTGTTGAGAAGGATCAGCAGGAACTGCCAGTCGGCGGTATCGGTCTGAATCGCGGAGGGATTAGTACTTCACTGGGGCGGGAGGACTCGAACCTCCAACTTCCCGGTTAACAGCCGGGCGGTCTGCCAATTGACCTACACCCCACTGAGGACAGTTGCGAAGTTGCGCAGACGGCAAAGTTGCAAGAACGCGCCGCGACTCGCTAGTACTTCATTCCCGTCTTGTCCGCAAAACTCTTGACTGCCTCCTGCTCTTCCGGGCTCAACTTCTCGGGGAGCGTCACGTGCGCTTCCACATACATGTCGCCGCGACGGCCGTTTTTCTCGATCCCATGGCCCGGGACGCGGAATTTCTGCCCGTGCTGTGTGCCGGCGGGAATCCGCAGGACGACGCGCTTGTCATCGAGGGTTTTCACCTTGATCCGAGAGCCCAGCAACGCCTGCGCGAGGTTGATCGGAACGACCCCGATGAGATCGAGTCCCTCGCGCCGGAAGAACCGGTCGGGCGCGATCTGGATCTGCACCATCAAATCGCCGCGGCCCTTGGGGCCCTGATTCTTGAGGCGCAACCGCGCGCCGTCTTCGACGCCGGCCGGAATCTCGACGTTTACCCGCTTCTCGATGCGCACCTCGCCGGCACCCTTGCACGTCGGGCATGGCTGCGAGGGCACCGTTCCCTTCCCTCGACACACCGGACAGGGACGATTGACGGCAAAACCGCCCTGCCCGAACGATACCGTCCCGCGTCCTTTGCACTCGGGACAGGTGTTGACGGTCGCGCCCTTCGCGGCACCGTTGCCCCCGCACGTCGGACAGACCTCCGGCATCGTCAGGGTAATCGGAATCGCTCCGCCCAATGCCGCGACGCGGAATGGAATCGTGACGCTGGTCTCGATCTCTTCGGGCTCGGCGTCGCGGCCGCCGGCGCCGCGCCGGCCGAAAATCGACGAGAAGATGTCGCCCAGGCCGCCGAGATCGGAAATGTCGAAATCGCCGCTCTCGTCGGGAGCGGTACGCCCGCGCCGCGCGCTACCGCCGGATCGCGGATGGAAACCGCCGCCGCTCGGGCCCGCGAACGCTCCGTAGCGCCGCAGCTGGTCGTATTTCTTCCGTTTGTCGACGTCGCTGAGTACGTCGTGCGCCTCGTTGATTTCCTTGAAGCGCTCGGCTGCCTGCGGGTTGTTGGGATTGCGGTCCGGATGGTGCAGCTTGGCCAACCGCCTGAAGGCTTTCTTGATTTCGTCCGTCGTGGCGGTTTCGGCGACTCCCAACACCTGATAGTAGTCGCGCTGTGCCGCCATTACGTATCCTGCCAGGTCAACACAATGACCCGGGCCGGGCGCAGCAGCGTGTCCCGCATCTTGTAGCCTGGTTGCACGACCTGGCCTACGATATGGTCCTGCTCCGGTTTCGACGCTTTCTGCGTGGTGACCGCTTCGTGCACGTTCGGGTCGAACGGCACGCCGGCCTGATCGATTCGCGTCACGCCGGCGGCCTCGAGCTCTTTCCACACCTTCCGCTCCACGAGATCGACTCCCTCGTGCAGGGTCTTGGAATCGATTTCGGCCGGATCGATGTGGGCGAACCTGGCCAGATCATCGAGCGCATCGGCGAGCCGGGTCACAAGCTCCGCCTGCGCGCGATTCCATGTCTCGGAGCGCTCCTTCATCGTCCGCTTGCGGAAATTGTCGTACTCGGCGGCGAGACGCAGGTGACGATCCTTCCAAACGTCGGCCTCGGACAACTCCGAGCTGGATTGAGACGCAGCAGGCGCCGCAGACGCAGCAGCTCCCCCATCTTCACCCGTCTTCGGGGCTTGGACAGGTTGGTGTGTGTCCGGGTCGAGGGACGGCGCCGGCGGATTGTGTGGGTGACGCTTATTGGTCATTGGGAACTTTCGGTCTGGCAACAAGATACCCCGGGGCAGATTGTTCGGAAAGCGCCCCGGGGTATTCAGGAAGCTGTTGCCGGCGATCTCAGTAGCCGAACAACAGGCCGATCGTGACGGGGACGAACGAAGTCGATGCTCCGTCGGTCTTCACGCTGATGTAGCGGGCTTCGGCAAACGCGTTGAGGCCGCCGATGCTGAACGTGACGCCGCCGCCCAGACCCAGACCGATTTTCGTCTGGGAATCGGAGCCGCCATCGACGTTATAAATGCCGAGTCCACCGAGCGCGTACGGACGCGCCTGCGCGTTGGGCGCGCTGAAGTGATACAACACACTCGCGTTGCCTCCCAAAATCGAGGTGCTCCCCGTGGCGCCGGTGCCTTCATGCGCCGTCGACGAATAAATACCGTCGATGCGCAAATAAAGCGGGCTGCTCGCAAAGGGGGTCTCGAAGATGCCGAGCAGGTTGATGCCCATCTTATCGAAATCGCCGTAGTCGCCCAGCGGCTGGGTCGCGCCTACGCCGAGGCCGAATCGGAAGCCTTCCGAGGCCGGTATGACCTGCGCCCGCAGGGGCATCGCGGCGCAGAGCGCGGCCGCGACTGCAAGCGCGCTCAAAGATATCCGTTTCATTGAGGCTCCTTGTTCTTGTTGTGTTAGAGGTCTAGCGGACTATAAACGAGGAGCCGAGGGAATCGCAGAATCGTTGGAATTGATTCCTAAGATTGATATTGGGAGACGAAGGAGATCAGGTCCGCATGCCATTGCACCTGCGCCAGGTTCCCGAGGCTTTCCGCAAAGGATTTCGCTGCCCCCGAATCACTGACGGCATCCTCCGCATCCAGCACGAATAGCAGGGGGCGCTCGATGCGCCGGCGGTCCGCGAGCACCGCGCGCTGCGCCCAGAGCAGCTCCGCGCGCGCACCGGCCGTCATATAGCCCCGGCCGCGTCCCGTCGGCATCGTGGGCCAGAGGTCGGCGAGTTTGGCCGCAAATAGCTTCCAGGCGGGGGCAGGCACGCGCGGCGCGAGCCAGGGATTCGAGATCACCGCCGCGACCGGCGGCTCCCCAGGCTGCGTCTCGAGATACCGCAACACGACCAGTCCACCGAACCCCTGTCCGACGAGCACCTGAGGAACGTCCAAACGGCGGCGGACCGCGCGCCGGAACGCCTGGAGGTCGCCGAGCAGCTGGCTGAACCGCGACAGATGCCCACGCTGGCCGCCGGACCGCCCGTGGCCGCGTTGATCGAGAACGTAGGCGGCGAACCCGGCGTCCTTCAGCCTGGCCCCGCCCTCCGCCCACGGCTCCCGGCCCGAGGACCGTTGCGGCTGCCAATCGCTCAACACGAGCACGGCCAGGCGGCCGGCGGACGCTGGCTCGTAGGCGTCGTAGACCAGTGGGGTCCCGTCGGGCGCGTTGACGCGATTCATCGTTCGGTGTGGGCGATCAGGCGACGCAGCAAGTCGAGCGCTCCCTGCGCCGCGCGCGCCCGAATCTCACCGCGATCGCCCGGAAAGATTCGCTGCAGCGCGCGCCCTGCGGTGCCCAGTCGCGCCGCCATCCAGACGGTGCCGACCGGCTTTTCCACTGTTCCCCCGCCCGGCCCCGCGATCCCGGTGATGGCGAGCGCCGCCTCTCCGGCAAACTGCCGCTGTACGCCCAGCGCCATCGCGCTGACGACTTCCTCCGAAACCGCGCCCTCGCGCGCGAGCAGCTCCGGCGCGACGTCGAGCATGCCGCTCTTCACGGCGTTGTCATAGGCCACGACGCCGCCGATAAAGACATCCGATGCGCCCGGCACGGCCGTGATGCGGCTGCCGAGCAGGCCGCCCGTGCAGGACTCGGCAATCACCAATCGAGCCCGGCGCGCCCGCAAGTGGTCGATCACGACCGACGCGAGATCGGCGCCATCGCCGCCGTACACGTGATCGCCCGCGCGCTCACGCAGCGTCGCGGCCGCGCCCGTCAGCCGTCGTTCAGCCTCGTCTTCACGCAGTCCCCACGCCGTGACACGCAGATCCACGCCCTCCGTGCTCGGCAGGTACGCCAGCGTCAGCGGTGCGATGTCTTCCTCGATCGCGCCGACGCGCTCGGCAAGCGCCGACTCGGCGATCCCGGTCGTCCGCACGGTGCGCGAGCGCACGACCTGTCCGCCGCTGCGCTGCGCGATGCGCGGCAACACCTCCTCCGCCAGGAGGCCGCGCATTTCGGAAGGGACACCCGGGAGCATCACGACGACGCGGCCATGTGCATCTTCTACCCAGAGACCGGGCGCCGTGCCCCGAGGATTGGGAAGGACCGTGGCCCCCTCGGGAACCTCGGCCTGCGTGCGATTGACCGCGGGCATGGGGCGGCCCAGGCGCCGGAACCGCGCCTCGAGCGAGCGCAGCACGCCCTCGTCCAGCCTGAGTGGCTTTCCGAAGATGGCCGCGACCTCGAGCTTGGTCATGTCGTCGCGCGTCGGCCCCAAGCCGCCCGTCGTGATGACGAATCCGGTGCGCTGCAGTGATTCACTGACCGCCGCGCGAATGGCCTCGGGGCGATCGGCCACCGAGAGATGACGCACGACCTCGGCGCCGGCGCCCGCGAGCGCGCGGCCCAGCTCGGCGGCGTTCGTATCGACGATCTGTCCCAGCAGCAGCTCGCTGCCGATCGTGATGACTTCGAGCTTCACCTGCTGACTTTGAGAATCGCCCGGTAGCGGTAGAGGTACACGAGCAGCGAGTACACGGTGAGGACGATCGCGCCGGCGAGGGTGACGGCGACGAACCACCCATGGAACTGATCCCAGAAGTTGCGGAACGTGCCGGCGAGCCGCAGCTCCGCGATGGCGTCCTTCCAGGCGAACCAGGCGATCGTCGCGCCGATGAAAATGTTCTGCACGACCGCCTTGAGTTTGCCCGCGCCCGCGGCGGGGATCACGATGCCGCGCTTCTTCGCGAAGAACCGGAAGATCGTGATGAGGACCTCCCGGCCCACGAGCAGGATGCCCACCCAGAGCGGGAAGCTGCCCCACCACGGGATCGCGTAGTCGACTTTGTCGGCCGCCAGAATCACCGGATGGCGCGTCATCCAGAAGATCGGGATCAGCGTGGCGAACAGCAGCAGCTTGTCGGCGATCGGATCGAGCAGAATGCCCAGCTCGCTCGTGGTGTTGTAGCGCCGCGCCAGATAGCCGTCGAGCAGATCGGAGAAGGCGGCGATCAGGAAAACGACGAAGGCGATGACCTTGGGCCAGTATCCGGAAATGAACGGCAGCAGCGCGATGACCGGCGTGAGGCAGATGCGCGCGAGCGTGATGATGTTCGGCATGGTCCAGCGCATCGACCAGGCCTTCAGCTCAGCGTTTTGAGGACGAGCTTGCTCACCGCTTTCAGGGTGTCGAATACGCCGTCTCCGCGAACCGCGACCGCTTCATGGTATGGGGCGCGACCGACCCACTCCCCGCCGACCTGCTCGATCAGATTCTCGCCCGGATGGGCGGGATCGGGTGTGACTTTCTGCCGCGCGGCATCCTCGATCGGCCATCCGGGGTTGAGCGAGGCCTGCAGATCCTTGATCGGCGCCGCGTTCGGCAGGTCCCGCTTGTTGTACTGAATCGTGAACGGAATCTTCGTCAGATCGTACCCGTACTCGGCCATGTTGTCGTACAGATTCTGCATCGATTCCACGTTCGCTTCCATCCGCTCGATCTGACTGTCGGCGACGAACACGATCCCGTCCACGCCCTTCAAGATCAGCTTGCGGCTGGCATTGTAGTATACCTGACCGGGGACGGTGTAGAGGTGGAAACGCGTCTTGAAGCCGCGAATCGTGCCGAGGTCCACGGGGAGGAAGTCGAAGAAGAGCGTGCGCTCGGTCTCGGTCGCGAGCGAAATCATCTTGCCGCGGGTGTTGGGCGAGACCTTCCCGTACACGTGTTCCAGGTTGGTCGTTTTTCCGCCCAGGCCCGGCCCGTAATACACGAGCTTGCAGTTGATTTCGCGGGACGCGTAGTTGATCATCGACATGGGCGCGTCCCCTTAACCGAAGAGTTTGTCAATTTCGTCCTCTGCCCCTTCGAGCAGGCCCTTCTGCGGACCGCCGGCCTGGCCCGTTCCCACGCGATTGAACATCTCCTCGAAGACTTTGTTGAGCTCGGCGACGACATTCTTGGCCTTGAGCTTGACGAGCCCCAGCGTGGCGCGCTGGTCGAACAGCACGACGAGAATCACGCGCTTCGCCACGTCGGCCAGATACATCGATTCGCGCTCGCCCTGATGGACCAGCGAGGCGAACTCGGCCTCGCCGATCATTTTCGCGAGCTGATCGTTGGCGCTGAAATCGGCCGCGGTGAGGGACGCGAACGCGGTGGGATCGAACTGCGGCGGCTCTCCGACCGTCGCTACCAGCTGGCCGTTACGATCGACGAGCAGCGCGCAGCGGGCGTTCGAGTCGCGCAGGAACGCCTGCAGATACGTCTGGATTTGCTTGAAGTCGTTCTCGTTGAAGGACCAGCTCGCGGCACCGGCCAAATGCGCTCCCCTCGTCTTTAGTCGGTCTCGGACATCTCGCGCCGTGCCGCTAGCGCTTGGGCGATCGTCACTGCGTCGGCGTACTCCAGATCGCCGCCTACCGGCAATCCCCGCGCGATCCGCGTGATCCGGACACCGCTCGGCCTGAGTACCTGCTGCAGATACGTGGCCGTGGCCTCACCCTCCATCGACGGATTCGTCGCCACGATCACTTCGCGAACTTCGGA
>DATMZX010000332.1:0-18421 GCA_035573235.1 Gemmatimonadales bacterium
AGCTCGAAGATGTCGAGGCCGCGCGCGATTTCGGAGCTGATGATGTAGCCGTTGTACCAGTAGGCCGACCACGAGCCGGCGCCGACGAGCTTGGTCGAATCCATCGGACCGCGGTCGAAGTACGCGATTTCGACCGGACGCGACGCGTCGGTCCAGTCGAACACCGATACACCGCCCTGGTACCAGCCCTGCGCCATGATGTCACGGCCCGGCACCGGGATCAGCGTGCCGTTGTGCGCGACACAGTTCTCGTTCTTGGTCTGTGGAACGGGGAGCTTGTAATAGCTCTTGAACGTCATCTGGTTGCCGGCCAGGGTGAAGATCGCGTCCGCGCCCCACTCCGGCTTGTCGGTCGGGCGGCACCGTGGCTGGAGACCGCCGCCCCACTCGTCGCTGAACAGGATCTTGGTCCCGTCGTTGTTGAACGTCGCCGAGTGCCAGAAGGAGAAGTTCGAGTCGGAGGCGGCGCCGATACGCTTGGGATTGGTGACGTCGCGGATGTCGAGCAGCAGCCCGTAGCCGCCGCACGCCCCGCCCGCGAGACCAATCGCCGGATACACCGTGATGTCATGGCACTGGGTCGGACCGGGCCGCGGGCCGCTTCCCGGCGGGCCCTGCACGATCAGGTCGACAATCGCCTGCGCGTTGGTGCGCAGCGTCTGAGAATCGGCCGCGGTGGGCGTCCCCGTGCCCCCCCGCGCCTTCACGATGCTGTCGAGTCGACCACGCACGAAGTTCGGGCCGAGCACGATGTCGGTCCCCTCGATCATGGCGGTGTAGCCGCCCGCGGCGCGCGCCGAATCTGCCTCGCGCTTGGCCTCACGCTTGTCTTCCTCTGCCTCACCGTGACTCTTGGCGCGCACCAGATCCTGAAAGATGCGCGGCGAGCTGACCACGCGAGCCTGTTCCGGATGTGCGAGCGGCACCTGAATGACTTCGATTCGGAACAGCGCGGTATTGGGATTCGTGTCGGGCGTGCCGAGGGAGCAGCCGGGGAGCTCGTTGGGCGAGCGCACCGGAGCCGAGCCGGAAACGTAGATGTAGACGTTGTCGGTGTCGCCCGGTGACGTCACGACCGTGTGCGTGTGCGAGCCACGGCAGGTCTGGACGTTGGCGAGCGGTTTCGGATTGGTGAGATCGGTGCCGTCGAAGACGCGAATCCCGCGCAGCCGGTGCGCGTCGACCGTGTCCTGCACTCCCTGCGTGCCGCAGTCCACGCGTCCGTTCAGCGCTTCACCGGATACGAACAGCAGATTCTTGTACACGGACACGTCGCTCTGCGACCCGGGACAGACGAACCCCTTCACCAGCTTGACCTGCTTCGGATTCGACATGTCCCATACCTGAACGCCGCCGAAGTTGCCCTGGATGACGTAGTTGCCACGGAACGACAGGTCCGAGTTGATCAGCCGGAAGTCGCCGGGTTCATTGCGATTGATGAAGTCCGGGGACGGCGGCGTGTTGGAGACCAGCCGCATGTTCCAGCCGGCCTCGCCCGCGTTGAACCACCCGGCGCGCAGTCCGACGCGCGCGTCATTGCGCGGCGCCGGCGTGGTCGCCGGCGTCGTTGCGCCGGATTGGGTCTTGGGGCCGGAACAGGCCAGGCCGATCAGGGGAAGAACCAGCAACAGTCTCGATTTCACTGAGAGCTCCGTTTGAGGTCTGCCAACATGAGATTCATGCGATTGATTTCAGTTGTCTGATCGGCGAACACGTCGGTTGCAAAACGATTCACCGGGCCGTTTTCCGCCGCGCCGGGTACGGCCAGGAGCTGCCGCACCATCGTGATCGCGCCCTGGTGATGCTGGATCATGAAGGTCAGAAACAGCCGATCGAACTCGGTGCCGCGGGCCGCATCGAGCTGCGCCATCTGCTCGGGACTCAGCATGCCCGGCATCAGCATCGGGTGATCCATCCCCTGCATGACGTGGCCTCTGGGGTCGGCCGGCGGCACGTACTGGCCGTGCTCCCGCAGCCAGCGCTGCGAGAAGGCGATCTCGTCATTTTGGGCGACGACGATGCGTTCGCACAGCGCCCGGACCGACGCGCCGGCGCCGTGACTCGGCGCCCAGCCCGCCATCTGAATGGCCTGCGCATGGTGCCCGATCATGCCGGACAGGAATTCGACGTCGGCCTGCGTGAAGGGCGCGGCGCCACGCGCGGCCGCCGGTCCCCCCGTGTCAGCGGGGGTCGTCGGAGTCGCGGTATTTGACGGCGGCGGCTGGTGTTTGGCGCAGGCGGTCAGGGTGGCGAGCGCCAGAACGAGAGAGACCCGTCTATTCATGCCCGGCTAAAGCTACTTTACCTCCATGCCTCGTGCCAAGCGTTCTGCCGCACTAGCCGTTCCGCCCCCCCTCGAACCGATGCTCGCGAAAATCGCCGAAGAAGTGCCGCACGACGGCGAGTTTCTTTTTGAACCCAAGTGGGACGGCTTCCGCGCGATCGTCTTCAGGGGCCCAGGCAAAGACGAGGTCTTCATTCAGAGTCGGGACCTGCGGCCCCTGGATCGCTACTTCCCCGACCTGCACGCCGTATTCCTGAAGCAGCTCCCTCCGGGTGTGGTCGTGGACGGAGAGATCGTCATGCCGAGCGAGCACGGGCTCGACTTCGGGGGCCTGCAGATGCGGCTGCATCCCGCCGCCTCGAGGGTCGAGAAGCTGGCGAAGGCGACACCGGCGTCGTTCGTCGCGTTCGATCTGCTGGCGATCGGCGGGAAGAGTCTCCTCGCTGCTACCCAACGTGAGCGTCGCGCGCAGCTCGAGAAGCTCTTCAAGGGGATGGAGCCGCCGCTGCACCTCACGCCGATGACCCAGAAGCGCGACCTCGCCATCGATTGGCTGAAGCGGTTCGAGGGCGCCGGCCTCGACGGCGTGGTCGCCAAGCCCGTCGGTGCGACGTATCAGCCGGGCAAGCGCGCGATGTTCAAGATCAAGCACGTTCGCACCGCCGATTGCGTGGTCGCGGGATTTCGCTGGCACAAGAGCGGCAAGGACGCCGTCGGGTCGTTACTGCTCGGCCTCTACGACGACGGCGGCATGCTGCAGCACGTCGGCGTGACTTCGGCGTTCACGATGGCGATGCGCAAGCAACTGGTGAAAGAGCTCGCCCCGCTCCGCAAGAACGCGATCGTCAATCACCCGTGGCGCGCGTGGGCCGGCGCCGAAGCCGAATCGAGTCGCATGCCCGGCGGGCAGAGCCGCTGGAGTGCGGGCAAGGATCTGTCGTGGGAGCCGTTGCAGATCGAGCGCGTCTGCGAGGTGAAGTACGATCATATGGAAGGGGACCGCTTCCGGCACCCGCCGGTCTTTCTGCGCTGGCGACTCGACAAGAAGCCTAAGGACTGCCGCTACGATCAGCTCGAGGTGACGCCCGCTTACGAGTTGGAGAAGGTGTTCGGGGCCTGAGTTTCTCCGGGACGTGCTGGAGATTGATGCGGATGCGATACCAGGCCGACGAGCGTCCGCGCATCTGATCGACCAGGACATCGGCGGGCTTCAGCAGCTTGGCGATTTTTGGATTCTTCTTCTTCCACGCCGACAATCCCGTCAACGCTTCCTTCTTGCTCTTCCCGGTGCTCACCTCGATGAGTGGATACCGTTCCGCCCGCAGCCGCGACTTGGACGGCTGCACGCGCGGCGGTTCGCCCGGTTGTTTGCGGTAGTGCGGCGGCCAGGGCGCGTCCCCCTGCCCTTCCCGCTCCTGCCGGGCCGACAGCTCGAGCAGCTTGTCGAGCGATCCGGCCTCATCATCCATGCCCGCGTGCCTGTCCCCGATCTGCGCAAATCGCTTCGGCATCGTGCCGAGCGTAAAATCTGCGGGATCTGCGGCATCGACTTCGTCCCAATCAAGCGGTGCCGACACCGTCGCGTCGGGCCGGGGCCGGACCGAATACGCCGCCGCAATCGTGCGGTCCTTGGCGTTCTGGTTGTAGTCCACAAACACGCCCTGCCGCTCCTCCTTCCACCATTTGCTTGTCGCGAGGTCGGGGGCGCGCCGCTCCACTTCGCGCGCGATGGCCAGTGCCGCGCGCCGTACTTCGTCGAAGCCCCAGCGTCGCTCGATCCGCACGTAGATATGCATGCCGCGCGAACCGGAGGTCTTGGGCCAGCCCACGAGGCCCATATCGTCGAGCACCGCCCGCGCGACGTGCGCCACCTGGCGCACTTGCGGCCACTTGATGCCCGGAACCGGATCGAGATCGACCCGCAGCTCATCGGGATGATCCAAATCGTCGGCCCGAACGGGATGCGGGTGCAGCTCGAGACAGGCCAGGTTGGCGAGCCATGCCAGCGCGGCCGCGTCGCGCGGCACGACTTCGTCCGCCGTGCGACCGGAGGGGAAGCGGAGCGTGACGACTTCGATCCACGGCGGGCGTGAGTCGGGCGCGCGCTTTTGATAGAACGATTGGGCGGCGATGCCGTTCGGGAACCGCACCAGCATGTTGGGCCGGCCGCCCGCTCCGCGCAGCGCTCCGTCGGCGACGGCCAGGTAATAGTTCGCGAGGTCGAGCTTGGTGTACTTCGGCTTGGGAAAGAGCACCTTGTCGGGATTCGAGATCGTGACCTCGTGCCCCGCAATCATGCGTGTGACTGACTCGGCTTTGGCCATCATCTTCAAGTTACGGGCTATTTGAGCGCGCAGCGCTCGATTTCGTCCATGTAACCAACGGTGGCCATCCTGGCATAGTCACCGACGATCCAACCTTCGTGACCGGTCGCATTGCGTACGCGCACCCACCATACCGTTTTGGCTGGACGCGCGAGCCCGAACGAATCGCGAGCAGCCGGCGACTCGCGGGGATCCCAGAACATGTCGCCGACCATCGTGCTGCCGCGGTACCGCCACACGACGCGTCCTTCGCCCATGTCGTTGAGGATGAACAGCGTGTCCGCCGGCATGAACGTGATATCGACGAGCCCTGCCTCGTCAATCGGAAGTGTGATTGTAAACGGGCGTCGAAACACGACCATTCCCGGCTCGAGCACGTGGAGATCTGCCGTCAACGCCGTGAAGCGCTCTCTCGGGTGGATCGTGAAGACCGATGCGGCATCCAGTCGTTTGTCCGCTCGGGCCACAACGGTGCTACACGCCGCCCACGTCCCGGTGATCGTGCAACCCTCACCTTCACAGGTCTCTTTGCGGATGAACGGCATCCGGGGCGGTGTGTTGTTGACCGGACCCCAATCCAGTCGCTTGTGCTGCACCACAGGGGGAGGTGGGGCCTGCGTCGCTGGGATGTCTCCGCGCCGGTGCGTGGTGTCGTTTGCGATCGCCAGTGAGTCCTGCGCCGTCCATTCGGCACAGACCGGCAGGCCGGGATGGTAGCGCCACGTGACCGTATCGAGCATCGCCGTCAGCGTACACTGCATCGACGTGTGCACGTTGCCGATCTTGGCAATCCAGCGATCGCGCTGGATCTCCACGGCTGGACCCAGGTTCGACCGATCGTTGGGAAAGCCGTATTGGCCCAGGAAGAAGATGGTCGGCCGGCCGGAATCGGCCACAAACATGGATTCTGAGGCCGCCATTGCGAGGAGCGCCGAGCGCATGGCGGCGAGCGCGTCGCGACGCGCCTTGAACCGCTGATACGTCGCGCTGGCCATCACGTCGCCGGTATCGCCGCTGATCAGCGCCTGATCGGAACGCAGCTCACGGAAACGCCGTTGAATGGGCCCGGCACCGAACACCACACCCATCACGACGAGTGTCCCGATCACGGCGTAAATGATTGCGCGGTTCATGCGGCCAATATTGGAAACGGTTGCGGGGAGTCAATTCAGGATCATTCCCAGAACTCTACGGTCCCCTCCTCTACGTGGTACTCGGCGCCGACGATCAGTAATCCCTCCCGCGCGATCAACCGCTCGAGCATCGCCGATCCCTGGCGGAGCTGGCGCACCGATGCGTCCACGTTCGCCCGGACCGCACGCTCGTACAGCGCTTGCGGATCGTTCGCGATTGGCTGGCCGAGCAGCGGCTCGATCGCTGGCCGGATCCGCTCGACGATCGCGCGCAAGTTGGGTGACTGGTTCGCCTGGGGCTGGCGCAGCTCCTCGAGCGTCGCCGCCACCGCGCCGCACTGCGTGTGACCGAGCACCACGGCGAGCCTCGTGCCGAACCGCTCGGCCGCAAACTCCACGCTGCCAACTTGCGAGGGGGCCACGATGTTGCCTGCCACGCGAATGACAAACAGATCACCGAAGCCCTGGGAAAAGACGAGCTCGGCTGGAACGCGCGCATCGGAGCAGCCGAGAATGATCGCGAATGGCCGCTGCACACCGCTCGGGCGTCCGGCAGGGGCGCCTGCGTTGGCGACAAACCGGCGATTGCCCTCACGCAGACGCTCGAGCGCCTCGCGGCCTGGAATCAGACGAGCCTCCCGAAAAGGAGGCTACAATCTAGCGGCGACTCGGACTCGCGGGCACGTCCTCTATCGCCCAGTAATCGTGGCTTGCGATCGTAAACCGCAGGTTCGGCACTTCACCTCCCGCGGCGGGCGTGTAATTCCCCGGATAGAATGTTGCGGAGAAGGTCTGAGCCGTGGGCGGCTTCGCCGTGAAAACGATTACCGTATCGTCGACGATCTTATACGTACCGCTTTGCCCCCACGCGCCTATAGCCCCATGCTCGGTCCCACACAACATCGTGGTTTGATCCCACAGCAGGCTGTACTTCCCATCGATCGTGAGCGTGAGCCAACCGCCCAGATTCACCGCCTGGCACGTATCAGCCGCCGTCGAGACAGGGAGGCGCTGGTTGTCGATCATGTATTCCGAATACGTGCCGGCCGCGCGGGCGAAGGGGTTTTCCGAATTCGTGGGCTCGGAGCACGCGGCGAGCGCGATCACGAGAAAAACGAAAGGACGACGCATGAGCACACTCCCTAAGGAGGACTCACGCATTGTGACGGTATCAGGGTAAAAAGGAAATAGCGGATGCCCTTAAAGTCATAATCAGTGCTGGGTGAGCGCCTTCACCACTCCATCGCAGAACGCCCAGTCATCCACGACCTGTCCCTCGGTGGGATGCGGCCGCGCTCCCCATGCCACGACGACGACCTTGGCCCGCGGGTTCACGTAGATGTATTGCCCGTGAATTCCCATCGCCATGAACGCGCCGTCGCGTCCCGGCCACCACAAATAGCCGTACTCGAGGTGCGTGCCGTCGCGGAGCTGTTTGGGGGTCGTCGCTTCCTGGATCCATCCCGTCGGCAAGATCGAATCCCCTCCCGCAACGCCACCACCGAGCACGAACAGACCAAACCGCCCGAAATCGCGCAGCGTCGCACTGAAACCACTGCCACCGATCTCGGTGCCGTCCGGCGAATCGAGCCACCACTTCGCGTCGGCCTCCATCCCGAACCTGCTCCAGATCCGCTCTTCGAGGTACGTCGCGAGTGCTTGCCCGATTGCCGCGCGCAGCACCTCGGCGACGACCTGTGTCTCACCGGTGTTGTAGTTGTTTCGGGTCCCCGGCTCGGCCGCGCGCGGCAGTGTTTTCATCAGCGCGAGTGCCGATCCCGGGACCTGTGAGATCTGCGCGTCGAGCAGGTGACGCCGATCGGAGGTGGGATCGCTGTACGTCTCGTTCCAGCGCACTCCCGAAGCCATCAGGAGGAGATCGCGGATCGTCACGCCGTCGTACGCGCTGCCGCGCAACGCCGGCACGTAGCGCGTCACCGAGTCCGACAGGCTCCTGATCTTCCCCTGCCTGAGCGCAGCTCCCACGAGTGTCGAGCTGATCGATTTGGCGATCGACATCGACATCCACCGCGTCCGCTCGCTGTTGCCGAAGCGATAGCGCTCGAGCGCAATTCGCCCATCCTGCAGCACGAGCAACCCTGCGATGCGATTCAGCTCGAGATAGGACTCGAGATCGTAGGGCTTGCCGTTATCGGTGAAGCTGACGGAGGTCAGCGGCTGCGGGGCGGGCGGCAGCGGAAACGGGTGCGCTGACGGGTGCACGGTCCGCGTGGGGAACAGTCGATCGATGTTCCGGAATGTGTTGACCGCCAGCTCGGGCGTGAGCACGCCGTCGTAGATCTGGCGGACGGTCCCGATCGGCTCGGTACGATGTGGATACGATGGCGGGGTAGCCCGGCACGCCGTGCCTACCAAAAGCACCGCGACCGCGGCCCTCAAGACGCCGTGCGGTACTTCACGTATACCGTGCGGTTTGGCGGCTGCGCGCACAGCTCCTTCATCCCGATCTTGGTCGCGATCGAGCGCGCCCCTTCATTATGATCGTCGATCGAGGCGATGACGCGGTCGACTTTCGCCGTGTCGAACGCCCAGTCGAGGATCAATTCGCAGGCGCGTTTGGCCAGACCGCGCCGCTGTGCCTCCGAGCGCATCACGCACAGTACCTCGAGATCCTTCCCTTCGAGCGCGTGCGACTTCACGAGTCCGCCCACACCGAGCGCGAGCGGTCCTTCCACGATCGCGAACAGCCGAGACCGATCCCCCTGACCTTCCGGGAGCTGCCCCACGAATTCCCAGACGTCATCCTGTTGCTGCAGGGCCTCGAGCAGCTCGGCGTCGGAGGGTTTGAGTGGCCGCAATTCCATACGTAATCCTCAAGAAGTCCGCACTGCGTGTCCGCCAAACTCGCGGCGCAGTGCCGCGATCAGTTTGGCACCGAACGACTCGGTTTGACGGGAGCGAAAACGCGCGAGCAGCGCCGTCGTGATCACGGGTGCCGGCACACTCAGGCGCATCGCCTCTTCGACTGTCCAGCGCCCCTCCCCGGAATCCTCGACGTACCCGCGGATGTCGCTCAGCTGGTCATCGCGCGCAAATGCCCGTTCGGCCAGCTCGTTGAGCCACGAGCGCACGACGCTGCCATGATTCCACAACTTCGCAATCTTGCCGAGCTCGAGCTTGAAATCCTGCGAGGCATGCAGAATCTCGTAGCCCTCGGCGTACGCCTGCAGCAGGCCGTACTCGATCCCGTTGTGGACCATCTTGACGTAGTGGCCCGCGCCGGCCGGGCCGACGTGCGCGTAGCCGTCGGGCGCGGCGAGACTCTTGAACAGCGGCTCACAATGCTGAACGGCGGCCGTTGCACCACCCACCATCAGGCAGTAACCGGCGTCGAGGCCCCAGATCCCGCCACTCACGCCGGCATCGATGAAGTCGATTCCCTTCGCGCTGGCCGTTTGCGCGCGCCGCATCGAGTCGCGGTAGTTCGAGTTGCCCCCATCGACGAGGATGTCTCCGCGGGAAAGTGCGGGCAGGAGCTGCTCGATGGTTTGATCGACCGCGGGCCCTGCCGGCAGCATGATCCATACGACCCGGCGAGGCTTGAGCTGGCCGGTCACAGCGGCGAGGTCTTTGGCAGCCTGGACCCCCTTGCCGCCGGCAGCCTTTCTGGCATCCGCGCTTTGGTCGTAAACGACGAGGTCGTGCCCATGCTGGGCCAGCCGCTTCACCATGTTGCCGCCCATGCGGCCCAACCCGATCATCGCCAGTTGCATCGTCGCGCTTTCCTCGAAGGCGTCGCGGTATCGTAGCACGGAATCCGGAAGCGGGATAGGATTGGCGACTCGTGCACACCGGGCTCTATGTGATCATGGGCGTTTCCGGATCCGGGAAGACGACGATCGGAACCGCCTTGGCGCGCGCGCTCGACGTTCCATTCGTCGAGGGCGACCAGCTGCATCCGCGCGCGAATGTCGAGCGCATGGCGCGAGGCATCCCGCTCACCGATGAGGACCGCCAGCCCTGGCTGATCGCGATCGCGCAGCGGTTGCGCGAGGCAGATCAGACGGGCTCGGGGCTGGTCATCGCCTGCTCGGCGCTGAAGCGGAGTTACCGCGACCTGCTTCGGTCGCGAGGGTCCGCCAAGATTCGCTTCGTGTACCTGCGGGGCGGCCAGTCCCTCGTGGCGGACCGTCTCAAAGGTCGTCATGGACACTTCATGCCGGCATCGCTGCTCGAGAGTCAGTTCGCGGCGCTCGAGGAGCCGGACCCCAGGGAGCACGTTCTGGTGTGCGATATCGGCGAATCGCCTACCGCCATCGTCGATAGCCTCGTGCAGCACGTCACGTGAGCGCGAACACGCAGCTGCTGCTGTACGCCGCCCTGGCGGTCATCGCGCTGATCATCCTGATCGCGCGCTTCAAGCTCCATCCGTTCCTCGCCCTCATCACGGTGTCGCTCGCGCTCGGCATCGTCGCCGGGATGCCGCTCGGAAGCGTAGCGAAGTCATTTCAGGATGGTGTTGGCGCGGTGCTGGGGTTCATCGCCATCGTGGTCGCACTCGGCACGATGCTCGGCAAAATGATGGCGGAGTCGGGTGGCGCGACGCGCATTGCGACGACGCTCATTGCGCAGTTCGGCGAGCGGCGCGTGCACTGGGCGATCATGTTCGTGGCGTTCATCGTCGGGATTCCGGTGTTCTTTCAGGTGGGCTTCGTGCTGCTGATCCCACTCGTCTTCACGATTGCCCGCCGGTCCGGACTGTCGCTCGTGAAGATCGGCATTCCGCTGGTCGCGGGACTCTCGGTGGTGCACGGTATGGTGCCACCGCATCCCGCCGCGATGCTCGCGGTAAGCGCGTATCATGCCGACACCGGCCTCACGATCGCCTATGCGATCCTCGTCGGCCTGCCCACCGCGGCGCTCGCGGGTCCGATCTACGCAACCTGGATCACGCCGCGCATTCAGCTTCCCGGCCGGAACGAGATGGCCGATCAGCTGGTTGGTGCGGCTGAATCGCGCCCGCTGCCGGGCTTCGGTACTTCGGTGTTCAGCGTGCTGCTGCCGGTCATCCTCATGCTGCTGGCGAGTGTTGCAGACGTCACGTTCGCGGCAGAGAGCCCCATCCGCCGCGGGCTCGACTTCGTGGGCAGCCCCATCGTCGCCTTGTTGCTCGCGTTGCTGTTTTCATTCTGGTCGTTGGGGTTCCGCCAGCGCTTTACGCGCGACCAGATCCTCAGGTTCATGGGCGACTGCCTTGCCCCCACCGCCACGATCCTGCTGGTCATCGGTGCGGGCGGTGGGTTCAATCGGGTGCTGCTCGACAGCGGCGTGGGCAAGGCGATTGCCGACACGGCGGCCCAATCGCACGCGTCTCCGCTGCTGCTCGCCTGGACCATCGCCGCGCTTATCAGAGTCGCTACCGGGTCGGCGACAGTCGCGATGACGACGGCGGCGGGGATTGTCGCGCCGGTCGCCGCCACCACGCCGGGCACTTCTCCCGAGCTGCTCGTGCTGGCCACGGGCGCCGGCTCTCTCGTGCTGTCCCACGTCAACGACTCGGGCTTTTGGCTCATCAAGGAGTTCTTCAACATGACCGTTCCACAGACGCTCAAGACCTGGACCGTCACCGAGACTATCATCGGCGTCGCCGGACTGGCGTTCACGCTCCTGCTCGGCTTGCTCGTGGGCTGTGCACCCCGAAAGCCTGAGACGACCGAGCTGAGCGCCCGCGGCTGGACCGACGTTACCGCCACGCTCGACCCGAGCAAGACGCCGGTCTACGAAGGCGATGCGCCGATGAAATTCGACTTTCTCAAGAACATGCAGACGGGCGACAATTTCACGCTTTCGGTCTATTCGATGGGCGCGCACAGCGGCACCCACATCGACGCGCCGCAGCATTTCATCCGCACCGGAGGCTCGGTCGACCAGATCCCGCTCCAGGCGCTGATCGGCTCCGCGCGCGTGATCGAGATTGCGGATGGCGTGCAGGCGATCGACGCCGCCGAGCTGAACAGGCATGAGTGGAAGGGCGCGACGCGGGTCCTGTTCCGTACGCGCAGCTCACTGCGGGGCTGGATGGACTCTTCCACGTTTCATCGCGACTTCGCCTACATCGCGCCCGACGCCGCGCAGCTCCTGGCCGACGCCGGCGTCGTTCTCGTCGGGATCGACTACATCTCCGCCGAGCAGTTCGGCGCGCCCGCGCCGCGGACGCATCAGATCCTGCTCGGCCACGGTATTCCGATTGTGGAAGGGTTGGACCTGCGACCCGTGCAGGCCGGGGACTACGACTTCATCGTGCTGCCACTCAAGGTGCGCGGCCACGAGGGAGCGCCGGCGCGCGCGATCGCCCGCAAGGCCGCCTAATGCATGTCCTCATGCAGCCGAGTGAGCGCTTGGTCGCGGACCGTGCGCCCTGACGGAAGGTCGATGATATGGCCGATCAGCTTCGATCCCTGCACCCGCAGCGTGAGACGAAGGTGGACGCGCTCGTTCCTGAACTCGGCGACCCAGAGGCCATCCGCGCCGCGGACGTAGTTCGATTCTCCCATGAATTCGCGGTGTCCCTGCACGATCTTGTCTGCTCGCACGGTCACGGTGTCCCCTGAAGCCCCGCGCGCGACGGCATCGAAGATCACCTCTTCGTCGTGGCAATTGGGAAAGTGCTCGCGATCGACACAGGTCGAAGTCCCGTGCCATGACCCCACGAGTCCGGCCTGAAAGAACAGCAGAGCCGCAACAAGCGTCGTCACCGTCGGACCACCATGCCGAGCTGGATACGGTCGGACTGCAGGCCGATCCGCACCTGCTCGGATTTGAAGAATCCGCCGACAATTGCGCCGAGGCCAGCTCCGACCGCGGCGCCTAGCAAAGTGAGGCCGAGACATTCCCCGGTGCTCATGGCGTCCTGGTTCGCCGACTGATCACAGGGAGCGGTGGACCCACCCGAGTGAAGCACGACATAGGTGACGACCCCACCGACGACAAAGCCGACGGCGGCGCCCTCCACGCGGTGCGAGCGCGTCGACGCTCCGATGACGGCAGCCCGAAGCTGTTGACCGCACGCGGGCGTCGCCGCCCCCATCGTCAACAGCAGCGCGATCCCCGCACCGCCTATCCGTGACACACTCACTTCCGCGAGCGTTCCGCTTCGTGCCGCCGCATCAGCTCGTCGACCATGGGCATCGTGAAGTAGTGGAGGCCAATGATGCTCGCGATCGGTCTCAGCTCCGACGGCAGCACGCTCCGTGCCTCTTCCTTATTGTCCCGCTCGACGATGAACCATGCCTTGTGCACGCCATCCGAACACCCGAAGTCGGCGTGGGTCATGAAGTGTGAGCCCGTGCGGAGCAGCAGCTCGGCGGCGCGGGCGCACGCGTACGCCGTATTCTCATGCGGAACTTCGATCAAGAATCTCTGCACACGACCCTCCCTGTGGACGCGTTGCCCCTGATCCCGATGAGTGTTGCGATGACCAAGCGGGACATGGCAACCTCAGGGTATTTCAGCGCTCTTCGAAAATGGCCCGTGCTTGGACGACATCGCCGCGCAACGCCGCGGCACTTCCCTTGAACGCAATCCAGGACTCGTCGTCCCAGGCATGCGTGACGGCTGCTTCGGCCAGCTCGCGTGCTTCGGCGACCGCCGCTCTGTACTCGGGTTCGAGATCTTCCGGAATGAGCGGACCGCGATGCTCCAGCCTCGCGAGCTCGATAGATGCGATCAACAACAGCGGATCGAATCGCGAACGGAACGCCGGGAGTTTGGCGATGCGAAGCAGATGCGGCACCGCGGCGTAGCTCGCCGAGTACGTCACGCCTCGCGGGCACAGCGACGACCACAGCTCGAACCAGATCGTATCGGGCCGGTGGCTCGGCCGGCGCTCCACCGGTGCGTGCGCGAGTAGCCCCGGGACATCCCGGGCCGTTCCGTGGGCCTGATGAAGCTGCCGCCAACGATCGCTGCTAAATGCGAGCATGGCTCGTCCTACCCCTACAACACGGTCTTGGGGTCCGCCAGCGGAAGATTGAACGCCTCGGCAACACCCGGATAGACTACTTTGCCTTCGACGACATTCAAGCCCAGCGCGAAACTCGGGTCCTTCCGGCACGCGTCCTTCCAGCCGAGCTTCGCGAGCTTCTTGGCGTAGGAGAATGTGGCGTTCGTGAGCGCGAGGGTGGAGGTGCGCGGCACGCCGCCCGGCATGTTCGCGACGGCATAGTGAATGATGCCGTCCACCACGTACGTGGGATTCTCGTGCGTCGTCGGCTTCGTCGTCTCGATGCAGCCGCCCTGGTCCACCGCCACATCCACAATCACCGAACCGGGCTTCATCAGCTTCAAATCGCCGCGCTTCACCAGGCTCGGCGCCTTCGCGCCCGGTAGCAGCACCGCTCCAATCACGAGATCGGCCTTCTTGATTTGCTCCAGGATGTTGTGACGATTCGAGAACACGCCATCGACGTTGGCCGCGAGCACATCGGACAGGTAGCGCAGTCGGTCGAGCGACACATCGAGCAGCGTGACGTGCGCGCCCAGGCCCGCCGCCATTTTGGCCGCGTTCGTGCCGACCACACCTCCACCGATGATCACCACCTCGGCCGGGAGTACCCCCGGCACACCGCCGAGCAGAATGCCGCTGCCGCCGAACACCTTCTCCAGATACTTCGCGCCCTCCTGCACCGCCATCCGGCCCGCGACTTCGCTCATCGGCGTGAGCAGTGGCAGCTCGCCGGTGGACAGCTGCACCGTCTCATATGCGATGGCGATGCAGCCCGACTTGATCACCGCCTTCGTAAGCGACTCCGACGCGGCGAAGTGAAAATACGTGAAGACCACCTGCCCCTTGCGGATCTTCGGCCACTCGGGCTCGATCGGCTCCTTCACTTTCATGATCATCTCGGCCTTGGACCACACCGCGTCGGCCGAGGGCGCGATCTCGGCACCGACACTCCGGTACGCGTCGTCGTTGAACCCCGACCCGACGCCGGCCCCGGTTTCCACGAGGACGGTGTGCCCGTCGCCGGTCAACGACTCCGCGCCGGCCGGAACGAGAGCGATTCGGTTCTCGTTCGTCTTGATTTCCTTCGGCACGCCGACGATCACGCGCTGCCTCCATTGGGTCCTAGGGAGACTACGGTCTGCCGCTCCGGGGCGAAGAACTCGCTCGCCAGCGCCGAGATTTCATCCGCGGTGAGCGCTTCTACGGTCTTGAGCACCTCATCGAGGCTGCGATAGGGCTCACTGTAGACCGCGGTGCTCGCCAAACGATACATCCTGGACGTGGGGCTCTCCAGCGACAGCATCAGCTGGCCCAGCGTCTGTTGTTTCGCGTCCTCGAGCGCATCCCCGCGCAGGCCCTCACGCGCCATGCGGGCGAACTCGCCGCGAATCGCCTCTTCGGCCTTGGCCGCGCGCGCCGGCTGGCTGCCGACGTACACCCCGGCCATGCCCACGCCGCGGTAAAACGACGTGAAGCTGTAGATCGCATAGGCGAGCCCCAGCTCTTCACGGATCCGTTGAAACAGCCGGCTCGACATCCCGCCGCCGAACACATTCGAAATCACGAGCATCCCGTACTTGCGCCGGTCCGCGTACGGGATCGTGTCGGTGCCGAAGACGATGTGCGTCTGCGCGGTGTCCTTCTCGAACGAGCGTCGCACGCCGCGCACCGCCGGGGGGACCGGCGGAACCGGCGGCGGATTGTGATGCGGCGCGACGCCATCGCCATCGAACCACCCCTGGCGTTCGACCTCTTCGAGCAGCGCTTCGTGCGTGAGATTGCCGGCCGCCGCGATGATGCAGTTGCCGGGGAAATAGGCCCGGCCGTGGAGGTGCTTCAGGTCCTCCGCCGACAGCGCGCTGACCGTTTCCTTGGTGCCCAGGATCTGAAAACCGTAAGGATGGCTGGGCCAGAGCGTTTCGTACGTGAGATCGAAGACTTCGTCGTCGGGGGTGTCCTCGACGGTGGCGATTTCCTCGAGCACGACCTGCCGCTCGAGCGAGAGGTCGCTGTCACGCAGCATCGGCCCCCGCACCATGTCGGTGATCACGTCGAGCGCGCGCGGCAGATCGGCATCGAGCACGCGCGCATGATAGGCGGTCGAATCGCGCGACGTATACGCATCGAGCGAGCCGCCACGCGACTCGAGTGAGAGCGCGATCTCCTGCGCCGTGCGTTTCTCGGTGCCCTTGAACACCATGTGCTCGAGCAGATGCGACACGCCCATCTTCGGGCGCAGCTCGTGCGCGCTGGCGGTGCGGACCCAGACGCCGACCGCCGCCGACCGCACCTGGGGCACCCGTTCGGACAGCACGGTGATGCCGTTCGGCGCGGCGGTGCGGTGGATTTCGCGGTCCAGGCGGACCGTGTCTAGCGTGGTGACCACGCTAGTTCTTCTCGATGAGCGCTTTCCGGGAGAGCCGCATCCGGCCCCGTTCGTCCACCTCGAGCAGCTTCACCTTGAGATGGTCGCCCTTCTTCACGACGTCCTCGGTCTTCTCGGTCCGGCCGTGCTGCAGCTCCGAAATGTGCAGCAGTCCCTCGACGCCGGGGATGATTTCCACGAACGCCCCGAACGCCGTTGTGCTCTTCACGACGCCCTCGTAGACCCTGCCGACTTCCGGCTCCTGCATGAGCCCCGAGACCATATCGCGGGCCCGCTCCGCCGCCTCGCCGACGCCCGAAATCGTGACCACACCCGTGTCCTCCACGTTGATCTGGGCACCCGTCTGCTCCTGGATCCCGCGGATCGTCTTGCCCTTGGGACCGATGAGGTCGCCGATCTTGTCGGGCCGGATCTGAATCGTGAGGATGCGGGGGGCGTACTTGGACAGCTGCGAGCGCGGCTCCGGCATCGCCTGGTGCATGATGTCCAGGATATGCAGGCGCGCCGTCTTGGCCTTTTCGAGCGCTTCGCTGATGACCTTCCAGTCGAGCTTCTCGACCTTGATGTCCATCTGGATCGACGTCACGCCGTCCTTGGTCCCGGCGACCTTGAAATCCATGTCGCCGAGGTGATCCTCGGTGCCCAGAATATCGGTGAGGATCGCGGTCCGTTTGCCGTCGGTAATCAAGCCCATCGCGATGCCGGCGCACGCCGACTTCACCGGCACACCGGCGTCCATCAAGGCCAGCGACCCGCTGCAGACCGTCGCCATCGACGAAGAGCCGTTCGACTCGAGGACCTCGGAGACGATGCGGATCGTGTAGGGGAAGGTTTCGTAAGGCGGCAAGACCGCCTGCAGCGCCCGCTCTGCCAGCGCGCCGTGGCCGATTTCGCGCCGCGATGTGCCGCGCACCGGCTTCACTTCACCGGTGGAAAACGGCGGGAAGTTGTAGTGCAGCATGAACGACTTCGTCGTCTCCTGCGCAACGTCGATCGAGTCGATGCGCTGCTCGTCGTCGGTCGTGCCCAGCGTGACCGATGCCAGCGCCTGTGTCTGCCCGCGCGTAAACAGCGCCGAGCCGTGGGTGCGCGGCAGCCAGCCCACCTCGCACGCGATCGGTCGCACCGTGTCGAGATCGCGGCCATCCACGCGCTCACCCGCCGTCAACACGCGGTCGCGCATCGTGTTGTACTCGATGGTTTCGATCACTTCCGCGATCTCGCGCAGCTTGTCCGGGAACTCCTCGGCGAGCTGTTCGATGATCGTCTGCTTGATGGCGCTCAGCGCCTGCGTCCGTTCCGCCTTCTCCGCCAGCGTCAGCGCCTCGCTCACCTTGTCCGCGGCCAATTCCTTGACCCGCGCGATCAACTCGGCGGGCGGCTCGGCCTTGGTCCACTCCATCTTGGGCCGCTGCACCGCCTCGACGACCTCGTCGGCGGCGGCGAGCAATTCCTTGATGCCCTTGTGCGCGACCTCGAGCCCCTTGATGATCTCGGCCTCGGTCAGCTCCAGCGCGCCGCCCTCGACCATCACGATGCTGTCTTTGGATCCGGACACCGTCAGATCGACGTCCGAGAACTCGAGCTGCTGGAACGTCGGATTGAGAATCCACGCGCCTTCGACCCGGCCCACGCGTACCGCGGCAATCGGACCGTTCCAGGGCACCCGCGACAGCGAGAGCGCGGTGGACGCGGCCACCACGCCGAGCACGTCGGCATCGTTTTCCTGGTCCGCGGAGAGGACGTAGACGAAGACCTGCACTTCGTTCTTGAAGCCTTCGGGGAACAGCGGCCGCACCGAGCGATCGATGACGCGCGCCGACGTGATTTCCTCGTCGGAGGGGCGTCCTTCGCGCTTCAAAAAGCCGCCGGGAATCTTGCCGGCGGCATACGCTTTTTCGCGGTATTCGACGGTGAGCGGAAAGTACGGCAGGTTCGAGAGGTTCTCGGAGACGGTGACGGCGGCCAGCACAACCGTTTCACCAAACTGCACGAGACATGAGCCCGCGGCCTGCTTGGCCAGTCGCCCCGATTCGATCTTGAGGGTGCGTCCGGCGAAATTGGTTTCTACACGCTTCACTGCATTGCCTGTCTAGAGCACTTGAAAGTGTGCTGAATGCCCCGGTGCTCTCGCCGGGACGCCCAGCACGACGCCTTGTGCGACTTAGTGTCGGAGACCGAGCTCGTCGATGAGCTGCCGGTACTTCGCGAGATCGGTGCGCTTCAAGTACTCCAGCAGGCGGCGGCGGCGGCTGACCATGCGCAGCAGGCCGCGTTGCCCGTGGAAGTCCTTTGCGTGGACCCGGAAGTGATCCGTGAGGCTGTTGA
>DATMZX010000333.1:0-3257 GCA_035573235.1 Gemmatimonadales bacterium
GACCGGGGAGAAGTCGTTCACGTACGCGTTGCCGCACTTCTGCGAGTATGCGGTCGCGTTGTTGGAGTGGGCGGTTCAGCTCTAGTTAACGGAGACACGAGCCCAATGTCCAACGACAAGAACCGCGACCAACGCCTGCTCGAGGCGTCTCCCGTCGTCGCAAAAGCCCGCTCACTCGCGGCTGCCGGCCATCATGCGGCGCTGGTCGAGTACCTGGGCGCCCGGTCTTCGAATGAACTCGAAGATCCGACCCTCGCGCTGCTCTACGGCATCGCGCAGGCTCGCCTGGGCAGCCACAAGCAGGGCGTCGAATGGATCGATCGCGCACTCGCCGGTGCCCGTCAGCGCGGTGAGCACGGGGTCGAGCGTCACGCGCTCAACGCCCGCGGCGCCATCGCCCTGCTGACCGGCAACCTGACCGAGGCCGCCGACTTCTGCACCCAGGCCCTCATGGCCGCGAGCCGGGACGGCGATCACGCCACCACCGGACGCGCCTCGAACAACCTGGGCGTCATCAGCCATCTGCGCGGCCGGCACGCCGAAGCCATTTCCTCCTGGGAAATCGCCGCGGCCGCCTGGCACCGCGCCGGCATGTCGGCTGGTGTGGTCGATTGCCACCACAACCTCGCGAACGCGTACCGCGAACAGGGCGCGCTCGACAAAGCGCTGGCGACGGCCGATCAGGCAGTGACGGAGGCCGAGGCCACGCACGACGACATGCTCTACGCGATGACGCTGCGCGGCCGCGCCGAAATCCGCGCGCTGCGCTCGGAGCCTGAGCTCGCGCGTCGCGACCTCGACCGGATTCGGGTGATCCGCGGCCAGCTGCCCGATCCCGTGGCCGAGGCCGAAGATCTGCGGATCCAGGCGCTGGTGATGATTGCGGAAGACGAGCAGGTGCGCGCCGAGAAGTCGCTGCGCGAAGTCGTGGGCCGCGCCGAGCTGCACGAGCGGCAGTTGCTCCAGGGCGAGGCGACTCGCGACCTGGCCAACCTGCTCCGCCGTGCGGGCCGGACCAGCGAAGCGCAGGCGGCGGCGCAGGCCGCTCGCGGGATCTTTGCCCGGATGGGCGCCGAGAGCGAAATCCGCAAGCTCGCCGCGCAGGGGTGGGACGAGTCCTTTGCCGCTCAGCTGCGCGGCTCGCTCGCGCCGGTGCACATCGCGCAGCAGTACGCCGACGCCGGCCGCTACGCCGAGCTGCTCACGTACCTCGAGCAGCGCTCGCGGGACGAGCTGGAAGAGTCCGCCATGCTCACGCTGCTCCTGGGCATCGCGCACAGCCGGCTCGGCCGCCTCGAAGTGGGCCAGCAGTGGGCCATGGTGGCTCAGCTGCGCGCGCGCTCGCTCAAGGACCGCATGATGGAAGTGCGCGCCCTGAACGTGTGCGGCGCCATCGCGCTCGAGCGTGGCGGTATCGACGAAGCCACGTACTTCTTCACGCGCGCGCAGGAAGAGGCGTCGAACGACAACGACATGGCGACGGTGGGCCGCTGCTCGAACAACCTGGGCATCATCGCGAGCATGCAGGGCGACTACAAGCGCGCCGTCATCAACTTCACCCGCGCGATCGCGTCGTACGAGCAGGCGCATTTCGCCCGCGGCGTCGCGGAAGCGCGTCACAACCTCGGGATCGCGTGCAGCGGACAGGGCCGGCTGGATCGCGCCCTGGAGACCGCGACCCTCGCGATCCAGGAAGCCGAGAAGCTGGCCGATGCGCAGCTCACCGCGCAGGCCATCGCCGGACTCGCCGAGATCCACGTCGCGCGCGGCGAAGCCGAGCAGGCGCTCAAGGCCGTGGAGCAGGCCATCACCACGCACCGCGCGCTGAAGGATCCCGTGCGCGAAGCGGAAGACGCGCGCATCAAGGCTGGTGCGCTCGATCTGCAGGGCCGCCGCGAGGAAGCCGAAACGATGCTGCGCGAGGTCATCAGCCGCGCGACCGAGCATGGCCGTCCCCTGCTCCTCGCGATGGCCGAGCGCGACCTGGCGCACCTGCTGCTCCGCGCCGGCGACACGGCCGCGGGCAAAGCTGCCGCCCAGCGCGCCCGGTCGACCTTCCAGCGGCTCTCGGCTCGCGCCGAAATCGCCAAGCTGGACGAGGTGCTGGAGACGCCATGACGAAACTCCGGCAAGGGCGCCAGCAGCTCTCCAACTATGCCATCGGCTGGTAAGGTGGAAGAGCGCCAGGTGGCAGAACGCCGCAGCGGCGTCGAACGCCGCTCCGGGACCGACCGGCGTTCCGGCGAAGGCATGGTGATCACGGAGGCGACGCTCCCGCTCCAGCGCGTATTCCCCCACGCGCATCTGAGCGAGACGCAGGCGACGGAGCGCGCCGCCGCGATCGAAGCGCACCGCCGCGAGCTCGGCTCGCGCCTGGGGCGCAACGTCGGCGCGGTCGTGGCCGCCGTCGACTACCTGCTCAACATCAGCGGCGATCTCGTGTCCCCCGCAATCGTGGAGCACGAGGCGCTCGAGCTGCTGGAGCACCGCTCCGTCACCGATCCGCTGACGGGGCTGTTCAACCGCTACCACTTCGACGCCACCATGACGCGCGAGATCGCGCGCTGCCGTCGTTACGGCGCGCCGCTATCGCTGCTGCTCGTCGACGTGGACAAGCTCAAGGTGATGAACGACCGCTGGGGCCATCACGCCGGCGACCAGGCGCTCACGCGCGTGTCCGCGGCGATTCAGAAAAGCCTGCGCGGCACCGACATCGCCGCCCGTTTGGGGGGCGATGAGTTCGCCATCATCCTGCCCGACACCGACGCGGTGGCCGGCCTGATCGTAGCGACCAGAATCCGCCGCAATCTCGTCGAAAGCGCGTCGATGATGGTGACGGTGAGCGGCGGGCTGGTGGAGCTGCCCCGTCATGCCATCGAGGCCTCAGTAGGGCAGATGATGCTCGTCGCCGATCATGCCATGTATGCCGCGAAGAACGCAGGTGGTAACTGCGTCGTGCAGCGGGAATACCTACCGGAGGAATGAGGATGACGCTGGCTCGCCGCTCCCTCGCTCTCGCTGCGCTCGCGATCTCGGTCGCCAGCTGTGCCGACCAGTCGACGGCCGTGCAGCCGTCTGCTGCCCCTGAGTTCCTCGAGTGGGCCGACACGACGGTGCGGTTCAGCGCGAGCGTGAGCAACCCGACCTCGTCCGACCCCGGAACCGGGACGGTATACTTCGGGCCTCCCGCCACCCTGAGCCTCGAGAAGACTCGCGTCACGTTCTGGGCCGTGCGGGGAGAATCCCGCTCCGTGCAG
>DATMZX010000334.1:0-4493 GCA_035573235.1 Gemmatimonadales bacterium
CAGCAGGGCTTCGTGAAGACCCCGCTGCTCACGCCGCAGGCGCGGCGGGCATGGGAGCAGTGGCGCAAGTCGCGCGATCGCGGCGCCGTACCTGGACGCGACGAGATGCCCGGCGGGCCCGCGAGGCACGACACCCTCGGAATCCTCGCGCTCGACGCTCACGGGCACCTCGCCGGCGCCTGCACGACGAGCGGCATGGCGTGGAAGCTGCACGGGCGCGTCGGCGACAGCCCGATCATCGGCGCAGGCCTGTATGTTGACAACGAAGTCGGCGCAGCGACGGCTTCCGGCGTCGGCGAGGAGATGCTGCGCAACGCTGCGAGCTTCCTGGTGGTCGAGCTGATGCGCCGCGGCCATTCCCCGTCGGAGGCCTGCCGGCTCGCGATCGCACGCGTCGTGCGCCGCCGTCCCGCGGCGAGCCGAGACGAGCAGGTCTGCTTCCTGGCGCTCAACCGGCACGGCGAGGTCGGTGCGTTCGCACTGCACCGCGGCTTCGTCTACGCGGTGCGCGATGCGCACAGCGCAAATGTGCTGCAGCCGGCGCGGTCGGTGTACCGCGACGTCGTGACATAGCTGTGTCGCGGATGCTGCTCGAGATCGCTTGCGACGGCGTGGGCTCAGCGCTGGCAGCCGCGGAGGGCGGTGCCGACCGCGTCGAGCTGTTCGCCAACAGCGCAGTGGGTGGTACGACCCCGTCCGCAGGTACGATCGCCGCGGCGCGCGCCGCGCTCACCATCCCGCTGCACGTGCTGATCCGCCCACGTGCCGGGGACTTCCTGTATTCCCGGGCCGAATGCGACGCGATGCTGCATGACATTGAGCTATCCGTGCGTCTGGGGTGCGAGGGGGTGGTCATCGGGGCACTCGATGCGGCCGGCGATGTCGACGTCGCCATCTGCCGCGAGCTTGTCGCCGCCGCCGGGCCTCTCGCGGTGACCTTCAATCGGGCGTTCGACGTCGCGCGCGATCAACGCGAGGCGCTCGAAGCAATCATCGCACTAGGTTGCTCCCGTGTGCTGACGTCGGGGGGCCGTGCGAGGGCGCCCGAGGGGGCGACCGTCATCGCCGGACTGGTGCGCCAGGCAGCGGGGCGTGTGACGATCCTGGCCGGCGCCGGGATTACAGCGGCGCAAGTGGCGCCGCTCGTCGCCGCCACCGGTGTGCGGGAGATCCATGCCTCCGCGTCCGCAAGCCGAATTTCTGCCATGCACTACCGCAACGCGGCCGTCCGCCGACTCGACCTGGACTGGAGGGAGACCGACTCCGGGCTGGTACGAGAGCTCGCCGCTGCGCTGCGCGAGGCGTGACGCTGCAAGCAGGCCAAACGTCCCTGACGTCGCCGCTTGTGGAACACATGTCATTCGTGGAGGTGGATGGTTTCATCCTCCTCAGGTCGCTCGGTCCGCCGCGCGCGTGGCCGACGATAGCGAGCTGCGCGTGCCCGATATCGGCTTTCGGGTCGCACGTTCAGTCCCTTGGATGGTTCGTCCCAGGAGAGCAAAAATGACGCGAATTCCTCAGTCACTCTGCGCGTTCGGTGTGTCTCTCCGGCGGACGCTCATCGGCGCGGCGCTTTCAGCCATGCTCGCGCCGCCTGCTTCGGCCCGCGCGCCGTCGGCGCCCGATGCGGCGATGCTGAAACCCATCCAGGAATGGATCGCGGCTTATAACCGCGGCACCACGCCGCTGCCCGAGGAAATCTTCACGCAGGATGTCGTCATTACCGACGAGTTTGAGCCGTTTACGTGGACAGGCATTTCCGGCGAGCACCGTTGGGCCAAAGTGATCGACACGTTCATG
Organism: Gemmatimonadales bacterium; assembly: GCA_035573235.1. GTDB lineage: Bacteria > Gemmatimonadota > Gemmatimonadetes > Gemmatimonadales > GWC2-71-9 > 20CM-2-65-7. The sequence continues at coordinate 1,801 of DATMZX010000334.1, forward strand.
AAGCCCGGCCAACAGCACGCCTCGGCGGGAGCTGCGCGCACGTTCCGAAGCACAAGGAGCGGTGATCGCGTGTCCTTCGTTCTGCCTGCAATCCTGACGATCTCACGCGGCAAGCGGGTGTTTACCGAGCGCGCGCTCTGGTTCTACGTGCTGGTGAAGACTCCGGGCGGCTGGAAGATCGCAGCCGATACCTGGACGCCTACAAGTTGACGAAATATCCAAGCGCGAAGTTCGCAGTGCAGGGCCTTGCGCGCAGCATCGTCGAAAAATGAATTGTCCGATGTGCCTGACGCTGGAGGTCTTCCAGCGATCGGCGACGCCATGAAGCAACCTGCGCAACAGCGCAGGCGTAAGCTTGTCCGCGGAGCAAGGCGGCGACACCGGGCGGAATCAGCGCAACGTATGTCGCAGGTGAACGACGCGCGCTCGGCATCTCCCTGCGCTTGAATATCGCATCATAGCGGAATATTGTGGTCGTCAACACGGATCCTCGCATTTTGCGCAGCCGGCGAGCCTCCTGCGGCCGGCCACACTTACAAGACACGAATGGGGAGATACCGATGAAACCCAATCGCATCCAACCCTGGGCGGTGCTCGGTGCCGCCGCCATGTTATTCAGCACCACGTCATGGTCGCAGACCTACGACATCAATACGTTGGCAGGCAAAGTCGCTTCCGTGAACGGAACGGCGGGCCTGCAGATCCGCTTCTCCGCCTTCATCGAGCAGGAAGCCATCGAGACTTCCGCGCCGGCATCCAGCGTGATTACGCCGGCCTATGTTCTATCGAGTCCCCTGGACGGCACTTCGATCGTCGCACCGGACGTGACGGTGAATCAGGATACTGCAGCGGCACCGCAGAACGAAACGGCCATCGCCGTAGACCCCAGCAATGCCAGTCGTGTGGTAGCCGGCGCGAACGACTACGTCACGCGCACATGGGCCTGCAGTATCTCGGGTACGCCCTGCAGTGCGCTCGGGGACGGCTATTCGGGCACGTACTTCTCGAACGATGGAGGACAACACTGGTGCTGTGTGAGCACCGATCCCGCTCATCTCGGCACGCAGATTCCTGGTGTGGAGCGTCTCACGGGCGGTATCTACGATGCCGGCGGTGATCCGGCCGTCGCTTTCGACAGTCGGGGCAACGTGTACTATTCCGGCCTTGGCTTCGATCGCACGAGCCCGCCCAGCACGGTCGCGGTAAATCGCGGGACGTTCGACAGCACCGGCGCACTGACCTGGGGTCCGCCGACCTTCATCAATCCCACGGCTGCGCCCAGTACCCTCAATGACAAGCCCTGGATCGCGGTGGACGCCAATGTCTCGAGCCCGTTCCGCGACCGCGTATACGTCACCTGGACGCGCTTTATCTTCAACGCGCACAGCGGCGCGTACGTCCAATCGCCTATCTCATTCGTCTACTCCACGGATGGGGGCAAGACATTCAGCAGCCCCAAGCTCATCTCTGGAAATGTCCTTTATGGGCAGGGGTCCCATCCAGCCGTCGGGCCCGATGGCACCCTGTATGTATTCTGGGATGGGGCGACACGGCGTGCCACCCTGGACAGCACCTGGATGGTGAAGTCGAGCGACGGCGGGGTTACCTGGAGCAAACCGGTCGCGATCGCGCAGTTGGTTGACATCATTCCTGTCGCGGATACTGCGTTCCGAGTCAATAGCTACCCGGCGGCGGCAATCGCGCCCGATGGAACGGCCTACGTCGTCTGGTCATCGCTCATGAGCGACAAGGGCGGGCTGTGCCCGGGATCCACGAACACCGGCTGTCATGCCACTGTGCTGTACAGCAAATCGGCGGACGGCGGCGCTACCTGGACCAGCCCGGCGGCGGTGTTCCCGGCGACTACCCGGTCGGCGGTCGGGTATCCCGTCACTCAACCGGATGGCTCGACGTTGAATGCTCCCGCGGCGCGGCCGGCGGATACTCTCTTCCCGGCGATCGCAATTTCGCCTGCCGGCAAAGTGTATATCTCAGCCTATATGGCGGACGTGGTCTCGCCATGGCAGACGTGTGCCAGCGGGCCAGCCCCGCCGGTGGGGCGTATTACGTGCGATAAGCTGGGCAAATACGTCGACAATGCGCGGTTGGACTACGGGGTAGCGGATCTGAGTACTGGCATCACCAGCGCCGTCACCACGCAGCCCATCAATACCCAGTATGGCTTTGGTGGCGGCTTCTTCGGCGACTACACCGATATCGCCGTCGGAGCGGATGGGACCTTCCATGCCTTCTGGACCGACAGCAACAACGTCCAAACGGTCGTGTGGTTCTACGGCGCGGAGTTCGTTCCAACGCCGATTCACCAGGAGGACGTCGCCACCCGTTCCGGCTCGTTCTGACGGGCCCGCAATCCGGAGAGCGCGGCTCTGCCGCGCTCTCCCGGTGGTCGAAAGTAGAAAGGGCGCGCCAGAGCAGGAACAGAAACGGAACGATGGCCGGGTGCTCAGGGCGCAGCTTCGTGATCATGCCCTCGTCGCTGTTGATTCGATATGCGGGCGCGACGTAGCGTAGCGCCCGGCAACTCGCCGAATGCAGGCTCCTGCACGCAACATTCGCAGCGTGTTATTCACGGGGGGACCCTAGCAAGACGGACGGGCATTGCGTTAGGCTATTCCTAGCGAATGCCTAGCACGAGATGAACATATGCAATCCGCGGCATCGTACTCCTGGGG
>DATMZX010000335.1:0-4751 GCA_035573235.1 Gemmatimonadales bacterium
ATGCGCGCGACCCAGAAGAACAGGATCTCCGGCGCGGTCACCAGCGTGTGGCCGGGATAGAAGCGCTTCAGGTCGGGCGTCTCGTTGGGCCAGCCGAACGTCGCGAACGGCCACAGCCACGACGAGAACCAGGTGTCGAGCACGTCGGGATCCTGCTCCACCGATCCTCCGCACTTGGGGCACGCCTGCGGATCCACGCGATCGGCCCACTGGTGCGCGCACTTCGTGCACGTGAATACCGGAATGCGGTGGCCCCACCAGATCTGCCGCGAGATGTTCCAGTCGCGGATGTTCTCCATCCAGTGGTCGTACGTCGCGCGCCAGCGCTCGGGCACGATCTGGTACTCGCCCGCGCGGAACTTCGCGAGCACCGGCTCGGCGAGCGGCTTCATCTTGACGAACCACTGATCGCTGAGCCGCGGCTCGACGACGGTGTCGCAGCGGTAGCAGCGCCGCACGGAGTGCCGATGCGGCTCGGTTTTCTCGAGCAGGCCTTCTTTCTCGAGCTGCTTCACGATCCGTTTCCGAGCCTCGAAACGGTCCACGCCGACGAGATCGGGCGGAACGCGGACGCCCAACCGCCCAACCGCCGAACCGCCACTCTCACCAAGCGTGCCGTTCTCGTTCATGATCAACGGCATCTCGAGGGCATGCCGCTTGCCGGTCTCGAAATCGTTGGGATCGTGAGCGGGCGTGATCTTGACGAAGCCGGTGCCGAACTCCTTGTCCACCGCTTCGTCGGCGATGATCGGGATTTCGATCCCGACGATCGGCAGCCGCACCTTTTTGCCGATGAACGCCCGCCCGCGCGGATCCTCCGGATTCACCGCCACGGCCGTGTCGCCGAGCAGCGTTTCAGGACGCGTCGTGGCGACGGTGATCGCGCCGGAGCCGTCGGCCAGCGGATAGCGGATATGGTAGAGATTGCCGTTGGTCTCGTGGTGCTCCGCCTCTTCATCTGAAAGGGCCGTGAGGCAGTTCGGGCACCAGTGGATCACGCGGTGGCCGCGGTAGATCAGCTGCTCCTCCCACAGCCGCACGAACACTTCGCGCACGGCGCGCGAGTACTCGGGATCGAGCGTGAACCGGGTCCGGGTCCAGTCGCAGGAGCAGCCGATCTGCTTGAGCTGCTCGATGATCGTGTTGCCGGTCTTGTTCACGAACTCCCACACGCGCTGCACGAACGCCTCGCGCCCCAGATCGAAGCGCGTCTTCCCCTCGGCCTTGAGGCGCTTTTCGACCACGTTCTGGGTCGCAATGCCGGCATGGTCGGTCCCGGGCAGCCACTCCGCCGCGCGGCCGCGCATGCGCTCGAACCGGATCAGCACGTCCTGGATCGTGTTGTTGAGCGCGTGACCGACGTGGAGCACGTCGGTGACGTTGGGTGGGGGAATCACGATCACGTACGGCTCGGCGTCGGGACGGGGCTGGAAGACTCCCGCCTCGAGCCAACGCTTATAGATGGAGGGTTCTACGGGCCGCGGATCGTATGCCATTCCTTAATATAGAAGCGGCAACTAGAATATCGTCGTGGTTAACGTGTTGAATCGTTTTTTAATTGGGGACAGGCTAAAGCCTGTGCTCGGCAATCATTGTCCTGAAGGACAAATGTCCTTTAGGACAGAGCCTGCCGAGCACACCCTTCAGGGTGTGAACCCAAAATGGGGATCATGACTTCTCCAAAGATTCTATCCGAAGATCGTCTGCCACCCGCGCGGCTGGTCCGCTGGGTGCTGATCGCGGGCATCATTCTGTTTTCGGTGAGCCTGTATTTCCGCTTCGGAACAGACGTGCCGCCGCTCGGCACGGCGACGACGACTACCACTCCCTAGACATGTCCACATCCGAGATCCAGGTCGTCCTGCCGGATGGGAGCAACAAGACTCTACCGGCCGGCGCGACCGGGGCTGATCTGGCAAAAGCCATCGGGCCCGGGCTCGCCAAGGCGGCGCTCGCCATTCGCGTCAACGGCGACGTGCGCGATCTGCAGCGCCCCCTCGACAACGGCGCCACCGTCTCGATCCTGACCAACAAGGATCCGCAGGCGCTCGACGTGCTGCGCCACTCGTCGGCGCACGTCCTGGCGACGGCGGTGCGGCAGCTCTTTCCCCAGGCGCAAATCGGGTTCGGCCCGCCGATCGAAGACGGCTTCTACTACGACTTCGACATCGGTCGGCCGTTCACGCCGGAAGACCTCGAGGCCATTGAAAAGAAAATGGCCGAGGTCGCGAAAGCCGATTATGTCTTCACGCGCGAAGAAGTAGGAAGAGAAGAAGCAAAACGGCGCTTCAAAGACGATCCGCTGAAGCTCGAACGGATCGACGATCTCAAGGAAGGCGAAGTCATCTCGGTTTACACCGACGGCCCGTTCGTCGATCTGTGCCGCGGCCCGCACGTGCCGAGCACGGGCAAGATTCAGCACTTCAAGCTGCTGCACGCGGCGGGCGCGTACTGGCGCGGCGACGAGCGGCGCCAGATGCTGCAGCGCATCTACGGCACGGCGTGGTTCAGCAAGCAGGACCTCGACCAGTACATCACTCGGCTCGAGGAAGCGCGCAAGCGCGATCATCGCCACATCGGCAAGCAGCTCGATCTGTTTTCGATTCAGGAAGACGTCGGGCCCGGGCTGATCTTCTGGCACCCCAAGGGCGCGACGCTGAACTTCGAGCTGCGGCGCTTCATCGAGGACGTCATCCTCGAGCGCGGCTACCAGCTCGTGTACACGCCCAACATCACGCGCGAGCAGCTGTTCCTGCGCTCGGGACACCTGCCGCTGTACGCCGAGAACCAGTTCCCGGCGATGGCGGCGGGCGAGGGCGAGTCGGAAGACGTGCGCTATCGCGTCAAGCCGATGAACTGCCCCATGCACATCCTGATCTACGCGAGCCAGCAGCGCAGCTACCGCGATCTGCCGATCCGCCTCGCCGAGATCGCGAACGTGTATCGCAACGAGCGCTCCGGCACGCTGCACGGGATGCTGCGCGTGCGCGGCCTGTCGATGGACGACGCGCACATCTTCCTGCGCGAAGACCAGATCGAGGACGAGATTTTCGGCATGCTCGACATCGTCGAGCTCGTGATGGGGAAGACGTTCGGGCTCGCCTATCGCCTCGATCTCGCGACACGCCCGCCCGGCAAGAAGCTCGGCACCGACGCGATGTGGGACGTCGCGGAGAAGGCGCTCGAGAGCGCCCTGAAGCGCCGCGGGCTCACGTATCGCATGGACGTGGGCGGCGGCGCGTTCTATGGGCCCAAGATCGACGTGAAGTTCAACGACGCGATCGGCCGCGAGTGGCAGGGCGCGACGATCCAGCTCGACTATCAGCTGCCGGAGCGCTTCAACCTCGAGTACACGGGCGCCGACAACAAGCCGCATCGCACGCTGATGATGCACCGCGCGATCTTCGGCACGATCGAGCGGTTTACGGGCTTCCTGATCGAGCACTTCGCGGGCGCGTTCCCGCTCTGGCTCTCACCGGAGCAGGTGCGCGTGCTGCCCATCGCCGACGGCCAGCTGGACGCCGCGCGGGTGGTCCACGAGACCCTGAGAAAAGCCGGGATTCGCTCGCATCTCGACGAGCGCTCCGACACGCTCAACTACAAGATCCGCGACGCCGAAGTCCACAAGATTCCCTATATGGCGGTCGTGGGGCAGCGTGAGGCGGAAGCGAAGTCAGTCGCTGTACGAGTGCGCGGAGCGGGAAACAAGCAGGTGGTGATGCCGGTTGCCGAATTCGTGGAAAAGCTGAAACAGGAGATACACAGCAGGAGTCTCAAGCCCTTAATTTGAGGTTATGTCCGACGCCACAATTCCCGTAATCCTCTCTGCCTGTCGCACCCCGATCGGCAAATACCTCGGCGGCCTCGCGCCGCTCGTGGGGCCGAGGCTCGGCGCGCTCGTCATCCGCGAAGCGGTGCGTCGTGCCGCTGTCCCCGACGATCAGGTCGAGGAAGTGATCATGGGGAATGTGCTGCAGGGCGGGGAAGGTCAGGCGCCCGCGCGCCAGGCCGCGATCCACGCAGGGCTGCCGGGTATCATTCCCTCGCTCACGATCAACAAGGTGTGCGGCTCGGGACTCAAGGCGGTGATGCTCGCGGCGCAGGCGATCAAGGCCGGTGACGAGCAATGCATCGTCGCGGGCGGGTTCGAGTCGATGTCGAACGCGCCGCACTACGTCTACGGCATGCGCGGCGGGATCAAGGCGGGGAACTCGCAGCTCGTGGACGGGATGATTCACGACGGGCTGTGGGACTCGTTCGGCAACACGCACATGGGCAACCTCGCCGAGTACACCGCGAAGAAAGCCGGCGTGTCGCGCGAGGAGCAGGACGAATTCGCGTTGAAGAGTCATCAAAAAGCGGTGCAGGCGATGGAGTCGTGCTTTTTCAAGAACGAGATCGTCCCGGTCGAGATTCCGGGGAAGAAGGGCGTGACCGTCATCGAGAAGGACGAGTCTCCGCGCAAAGACACGACGCTCGAGGCGCTCGCGGCGCTCAAGCCGTCGTTTCAGAAGGACGGGTCGGTCACGCCGGGAAACGCGCCCGGGCTGAACGACGGCGCGAGTGCGTTGGTCGTCGCGTCACTGGCGTTCGCAAAAACCCACGGCCTCAAGCCGCTGGCGACGATCACCGGCTACGCGACCGGCGGCGGCGAGCCGAAGGACCTGTTCTTCGCGCCGATCGTCGCGGTGCAGAACCTGATGAAGAAGTCGAACACGAAGATCAACGACTACGATCTCATCGAAGCGAAC
>DATMZX010000336.1:0-10232 GCA_035573235.1 Gemmatimonadales bacterium
GTCCGTGTATTCGACAGGCACGAACTTCACCAGGCCGTCGGCGGTCGGGAACGACTTGTCGAACAAGAACGCCGTCCCGGGATGGTCGGCGGTCGGGACCGGATACTGCAGACCCGCGCCCTCGAGTCGATCGTACGTGACCCCGGCCCAGCTCGGGGTGACGCTCGCGATCTCGCGCATCACGTCTTCCGAGTTGCGGAACGACGTCTTCAGGCCAAGGCGATTGCTGAGCTCGATCAGGATGTCGAGGTCGCCGCGCGCCTCGCCGGGACAATCGATCGCCTGGTGCGACAGCTGAATGCGCCGCTCCGTGTTCACGAACGTTCCGGTCTTCTCGGCGAAGCTCGAGCCTGGTAAGACGACGTCGGCGTAGCGCGCGGTCTCCGTGAGGAAGAGATCCTGGACCGCGAGGAACTCGACCTGCCGGAACCACGCCTCGGCGTGGGCGATGTCGGGATCGGAAATGATCGGATTCTCGCCCATGATGTACATGCCCCGGACGCCGCTCTCGGGCTTCACGATTTCGGTGAGCATGAGCCCGTTCTGCAGCGACAGCGAGGCCTCCGGCACGCCCCACGTGTGGGCGTAGCGGGCGCGGACGCTCGGCTCCGTGACCGGCTGGTAATCGGTGTAGGCGAACGGAATCGCGCCGACGTCCGACGCTCCCTGGACGTTGTTCTGACCGCGCACCGGCAGCATTGCCGCGCCCCAGCGACCGATCATCCCGCACGCGAACATGAGGTTGAGCAGCGACGTCACGATGTCGGTGCCGTTGGCGTGCTGCGTGAGCCCCATCGCCCACAGCGTGCTCGTGTTCGGCCCGCGCGCATAGATCTCGGCCGCGCGCTTGATCTGCTCGGCGGGTATGCCGGTGATCTTCGAGGCTTTTTCGGGCGTGTACGGTTGGACTGCCGCGCGCACCTGGTCGAAATGGTGCGTGCGCTTCGCGATGAAATCCTTGTTCTCGAGGCCGAGCGCCAGGATGTGGTTGAGCATTCCGGAGTAGAGCGCGACATCGGTCCCGGGCTGCATTTGCAGGTGGACGTCCGCCCGCCCGGCCAGCTCGGTACGGCGCGGATCGGCGACGACGAGCTTGGCGCGCTTCTCGTGCGCGCGCTTCAGCGCGGCGCCGAACACGGGATGCGATTCGGTCGTGTTCGCGCCGGCGATGAAAATGACGTCGCACGCCTCTTCGATCTCGCGCATCGAGCCCGAGGCAGCGGCCGTGTTGATCGCGCGCTGCATCGCGGCGACCGACGTCGAATGACACAACCGCGTGCAGTGGTCGACGTTGTTCGTGCCGAGGGCGCCGCGGTACATCCGCATCAGCACGTAGTTCTCCTCGTTGGAGCACTTCGCCGAGGAGAAGCAGGCGAGCGCGTTACTGCCGCGCTCGGCTTTGATGCGGAGCAGCTCCTGGGCGGTGAGCTCCAGCGCTTCTTCCCAGGTGGCCTCGCGAAACGGCGCGTACCAGTCGGCAGGGGTCGCGACGCGATCGCGAATATCCATGTCGAGCCGGTCGAGCAGCGGCAGCTCGCGGACCGATTTGCCGGTGGCGCGCGGCGGCGTACCGGGTTTCGACTTCTTCCCTTCTCCTTCAATTGTCTGCCAGGGACCACCGCGACGCTCGGCACCGCTCGATCCCTCCCACACCCAGCCCCCAGCACCTCGCACCCACCCCCGTCGTATCAATGGTTTGGTGAGGCGATCCCGATGCTGCGGGAAGTCGTAGCCGAACCGCCCCTTCACGCAGGTCGAGCCCTGATTCGGTGTGTCCAGCTCGATATCGGGCGAGGTGACGCGCATGAGCTTGTTGTCGGAGACGTGCAGATCGAGCTGGCAGCCGACGCCGCAGTAGGGGCAGACCGCGCGCACGATCTTCTCCGGATGCCGCACCTGCTCCGGCGCGAACCGCTGGCGCGGCATGACCTCGAAGATCGCGCCCGTCGGGCAGACGCGAACGCACTCCCCGCACCAGGTGCAGCCGGCTTTGTCAGGATCACCGTCGGCGCCGACGATGATCTCGGCGTGCTCGCCGCGAAATCCGACGTCCAGCACGCCGACCACCTGGATGTCTTCGCACGCGCGCACGCAGCGGGTGCACAGAATGCAGGTCGACATGTCGTGGCGGATCATCGGATCGCCGGGGCGCTCGTCGCCCGAGCGCAGCGCCAGATCGCGATCGATCTGCGGCGTCGGCACGACGTCGTAGTCGACCAGATAGCGCTCGAACTCGTTGCGCGGATTGGCGCGGCCACCGTTGCGCAGGTGCTCGGCGGGATAGCGCTCGGCGAGGAGGCGCAGGACACCTTTGCGGTTCTGCACCGCGGCATGGGACTGCGTGGTGACGACCATACCGTCGGCCACCTTCGTGGCGCAGGCGGGGATCAGCTTTGGCTGCCCCTCGACCGACACGAGGCAGATGCGGCAATTGCCGACGATGGGGAGCTTTGGGTACCAACAAAGTGTAGGTATCTCGATGCCCGCGTTTCTGGCAGCATCGAGGATCGTCTGACCCTCTTCCGCAGCGAGCGAACGACCGTCGATCTTTATCGTCGCCATACTTGATAGATAGGCTCCCGGAACCGACTCGCAAGGATCAGTTATGGATCGCAGGGAATTCGTCCAAACGGGCGCCGCTCTTGCGGTAGCCACCCGCGTGCCACTCCAGCTTCCTCAAGCCGATGCCTCCGTGAAAGACCTCTGCATGCGGGCCCTCAGCACCGCCAAGACTGCGGGGGCTTCGTATGCGGACATCCGCGTGGCTCGGACGAGAAGCCAATCGGTCAACACCCGCGAGCAGCAAATAATCAATCTCTCGGATGGCGAGACGTACGGTTTCGGGATCCGAGTCCTGGCCCAGGGCGCCTGGGGCTTTGCCGCCAGCCGTGATCTGTCCCCGGCCGAAATCGATCGCGTGGCGAAGCTCGCGGTGGCGCAGGCCAAGGCCAACCGGCGCGCACTCAAGAAGCCGATTCAGCTCGCGCCGACGCCGGCGGTGAAAGATGGACGCTGGCGCAGCCCGATCGAAACCGATCCGTTCGACATTTCGGTCGAGGAGAAAGTCGCGCTGCTGCTGCGCGCCAACGCGGAAGCGCTCAAGGTCTCGGGCGCGCGGTTCGTGACGTCCTCGCTGGCCTTCGTGCGCGACCAGAAGACCTACGCCTCGACCGACGACATCTTCACGGTGCAGGATGTCTACCGCTGTTTCCCGCAGATGAACATCACCGCGGTGGACACGTCGCGCGGTCTGTTCGAAACCCGGATCTCGGCCGAAGTCGCGCCGATGGGGCTGGGCTGGGAGTGGGTGCTGAAGTCCGATCTCCCCGGCAACGCGCCGCGTTGGGCCGAGGACGCCGTACAGAAGCTGACGGCGAAATCGGTCGAGCCCGGGAAGTACGATCTGATTCTCGAGCCGCATCATCTGTTTCTCACGATCCACGAGTCGATCGCGCATCCCACCGAGCTCGACCGCGCGCTCGGTTTCGAGGCGAATTATGCCGGCACGAGCTTCCTCGCGCCGCCCGAGCAAATCCTCAACAAGACGCGCTACGGCCCCGATTTCATGAACATTCAGGGCGATCGCTCGCAGCCTGGATCGTTGTCGGCGTGCGGCTGGGACGATGACGGCGTGGCACCCGAGACGTACCTGATAATCAAGAACGGCATCGTGGTCGACTATCAGACCACGCGCGATCAGGTCGCCTGGCTCACGCCGATCACCGGCAGAAAGACGTCACACGGGACTTCGTACGCCGAGTCGTGGGCCGACGTGCAGTTCCAGCGGATGCCGAATGTGTCGCTGCTGCCGGGCGAGCGTGATCTCAAGCTCGACGATCTCATTGCCGCGACCGATAACGGCATCTACATCGTGGGTCGAGGCTCGTACTCGATCGACCAGCAGCGCTACAACTTCCAGTTCGGCGGGCAGGTCTTCTACGAGGTGAAGGGCGGGAAGATCACGGGAATGTTGAAGGATGTGGCGTATCAGTCGCGGACGCCCGACTTCTGGAATGCGATGGACATGATCGGCGGCAAGTCGTCCTACCAGATGAACGGCACCTTCACCGACGGCAAAGGCCAGCCCGGACAGTCGAACGCGGTGAGTCACGGCACGCCGCCCGCGCGGTTCAAAGGGGTCAATGTGATCAACACCGGCCGGGAGGTGAGCCGTGGCTGAGTTCGCTGGTCTCAACCGCGCGCAGGCGCGGCAGCTCGCCGAACGGGTGTTGGCCTTGTCGAAGGCCGAAGGATGCCAGGTCAACATCAACGCGACCGCGAACGGCAATACCCGCTACGCGCGCAACGAAGTCACAACGGCCGGCGACGCCGACAATGCGACCGTCACCGTCACCTCCCGGTTCGGCAAACGCGCGGCGAGCGTCGGGACGAACCTGCTCGATGACGCGGGGCTCGCCAAGACCGTCGCAACGAGCGAGCGCCTCGCGAAGCTCGCGCCCGAAAACCCCGAGCTCATGGCGCTCTTGCCGGCGCAGGTGTACAGCGACGTTCCTGCATTCTGGGAAGCCACGGCGCAGCTCGACGCGGTGCGGCGCGCCGATGCCGTGCGAAATGTGGCGGGCGAATCGAATCGTTCAGGACTGATGGCCGCCGGCCTGGTGCACCGGATCGCCGGCGCGAGCGCGATCGCGAATTCGGCCGGACTATTCGGCTATCACGCGTCCACGAATACCGTGCACACGCTCACCGTGCGCAGCCCCGACGGCAAAGGCTCGGGCTGGGCAGGGACGGCGCACAACGACTGGGCGCGCGCCACGCCGGCGACGCAGCTCGCGACTCGCGCGGTGCGCAAGGCGCACGGTACGCGCGCCGCCACGCCGCTCGAGCCGGGGAAGTACACCGTCGTGCTCGAGCCGACCGCCGCCGGCAATCTCGTGAGCCTGCTCGCGTTCTCGATGAACGCTCGGCCCGCCGATGAAGGACGGAGCTTCTTTTCAAAACGCGGCGGCGGCAATCGCATCGGTGAGAAGGTGGTCGATGAGCGCATCACGATCTCGTCCGATCCTCAAGATGCCGATCTGCTCACCTCGCCATTTACCGGCGAGGGGCTGCCCGTGGCGCGCACGGCGTGGATCGAGAACGGCGTGCTCAAGAACCTGGCGTACGATCGCTTCTGGGCGGACAAGCAGGGTGTGAAGCCCACGCCGTTCGCGGGCGGTTATCGCTTGGAGGGAACGGGAGCCGCGCAGTCGCTGGACGAGCTCATCAAGGGCGTCGATCGCGGGCTGCTCGTCACGCGGTTCTGGTACATCCGCGCCGTCGACCAGCGCACCCTGTTGTATACCGGCATCACGCGCGACGGCGTGTTCCTGATCGAAAAGGGAGAAGTGAGTCGCGCGGTGAACAACTTCCGGTTCAACGAAAGTCCTGTGACGATGCTGAACAATCTCGTCGCGGTCGGGAAGCCGGAGCGCGTGTCGTCGTCGGAATCAGGTGATGTGGGTGGGCCGGCAGTGGTCGTGCCGCCCCTGGTCGTGAAGGACTTCTCGTTTACGTCGGTGAGTGAGGCTGTCTAGCGCTTAAACTTTCGGATCGACGGGCAAATGCAAATGTGTGTGATCGCCGTCCTGCCCCTCGTCGGCGAACCAGCAGTACGCCCAGATCTTGGCAGGCCGGAGAATCTGGCGCCCAGCCCGCAGGATGATGCCCATCGGTTCGTCGTCGAGCACTAGCGGAAGACTTGTCATGCCCACGTCGTAGGCAAACAGCCTGCCATCTGAGCTTGCGTACAACATGGCGTCGTACAACGACTTACAGTTTAGCGAGAAACGCCAATCGTCATTCAGACACGTTCAACGCGGATTGCACCGTGTCAACCTGACGCGGCGGCTTGATCGCCGTGAACCCGGAGCGTTTCGACTTACGACCGCGCTGCACCTGCCAGCCGCGATAAAGCGTCTGCAGCGCCTCGGGCGCCAGCGGGATCACTTCGCGCTGCTCGGCGGCCGCGGGCAGGACGACGTGCACCCCACCGGATGGCGTCCGCACCTGGAGGTCGGCGATCAGCGAAGCGCGCTGCTTGGCGCGCAGCGGGCCGAGACTCGACGGCGCGATCGCCACGAGTGCAGGGGTGAGATCGGGGAACCAATTCCCGAAGTTGATCACGAGCGCCTGGAACGCCCCGCCGCCCAGTTGTTCGGCGACAGCCCGGCCTTCGGCAGCTTCGACGGCGCCCAGGTCCTGATCGAGCAGGAAGACTTCGGCGTCGTGGGCCGCCAGGAACAGCGCTTCCGGCAGCGCGGCCGCGCCGAGTACCGCGACGACGTCGCCGGGCTCGAGCCGCGCCGCCCACTGCACGATCGGATGCTGGCGATCGAAGCCCCAGTGCGTGGGCTCGCGCTGCGCTTCGCGCAGCGCGCGATGCTTCTGGCGCCACCGCGGGAACGAAGGCAGCCGCAGCCGGCGCGCGATGATCCGGTCGACATGCTCGAGCAGCAGCACCTCGGTGAGCAGGTACTGGTCCTGCGCGCTCGCCTGCAGCTCGCGCACCGCCTCGTCGCCGATCTCGAGCAGCTCGGCGCGCGGCACCGTGTTCTTGTATTCCTCGAGCCGCTGCAGGATGAATTCCTGATACTCCTGCTTGAGCGAGCGCGGCTGATGCCGGATCGGCGGGATGCCGGTCTTGGCCGGGCGGCCGAGGGGCAGGGAAGTCAGCATGGCTCGACGTGCACCGTGACTTCCTCGAGCTCCAGCTCGTTCTTCAGGCGTTCTTCGACCGCGTCGGCGATGGCGTGTGCCGCCGCGACGTTCGCATTCGGATCGACCGCGATCGTCACTTCCGCGTAGCGCACGCCGGCGTTGCCGCCGCGCGAGCGGATGCCGTACGCACTGACGACGCCTTCGACCGCCTGAGCCGACTGCCTGATGGTTGGCTCGGGGATCGCCCGCTCGTCGACGAGCACCGGAACGACTCGCTGCAGAATCTGGTAGGCGACGCGCACGATCAGGAATGCGATCGCGATCGCGACGGCGGAATCCACCCACAGGTATCCCTGCCGTGAAAACAGCACCCCGATCAGGACGCCGATCGTGATGAAGACGTCGGTCCGGGTGTGCGCGGCATCGGCGATGAGGAGCTCGCTGGAGAGCTGCTGCCCGCGGCGGTTTTCATACCAGGCGACGAACACATTCGTCGCGAGCGTACCCAGGAGCAGCACGAGTGCGCGATCCGTCATCTGGACCAAGTGTCCGCCCGCGATCAGCCGCGCGACGGCGCCGTGCAGCAGCTCGAATGACGTGACGGCGAGCACGACACAGATCCCGAGCGCGGCGAGCGTCTCGAATTTGCGATGGCCGTAGGGATGTTCCTCGTCGGGCGCGCGCGCGGCGACGCGAATCACGATCAGCCCGAGCACGTTGTAGACCGCGTCGACCGAGGAGTGAGCGGCATCGCCCATGACGGCGAGAGACCCCGCGAACCAGCCGATGATCGCCTTGGCGATCACGACGGCGATGTTCGCAACCAGCAATCCGCGCAGCACGCGACGAACCGCCGCGCCGCGCTCCAGGGCCTTCAAGGGCATGGCCTGCAAGCTTGTGATACGGGCCGCTTTAGTCAACTTTGCTTGACATATTTAGACAATTGTATAAATATCTCTCTCATGGATGACTCGCTGTTCCGCGCCCTGGCCGACCCCACCCGGCGGAAGATCCTCGAGCTGCTGACGCAGGGGGATCGCACGGCAGGGGAGATCGCCGAGCAGTTCCCGATCGCCTTCGCTTCCGTGTCCCACCACCTGGGCGTCCTCAAGGCCGCGGACCTGGTCGCCACGGAGCGCGAAGGACAGTTCATCCGCTATCGCCTGAATACGACGGTTTTTCAGGAAGTCGTGCGCTACTTCATGACCCGCTTCGGCGGGGAAGGGGCGAAAGATGCGTAGCCGCTGGTTCGGTCTCGTGATCGCCGCTTTGGCCATCGGCGTGTCGATCTGGGCATATCCCCGTCTGCCTCCCACCGTGGCGACCCACTGGAATCTGCGTGGCACACCCGACGGTTTTTCGAGCCGGTTCGTCGCCGTGGCGATGGGTCCGCTTCTGGTCATCGGGATCACGCTGCTGTTCAACGTGCTGCCCAAGGTCGATCCGCGCAGGGAGAACTACCTGAGCTTCGTGAGCACCTATTGGCTGTTCGCGAACGCGCTGACGGTCTTCATTCTGATCATTCACGCCGTGGTTCTCGCGAGTGGCATGGGTTACTCGGTGCGAATCGATCGGCTCGTGCCGCTCTTTGTTGGGCTGCTGCTCGTCGTCATTGGGAACTACCTGACCCGTGTCGAACCCAATTGGTTCGTGGGCATTCGGACGCCGTGGACGCTGTCGAGCGACAGAGTGTGGCGAAAGACACACCGCACGGGCGGCTGGCTGATGGTGCTCGGCGGTCTCGCGCTCGCGACCGGTGCGTTTCTGCCTCACGCGGCGCTGCTGCCATTGCTGATCGGTACCCTCGTCGTCGTCGCGGTCTTTCCGATTGCGCAGTCCTACATCCTGTGGAAACGAGAAAAGCATGATCGCCCTTAGCGTAATCCTCGTGGCCATGACGCTCCAGCAGGCCGACACCACGGCACCGGCCGCGGCGTTGGAGTCAGCCTACACGGTTCGCAGCGGCGGTCTCGAGCTGGGGGGCACGCTGACGACGCCGCGCGGCGGAACGAAGTCCGTGCCGGTCGTCGTGATCATCGCCGGCTCGGGTCCGACCGATCGCAACGGCAACTCAATGCTGGGCATTCGACCCAACTCCTACGCGCAGCTCGCGTGGCGGCTCGCCGAGCGCGGCATCGCATCGCTGCGCTACGACAAGCGCGGCCTGCCGGGAACGAAAGGGACGTTCGACATCACGAACATGACAATGGCCGATTTCGCGGCGGACGCCCGGGCGGCGGCGGAGTCGCTGTCACGCGATCGGCGCTTCTCGCGCGTCGTCTTCGTCGGGCACAGTGAAGGCGCGTCGCTCGCGCTCATGGCGGCGCGCGACGGAGCGCCGGTCACCGACGTCGTCCACGTCTCCGGTCTGGGCCGCGGGACCGGTGAGGTGCTGCGCGAGCAGCTCAGCCGCCAGTTCGACAGCGCGACCCTGGTGCGGTACGACACCGCAATGAAGCACTACCTGGCAGACGAGCCGGCGGCCGTTCCTTCCGGACTCGAGATGCTCTTCGTCCCAATGAACCGCACGTACATGCGCTCGATGATGGCCTTCGATCCCTCGGCGGCAATTCGTGCAGTGCGCCAGCCTGTGCTGATCGTGCAGGGGGCGACCGATCTGCAGGCCTCCCTCGCCGACGCCGAGCGACTCCACGCCGCACGGCCCGACGCCAAGCTGGTCGTAATTCCCGAAGTGAATCATGTGTTGAAACACGACACCAACACGACGATCGCGGCACAGATGGCAACGACCTACAAGGATCCGACGATGCCGATTGCGCCGGCCGTGGTCGCGGCGATCGCCGACTGGATTCTCAGGCCAAGGCCCTGAGCAGAACGCCTTTGAGATAGCCCGTTTCCGGGACGTTGAGCAGCTCGGGATGGTCGGCCGCCGCGCCCGTCGCGGCAAGGAACTGAATCCGCCGGCCCGAATCACGTGCCGCGTCGGCCAGCATCGCGTTGAACACGTCACGGCTCACATGGTAGGAGCAGGATGAAGTGAACAGCTCACCTCCGGGCGCGAGGATCCGCATCGCCCGGAGGTTGATTTCTTTGTAGCCGGCAACGGCGCGCTCGACGTTTGCCTTCGTCTTGGCAAAGGCGGGAGGGTCGAGGACAATCGTATCGAACATCTCCCTGCGGTGTTCCATCTCCCTCAGCAAGTCGAATGTGTTCGCTTCGCGCCAGGCGATGTTGGCGATCCCGTTGAGCTTCGCATTCTCCGCCCCGCGCGCCAGCGCCTCCGTGCTCTGATCGACCGCCGTGACTTCTCGCGCTTTGCGCGCGAGATGCAGGGCGAACGAGCCGTGATAGGTGAAGAGATCGAGGGCACGGCCACCCACCTTGGTGTGCTGTTCGATGAGCGCGCGGTTCTCCCGCTGATCGAGAAAGGCCCCCGTCTTCTGTCCTGACCACGGTGCAGCCAGATACTTCACGCCATCCTCGACAATCTCGACAACTTCGGGAACTTGCCCGAAGGCCAGCACGACTTCTTCCGGTAGCCCTTCATGGCGACGCACGCCGGCATCGTTACGCAACAGCACGCCGTCGGGTCCGAATACTTCGCGGATCGC
>DATMZX010000337.1:0-6868 GCA_035573235.1 Gemmatimonadales bacterium
TGAACAGCGTCTCGAGACCGTCGTCGCCGTCCCGGAGCAGCACCGAGACGGCGGCAGCAATCATCCCGGTTTCGAACGGAATCTCGACGGGTTGGTAATCGCGCAGCCTCAGCCGCGCATCCTGCAGTGTAGCCACCCTTAAGCGGAGACCTCCTCGCCTCCATCGACATTGATCACATTCCCCGTGATCCAGTCGGCTTCGGGTCGGGACAGCGTCACGATCGCCCCGCCCAGATCGGCGGGTGTCGTGAGGCGATGATGCGGATTCCGCTGTGTGGCGATCTCGACGAGCTTCTCGTTGCCGGGGATCTTGCGTAGCGCCGGGGTGTCCGTGACGCCGCCGCGTAGCGCGTTGACGGTGATGTCGTGCGGCGCCAGCTCGAGCGCCAGCTGCCGCGTATGCGATTCGAGCGCCGCCTTCGCGGCCGACACCGCGCCGTAGGTCGCAAACACCCGCGTCGACCCCGATGAGGTCATCGAGAAGATTCGGCCGCCCTTCCCCATCAGCCCGTTCTTGACGACGCCCTGCGCCCAGTAGACCAATGAGTGCGCCATGACATCGAGCGTCATGTCGATATTGGCCTTGTTGAGCACGTCCTCACCGATGTAGGGCTTCAGCGTCCCGAACGCGAGCGAGTGCAGCAGCACGGCGACGTTCAGTTTCTGTTTGGCGAGCTCGGCGAGGACCTCGTTGCGCTTTTCGTCATCCGCCGCGTTGATGTTGAAGTACTGCGTCTTGCGACCGAGTTTCTCGATGTCGCGGCGGATCTCGGCGACGTGCTCGAGCCCGGCCTTGCGGTCCAGGTGCACCCCCACGATATCATAGCCCGCCTGCGCGAGCGCGCGGGCCGCCCCTTCACCGAAGCCGCTCGAGGCCCCCAGGATGAGAGCCCATTTCGGAGTCTTTACCTGCGCGTGTGTGGTATCTGGCATGGCGGTAAAATAGCCCACCTATCGTGAGAAGCCACGTGTGGATGGGAATCGGCCTGATTGCTGGGCTCTTGCTCGGCCTCTTCGCCGCGGGGCTGGAGCAGCGCGGGTCTCCAGGGCTCGCGGAGGCGCTCCGCGGCATTCGCCCGCTCGGCTCGCTCTTCCTCAACCTCCTGTCCATGGTCGTCATCCCGCTCGTCGCCACGGCGCTGTTCGCCGGCATCGCCAAGCTGGGCGATTTGCGCACCGTGGGACGACTCGTCGTTCGCACGCTGGCCTTCTTCTGGGCCACGGCGATCGTCGCGATCGTGCTGGGATTCCTGGTGGGCTCGGCGCTGCTGCCGCACAGCGCCATCACACCCGAACAGCAAACCGCCCTGCGCGCGGCGGCCGGCGCCGATGCCACGTTCATCCAGCGCGCCGCGGAGACGATCCCGACCGGCCTGCAGTTCATCGTCCAGCTCGTGCCGGCCAATCCGTTCAAGGCCGCCGCGGACGGCAATCTCCTGCCCGTCATCGTCTTCGTCACGATCTTCGGGATCGCGGCCGCGTCACTGCCGCTCGAAAAGCGCGCTCCGCTCACGAGCCTGGCCGACGCGGTGACCGAGGTGCTGATTCGGATCATTCACTGGGTGATGCTGTTCGCGCCGATCGGCATCTTTGCGCTGGTCGCGCCCCTCATTACCCAGTTCGGCTGGACTTTGGTGCGCGCGATGGCCTGGTTCATCGCCGCGGTCGTCGTCGGCGTGCTGCTCTTCATCGTGCTGGTGTATCTGCCAAGCATCGCGCTGATCGCCCGGCGGTCTCCCATGCGGTTCTTGCGCGCGGCGTTTCCGTCGATGCTCATGGGATTTTCCGCGACATCGTCGCTGGCGGCCCTACCGCTCATGATCGATGCCGCGGACAAGGACTTGGAGCTGCCGCGCCCGGTTTCCGGATTCGTGCTGCCGCTTGCGGCGACGCTCAATCGCGGCGGCAGCGCGGTCTTTCAGGCGGTCGCCCTCGTCTTCATCGCGCGGCTCTACGGTGTCCCTTTCGGAGCCGCCGAGATGTTCGCGGCCGGCGCGGTCGTGTTCCTCGCCTCACTCACCGTCGCAGCGGTCCCGTCTGGCAGCGTCATCAGCCTGCTGCCGGCATTTCAGGCGACGGGGCTCCCGATCGCCGGCCTGACGATTCTGATCGGGCTCGACCGCATCCCCGACATGTTCCGCACGATGACGAACGTGACCGGTCACCTCACGTCGGCGGTGGTGATCACGTCGTTGGAAAACCGGGACCAACCCCCGGGCCCCAGGCCCTAAGCCCTACCCAAGCACTCGCCCCGCGAGCACAATCCCCGCAATCACGCTGCCAGCCGCCGCTCCAACGTGCAGCGCCGTCGCCCAGCGCTCGCTCTTGCTCGACGCGGCCCGCACCACCATCGACAGCGTCAGCGAAACCCCGAGCATTCCGACGATCGTACCGATTCCGAACGCTGCGAAGTAGGCGATTCGCGAAGCCGTATCCGGAGCGGCTGCGACGAGCAGGGCCGCGATCGCACCGCTGCCGGCGAGGCCATGCGCGATGCCGAAACCGAGCGAGCGACGCGTGTCCACCTTGCCGTGCGCATGCTCGTGACCACTCGCCTGGGCGTGACTATGGAAATGAAGGTGCGGACCGGAGGCGTGGTTATGAGCATGCATGTGCCAGCGCCCACGGATATACCGCCAGATCACGACCGAACCGAGGAGAATGAGGAGGGCGGCTACCAGCAGCTCCGCGGTCGGCCAGAGCCGCTCGGGGACCTGGATGCCCAGCACCAAGATGAATAGGACCACGATGCCCACGGTGGCTGTATGCCCCAGTCCCCACACCAGACCCAGCCTGGCGGCGCTCCACAGCCGGGCGGCAGGCCGACTCGCAAGTGTCGATACCGCCGCAAGATGGTCTGGCTCAAAGGCATGGCGCAGGCCGAGCAGCAGACCGATGGCGGCAACGGCGGAAATCGTGGGGCTCATGAAGAGGCTCAATCTACCCTATTCTCAATGAAGAATCCCTTAACTACAACCTTCTGCGTCACTTGGCTATCCAAACCTGTGCATGCCCAGACAGGTGCTCGAGGATACTCTGACTGCTGACTCCATAGCGGCCGACACGGCTCTCGCGGCAAGCGGGGATGCCACTGCGTTCGAGCGCCTGTACCGGACCCATGTTGCGCGGGTCCATACGCTGGTGCGTCGCATGTTGGACGCGGACGAGGCCGACGATGTCACGCAGGACGTCTTCATTCGCGCCTGGCAAAAGCTGTCGACGTTCCGCGGCGAATCGGCGTTCGGGACCTGGCTGCACCGGCTCGCCGTGAACGTGGTGCTGGCGCGGCGCAAGACGGTCGGCATCGAGCGGGGGCGATTCATCGCCGATGATCAGCCGCTCGATGAGACGGCAGGGAAACCGGTGAGCCCCGAGCTCTCGATGGATTTCGAGGAAGCGCTCGCGAGTCTTCCGGAAGGAGCACGGCAGGTGTTCGTGTTGCACGACGTGGAGGGGTATCGCCACGAGGAAATTGCGCGCATGCTCGGCGTCGTGCCGGGCACTTCAAAGTCGCAGCTGCATCATGCGCGGATGGCGCTGCGGAGGCACTTGGATCGATGAAAGACATCTGGACGAATCGGCTCTCGGAATACATCGACGGCGAGCTCGACGCGAGCGAGCGCGATGCGCTCGAAGCGCACCTCGCGACCTGTGGACACTGCTATGCCACGCTCGCGGATTTGCGCGACGTGGTCGCGCGGGCGAAGACGCTCGTCGATCGCGAACCGGCGCAGGATCTCTGGAGCGGCATTCGCGCCGGCCTCGTGACGAGCGAGCCCCGGCGCCAGGCGCCGGTGGTCGCGCGGCGTCGCTTCGCCTTCTCAGTTCCGCAGCTGCTCGCCGCGAGCATCGCGCTGGTGCTGATGTCGGGCAGTGCGATGTGGCTGGCGCTCCGCAATGAGCAGACGCCCCCGCCTACACCGGCAGCGGTCGGCGAGACCGGTCGCGGCAATCAGTTCAGGGAAGCGCGCTGGAAAGTGCAGTCCGATCAGGCGATCGCCGAATTGCAGGACGCGCTGGATCAAAACGAATCGAAGCTGGACACCGCGACCGTGCGGATCGTCCGTGAGAATCTTGCCGTCATCGACCGCGCCATCGCGCAGGCACAGCATGCGCTGCGGCGCGACCCTGGCAACACGTACTTGAACCTGCATCTCGCCAAAGCGATGCGGCAAAAGATCGAGCTCCTGCGACGCGCCAACGCGCTCGCCGAGAGCTGAGAGAGAGGAATGCACGCGCAATGCTGACCACACTTGCCACACTGGTAGCCGTCTCACTCACCCTGCAGCAGGGCAGCGGCCAAGGCAGCAGCCAGAGCTCCAGCTCGAGCCGCTCGCAGGGCAACAGCGACACGACGGTTGCCGTGCAACAAGGCGCCCGGCTCGACGTCAACAACTTCGGCGGCGAGATCGTGGTGCGGACGTGGAATCAGAACAACGTCCGGGTGCGCGCCAGCCATTCCAGTCGCACGCACGTCGAGGTCTCGTCGTCGGCCAGCACCGTCATGGTGCGGACCGAGGGCCGGCGCGGGCCGCCGTCGATCGTCGATCTCGACATCACCGTCCCCGTGTGGATGGCGATGAACCTGAGCGGGACCTATACCGACATCAGCGTGGACGGCGCCGGCGGCGCGATCTCGGCCGAATCCGTCCAGGGCGACATCGAGGTGACCGGCGGCACGGGCAGCATCAGCCTGAAGTCGGTCGAGGGCGGGGTGACACTCTCCAAGACCAAGGGCCGTATCGAGGTGAACTCCGTCGAGGGCGATATCTCCATCAGCGAAGCGGTCGGCGACATCACCGTCGAAACGACGGACGGCGACATCATCCTGAGCAAAGTCGATGCCGCGAACGCCGAAGTGAATACGGTCGACGGCGACATCACGTATGACGGCTCGCTCAAGGCGGGCGGCAGCTATCGATTTGCCACGCACGACGGCGATATCGCGGCCGTGATTCCGCCGACCGCCAACGTGTCGGGCTCGATGTCGACGTTCGACGGCGATTTCGATGCCAGCTTCACGGTGGACACGGTGCGGGCCGGGCGGCACCGCATCACCTTCACCATCGGACGCGGCAGCAATCCGGCGCGGCTCGAGCTGGAGACGTTCGACGGCGACATCAAGCTGCGCCGTCCCGGCGAAGTGGAAATCGAAATGCCCGACCGCAACAACAAGCACCAGTGGAAGGTTCGCGATAACCACGACGACAACGAGAACCTCGACTTCAATCTGGATATCAAGGTGGACCCGTGGGTCGTCACCAACGTGAACGTGGATACGCGGGCGATCACCCGATATGCCCGTGAGTACGCCCGAGAGTACGCGCCGAAAATCGCCAAGAAGGTCTCACGCTCTGTTCGGCGAAACGTGAACTAGTCTGGAGGACCTGCCATGCGCCGTTTCCTGATTCTCGTATCACTATTCGTCGCCGCTGCGACCACCGCGGCCGCCCAGGATTTCAACTGGCATGGCGTGCTCGCCAAGGGGAAGCGGCTCGAGGTGAAAGGCGTGAATGGCGACGTCCGCGCCGTGCTCGCGAGCGGCACCGAAGCCGTCGTGAACGCGACGAAGCACTCGCGCCGCTCCGATCCCGACGACGTCGAAATCAAGGTCGTCGAGTCCGATGACGGCATCACGATCTGCGCCGTCTATCCCACGCCCCGGCACGCGCGCGAAGAGAACGACTGCGAGCCCGGCGATCACTGGCATTCGAGCACGGAAGACAACGACGTCACGGTCGATTTCGAGGTGCGGATACCGGTGGGCGTGGTGTTCGACGGACGCACCGTGAACGGTGAAATGTCGGCCGAGGGTCTCAAGGCCGACGTCCGCGCCAGCACCGTGAACGGCAGCGTGCGCGTCACGACCACCGGACTGGCCGAGGCGTCGACGGTGAACGGGTCGGTGTACGTGGAAATGGGCCGGTCCAATTGGGATGATCAGCTCGAGTTCAGTACGGTGAACGGCGGAATCACCCTGGTCATGCCCGGCAAGCTCGACACCGAAGTGCGCGCCAGCACCGTCAACGGTGAAATCGAATCCGACTATCCGCTCACGATCTCCGGAAAGTTCGGACCTCGGCGCCTGCGCGGGACGATCGGCGCGGGCGGCCGCATTCTGAACCTGAGCACCGTGAACGGTGAGATTCGGTTGAGAAAGGCCACATGACGCGGTAGTCGGATACCTAACTCCCAACCCCTGGCTCCCACCTTAGCCCCCTCGCGATGCGAGGGGGTTTTTGTTGCTGCGCGACATTTTGGCGCGAATCACGACGCTCGAAGATTTGCGCGAGCTGTTCAGGGCATTGGAATACGAGACCCTATTCGAACCGGTACCCCCTGGCCCCTGGCTGGGGGAGGAGGGCGCGACAGGCGTCTCTCGAGTCGCATTGCTCGCACGGCACGGAGCGTTTCGAGTCTTCGCGCTCCAAGCCGCCGATCCCGAGGGCGCTGCCCGCGCGGCGGCTCGCCGTCTGTCCGCGGGCACCGAGCGCGGTTTGGCCTGCGCCTTGGGTGGCGCGCCACTGCGGCTTGTCCTGGCCGCGGGGCCCGCCGGCGTACGCCTCGCGACGATTCCGCTCATTCATCCGCACGGCGCCGCGCTCGCGACCCTCGAGCGCCTCGCGCCGGCGAAGGATGAATCGGCGCTCGCCCTTTCCTTGAGAGTCGGCGAGGTCCTGGCGAGCGAAGGCGTGACCCCGCGTTTCTTCCGCGCCTTCCGCGCGACACTCGAGCGGCTCACGGACCGGCTCGCCGCTCCCGTCTCGAAAGTCCACCGCCATGCCCTCGCCCTCACGGCGCTCACGCGCGTCCTGTTCCTCTATTTCATCCAGTCCAAGGGCTGGCTCGACGGCGACCACCGGTACAT
>DATMZX010000338.1:0-5712 GCA_035573235.1 Gemmatimonadales bacterium
ACGCCTTTGCGGACCTGGCTGACCGACAGCTCCTTCATCAGGACGTCGCGCTTCGTCTTGCGCTCCGCCTCGAGCAGCACGCGGCGCGAGACGACGATGTTGCGGCGCCGCTTGTTCAGCTTGATGATCTTGAACTCGAAGCTCTGGCCCAGCAGCTCGTCGATGTTGGGCACGCGGCGCAGCGCGATCTGGCTGCCCGGCAGGAACGCATCCACACCCATCAGGTCGACGACGACGCCGCCCTTGATCTTCTTCACGAGCGTGCCGGTGACGCCTTCGTCCCGCTCGTGCGCTTCGCGGATCCGCTCCCAGACGCGCATGAAGTCGGCTTTCTTCTTCGAAAGCACGACGGCGCCTTCCTGGTCCTCGAGATGCTCCAGGAAGACTTCGATGACATCGCCTTCTTTGAGACTCTTGGGATCCTTGAACTCGTCGATCGCGACCGCGCCTTCGGACTTGAAGCCGACGTCGAGAATGACGGCGGTGTCGGTCACGCGCAGCACCTTCGATTTGACGATTTCGCCTTCTTCGATATTGGAGAGCGTCCCCTCGTACAGCAGGGTCATCTTCTCGATCTCGTCGGCGGAATATTCCTCGTCGAGACCGGAACGGACGCGGAGTGGCGACTTGGGGGCTTTACGAACTGGAAGGTCTTCTTCGAAATCTTCTACGTCACGTGCTTCTACGAGCATGCGGTGCACCGGTTCGGTTGTGGGTTTGAGGTTGATCACCCCTCCGTTGTTCACACCCAAGGGGTGTGCTTCATCATGCGACGGGCGGAAACCTACCCAGGGAAGCGTTGGCGCGCCAGTTCAACTACCTGTGCCACCTGCTGTTCCAGTGTCAGCGCGGTCGTGTCGAGCAAAACCGCGTCCGGCGCGGCCTTTAGCGGGGCAAACCGCCGATTGGAGTCCGCGGCATCCCGGGTGGCGAGGGCCTCGCTTTCACGCCGGACCAGATCGACGTCCACCGCCTGGCCCCGCTGAAATAGGCGCCGCCGGGCCCGTGCGTCCGGGGTTGCCGTCAGGAAAACCTTCAGCGGGGCCTCGGGAAACACGACGGTGCCGATATCTCGGCCGTCGACGACCACTCCCCGCCCTCCACCGCCCTCCACCGCCCCGCGCTGCTGGGCGTTTACCCAGGTCCGCACGTCAGGCATGGCCGCGACCACCGAGACATATCTGGTCACGCGCTCGCTGCGAATGGCCTCCTCGACGTCGGTACCGGCCACCTCGGGCCGGAAACTCGTTCCCGCCAGGACCAGCCGGACCGGCAGCCGCTCGGCGAGGTCGAGAATCTGCTGCACGGGCCATTCCTCGCCCTTCCGCCGGCCACCCTCTCCGAGGTTGTCGATGGTGGCGAGCGTGAGCGCGCGATAGAGCGCGCCGGAATCGAGGTGCGCCCAGCCGAGGCGCTCAGCCACGAGCCCTGCGGTGGAGCTCTTCCCGGACGCGGCCGGCCCGTCGATCGCTATGACGCGCAGCATCGCCGCAGATCACGCAGAAAGTTCGGGTAGCTGATTTTCACCGATTGGGTCTCGGACAATTTGATCTGCGCGCCGTCCACCGTCCCGAGCACGGCGAACGCCATCGCGAGCCGGTGATCCTTTGCGGTTTCGACCTTGCCGCGCGGCGCTCGCTCCGTGCCCTCGACATGCAGATCGTTGCCTTGGGCCTCCGCCGTTACGCCGACGGCGCGGAGATTGGACGCGATGAGCTCGAGTCGATTGCTCTCTTTGACTCTCAGCTCCCCCACTTCACGAAACACCGTCGAGCCCCGCGCGCGACTCGCGAGTACCGCGAGCACCGGCACCTCATCGACGAGTGTTGGAATCTCAGCCGCGGATACTTCCGTGCTTCGTAACGCGGCCGGACGGACCAGCAGATCCGCAACCGGCTCACCCCCTGCGTCGCGCAGATTGACCCGGTCGACATGCGCGCCCATGCGCTCGAGCACGACGAGAAATCCGGTGCGCGTGGGATTCACGCCGACGTTCTCGATCGTCAGCTCACCACCGTCGGCCAGAATCGCCGCCCCAACCAGGAATGCGGCGGAGGATGGATCGCCCGGCACGGCAAGAGACAGGGGCGGTATGGCGGTTGAGCGGTTTGGCGGGTCGAAGACAATCGCGCCACCGCGCTCGTGGATGTCGAGTCCCAGATGCGTGAATAGCCGCTCGGTGTGATCGCGCGAGCGGTATGGTTCGCGGATCGTCACCCCGACATGGCCGGTGAGCGCCGCAAACAGAATCGCGCTCTTCACCTGCGCGCTGGCGACGGGACTTGTGTACGTTAGCCCGCGCAGTCTACCACCGTGAATCGTGAGAGGAAGCCCGTCCCCCGACTCCCGGATCCTGGCTCCCATCTCCTTGAGCGGCTCGGTCACGCGTCGCATCGGACGCTTGCGGAGCGAAGCATCACCGGTGAGCGTCGCGGTGAATCGCTGGCCGGCAAGAATGCCGAGCATGAGCCGCGCGGTGGTGCCGGAGTTGCCGCAATTGAGGCGCGCACTGGGCGCCGTGAGCCGCGCGCCGGACACCGTCACCTTCGTCTCTTTGATTGTCGAGACGTCGGCGCCGAGCTGGCGCAGCACGCGCGCCGTGCTCTTCACGTCCTCGCCCGTGAGCAACCCCGCCAGCTCGCTCTTCCCTTTCGCCAACGCCGCGAGCATGAGAACGCGATGCGAGATGCTCTTATCACCGGGAGGACGCACCACGCCGCTATCCAAGACGGCGCCTCCACGCGGCGGCGCGCGTGAGCCACTCGGTGAGCGCGGCCGCGTCGCCCGTCTCGAGCGCGCGCTCCACGGTGCCGAGCGACTCCTCGAGCGCGCGCAGTGCCGGCAAGATTTCGTCGCGATTCATCAGCAGGATTTCCGTCCACAGAGCCGGATCGCTCGCGGCGAGGCGAGTGGTGTCCGCCGCGCCGGTTCCGAACGACGAGCCCGGCGGCGCATGGCGCGCCAGGAAATCCCCCAGCAGCGACGCGACCACCTGCGGCACGTGACTCGTGGCCGCGAGCTGCGCGTCGTGTTGCTCCGCATCGAGCACCACGGGCTCGGCGCCCAGCACATCCGACCAGAAGTGTGCGATTTCGCGCGCCGCATCGGCGCCGGCGCTGCACGGGGTCACGTACACGACCGCTCCCCGAAACAGGTCGGCGCGCGAGGCTTCAAAGCCGTGCCGATGCGTGCCCGCGAGCGGGTGGCTGCCCGCAAATCGCGACCCGATCCCGAGCTTCTCGGCCCGCGCCACGATGCCCCGCTTCACGGACCCGACGTCGGTCACGAGCGCGCCGGGCTTGAGGTATGGAACGATCGCCTCGAGCTGGAGGAGATTGGCGGCGGGCGGAGCGGCGAGGATGACCAAATCGGCCATGCGCGCGACGTCGCTGGCGCGCGCCGGCGCGTCGTCGAGCGCCCCCTGCTGCGCCGCGAGCGCGCGCTCCGCGGGCTCCGGCGACCACCCGACGATCTTCGGGATACCGGCCAGTTTCCCTTGACGCGCCACCGAGCCGCCGATGGCGCCCAGGCCAATAATGCCGAGTTGGGTCGGTCTCACGCAGCACAAACCTAAATGGTGCGGGCCGGGGCCGCTCTTGTGTAACCGAGCCGCTCCGTCATAGTTATTTCGCCGCCATGCCTTCCCGTGCTCGGGCACCCAGCATCACCCGCCTGTTCGCGGCGACGTTCATCGCCGTCGCGCTGGTCGGGCTCGTGACGCAAGTCGCGACCTGGCGGAGCGCGCGCGCCACCCAGGCGGCGATGGTGGAGCTGGCCCAGCGCCT
Organism: Gemmatimonadales bacterium; assembly: GCA_035573235.1. Classification (GTDB taxonomy): domain Bacteria; phylum Gemmatimonadota; class Gemmatimonadetes; order Gemmatimonadales; family GWC2-71-9; genus 20CM-2-65-7. The sequence continues at coordinate 3,786 of DATMZX010000338.1, forward strand.
CGATCGCATTCAGCATCTTCAGCCCTCGCCCGTCGTCGCCGCGGAAGCGAGCGCCGCCGCCGAGCTGGCCGCCGACGCGGGCGACGACGCGTTGCAAGCGGCGCTCGAGGCCAGTGTCCTCTTTGCCGCCATGCTCGCGGTGCTCGCGCTCGGGTTCCTGTACAACCGGCTGCGACTCGCCGCGCCGTTCGCGCGGATCGCCCAGGCGCTGCAGCGCGTCGCGGAGGGACAGTTCGTCGAGCCGCTGCGCGAAGACCAGCCCGGCGAATTCGGCACGATCTCGCGCGGCGTGAATCATTTGGCGCGCACCCTCGCCTGGCGCGAGCAGCTCCAGGCCTATCTCTCCCAGCTGCTCTCGGCTCTGAACACGTCCGCGGACGACTCCGCCGTGGGACTCGGCCAGGCGCTGGGCATCATCGCCGGCGCGACGCGCGCGAGCGGGATCGTGCTCTATCAGCCGGCATACGACTCCAACGAATGGGCGGCGACCAGCGCCCGGGGCATCGAGCCGCGTCCGGTGGCTCGCGCCACGATGCGCGATCTGATGGGGACCGCGACGCAATCCATTCATTACAACGGTGATGCCGTGCAGGCGGTACGTCACCAGCTTCGCATGAGCATCGCGATGCCGCAGGGACTGGTGCTCGTGCCGCTGCGCTCCGGTTCCAAGCTGATCGGTGTGCTCGGCGTCGTCCCCGGCCCGCAGTTCGGCGACGACGAGCGCGCCGCACTCGACCAGGCAGCACCGAATCTGGCGATCGCGTGTGAGCGCGCCTCGGCACATCACAACACGCGGCGACTGACGGTTGAGGTACGCCAGACGGCGAAACGGCTCGAGCAGCTCAACACCGACCTCGACGCCGCGATGAAAACCAAGGACCAGTTTTTGTCGAACATCTCGCACGAGCTGCGCACGCCGCTGAACAGCATCATCGGCTTCACCGATCTGCTGCTCACCGAAGAGCTGGGCGCCCCGTTGTCTGCGCAGCAGCGCGACTTTCTCGAGACGGTGGCGCGCAACGGCAAGCAGCTGCTCGAGCTGATCAACGAGCTGCTCGATCTGCAGCGTATCGCCGCGGGCCGGATGGAGCTCAAGTCCGAGGCCTTTGGCCTCGCCGACCTGATGGCCGAGGCCGCGGGCACGGTTCACGCCCAGATTCAGAAGCACCGTCACGAGCTGGTCGTGACCCCTCCACCCCAGAGTTTGCGCGTGCAGGGGGACCGTGGACGCGTGCGGCAGATTCTGCTGAACCTCCTGTCCAATGCGATCAAGTTCACGCCCGACGGGGGACGCATCACGCTGGCCGCGAGCGCGGAAAACGGCGATGACGAGGCGGAGATCGCCGTGACGGATACCGGCATCGGGATCGCGGCGGAAGATCAGGCGAAGCTGTTCAAGGAATTCTCCCAGCTCGACGCCTCGGCCAGCCGGAAGTACGAAGGCACCGGCCTCGGGCTGGCGTTGTCGCGGCGGCTGGTCGAGATGCAGGGCGGTGAGATCGGGGTCGAGAGCGAGGTGGGGAAAGGCAGCACCTTCTGGTTCACACTTCCACAGGCGCGGTGACCATGGCCACCATTGTGGTCGTCGAAGACCAGCCGGACAGTCTCAAGCTCCTGACCACGCTGCTCACGATCAAGGGACACCAGGTGATCGGCCTGGCGAGCGGCGACACGCTCGCCGACGTCATGCGCGCGCACCAGCCCACGCCCGACCTCGTGCTCCTCGACATTCAACTCCCGGGACGGGATGGCTACGAGCTGCTCGAGGAGCTCAAGATGCTGCCGAATCGTTCGTGGAAGGTGATCGCCCTGACTGCCCATGCGCTGCCCGAAGATCGCGAGCGCGCGCAGGCAGCCGGATTCAACGGCTACATCACAAAACCCATCGACGTGCGCACGTTTCCCGCCGAGGTCGCAAAGCACCCCG
>DATMZX010000339.1:0-5982 GCA_035573235.1 Gemmatimonadales bacterium
GGCCACTGGCCGATCGATCCGTCGGCGAATTGTTGGAGCTCCGGCGGCCGCTGCAGCTCGAGGTGTCACGACTCGCGGCCGCGCGCCGCACTGAGCAAGAGGCCAGTCGGTTACGTGAGTTGACCGAGGAGTTGGCCACGGCCCTCGAGACTCGCCGCGGCGCCGAGATTCCGGTTGCGGTTCGAGTCCTCGAAGCAGCAATAGGGGAGGCCTCGCATAGCGCACTGCTGGCCGAATTTGCGATGCAGGCGTCGAGCGCTATCGAAGCATCGGCGAAGCCTGACTACCGTTCGATCGAACCGTGGCTGGCTGCGTTTGGCCACTTGGTCGAATGCGCTCGTGGCGTCATCAGCCGGAACGCGGAATCGGCTGACCGCTTCGCCCGGCTCTGGCTCGCCGCTCAGGCGTCGGTGCTCCAACCGGCCCAACAGACTATCGAGTATGCCGGACCCGAAGCCAGGCGCGGTCCCCGCGCGAGTCACGCGAAGCATAGTTAGCGCACCGCTAACGCCAATAAGTTAAGCATATCATCAGACGTATGATGTCTTTGCAGTCTAGGCTGGTCGCCTGCTTGTGCCTCGTAGCAGTCGCTGGCCAACGGCCCTGCGCTCGAGCCCAAGGCATGACCATGCCCGGAATGGGCGACTCGGCGAGCATGCGCATGCGCACCGTCCTCTCGATCCCAATGAACCGCGACGGATCAGGAACGTCGTGGCTTCCCGATGCATCGCCGATGATGGCGAACCATTTCTCGGCGGGCTCGTGGGATTTCATGTTCCACTACCGGGCGTTCGTGTACTACGATCGCCAAAACGACGCCGATCGCACGCGGCGCGGCGACGACCAGATCGGAAGCGTCAACTGGGCGATGCTCATGGCTGGGCACCAGCTCGGAACCGGACGCCTCGAGCTGCGCGGCATGATGAGCGCCGAACCGTGGACCGTCGGTGCCGGGGGCTACCCGTTGCTCCTCCAATCGGGCGAGGCGTACCACGGCCACCCGCTGCACGATCGCCAACACCCGCACGACCTCTTCATGGAACTGGCGGCGATCTACAGCCACCCGTTAGGCAGGAGCCTGGGCCTGCAAATCTACGCCGCACCCGTCGGCGAACCCGCCAGCGGACCCGTGGCGTTTCCCCATCGCCCGTCCGCGGCGGGCGATCCGTTCGCGCCACTGGGACACCACTGGCAGGACGCAACCCACATCTCGTATGGCGTCATCACGGCCGGGTTGTTCTCGCGGACTTGGAAGATCGAGACGTCCATCTTCAACGGCCGCGAACCCGATCAAAACCGCACCAACTTCGACTACAGAGGACGAAGTTTGGATTCCTACTCGGCCCGATTCACCCTCAACCCATCGGCACCGTGGAGCTTGAGCACCTCCTACGCATACTTCAAAAGCCCCGACGCCCTCGAGCCCGCCATCTCGGAGCGGCGCGTCACCGCTTCGGCGTTGAACACCACGTCAGTATGGAAGCACGGCGAATGGGCGAGCGCCGTCATCTATGGCGGAAACAAGCTCGAACACACTGACTCCTGGTCCAATAGCTTGCTCGCCGAGTCGAACCTCGCGTTCGACCGTTGGAACTCCGTATTCGCGCGCCTCGAATACGTCGAAAAATCGGCGCAGGATCTGGATATCCTCGACCAACCGCCCGATGCACGGTTCAACGTCGGATCGGTCGCCTTGGGCTATGTCCGCGAGCTCATGCGGTATCCCGGCGGAACGTTGGGCCTGGGCGGCCGTATCGCCATAGATGTGGTTCCCTCCTCGATCGCTCACGACTACGGCTCGCGCACGCCGACTGGCTTTGCGGTCTATCTGCGGCTTCGCCCGCGTCGACTTGGCTCCGCCGGCATGACCGACATGAGTTTACGGACTGGCCGGCGAACCCAGATTCCCTGACCGCTCGAACAAACGCGGCTCGGCAGCTCTGCGCTGGTCCGATCTGATCGCTGGCTGGAATCCATCTTGCATTTTTCGGGCATCGCACGCCTTTCATGGCGCTGCACGAGCCCAACCACAACCGGCCGCCAAACTCGGTGCCCGAGGTGCGCCACCATGACGCTGCAGCAGAACGACGTGCGCGAACCGCTCGCCAGAGAGACCCCGCCCCCGACGGCAACGCTCGTGGCGGATCCGTTCGCGGACGGCGGTGAAATGGTAGCTGTCATGCGCTCCGTCGATTGGGCGAGTACGCCAATCGGACCGGTGGAGTCGTGGTCGGAAAGCATCCGGATGATGGTCCGGGTCCTTCTCGTAAACCGCTTTCCGATGCTGCTCTGGTGGGGGCCCGAATACGTTCAGCTCTACAACGATGCCTATCGTCCGGTGCTCGGGTCGAAGCATCCCCGCTCGATGGGTCAGCGAGCTAGCGAGTGCTGGCCCGAGATCTGGGACATCATTGGTCCGCTGATCGACACGCCCTTCAACGGCGGCCCGTCCACGTGGATGGAGGACATCGACCTCGAGATCGAGCGCAGCGGCTTCCGGGAAGAGACGCACTACACGATTGCCTACAGCCCCGTACCCGACGCCACCGCTCCGCGCGGCATCGGCGGTGTGTTGGCGACCGTCCATGAGATCACCGAAAAGGTCGTGGCCGAACGCCGCGTCGTGCTGCTGCGCGACTTGGGCGTCCGCTCGGTAACCGGCGCGCAGACGGCCGAAGCCGCGTGCGAAGTCGCCGCGCGGATCCTCTCGAAACACGCGCGCGACGTACCGTTCGCCCTGCTCTACCTGATCGACCAGGACCGCCAGGTCGCGCGACTCGCCGGCGCGGCCGGCGTCGAACCGGGGCTGGCGATCAGCCCGCGCGTCGTTCCGTTAGGCGAAGCCGCGGCCGATGATGCGATGGCGCCGCTGCGGCGTGCCGTGATCAGCGAGCGCCTGCAGATCGTCGAGCCGTTGGCGTCGCGCTTTGGCCCCGTGCCGGCCGGTCCGTGGGCCGCCGAGCCCGAGAAGGCAGTCGTGCTGCCGCTCCTCTCGAGCTCCGCGCACGGCGCAGCCGGCGTTCTCGTGGCAGGCGTCAGCGCCCGCCTTCAGTTCGACGATGCGTATCGCGCGTTCTTCGACGTGCTCACCACGCAAATCGCGTCCGCCGTCGCGAACGCGCGCGCCTACGAGGAGGAAGCCCAACGTGCCGAGGAGCTGGCGGAGCTCGATCGCGCCAAGACGGCCTTCTTCTCGAATGTCAGCCACGAGTTCAGAACGCCGCTCACGCTCATACTCGGCCCCGCGGAAGATGCGCTCGCCGACCAGCACCTGGACCCGGAATCGCGCCAGCGCGGCGAGATCATCCACCGCAATGCGCTGCGCCTGCTCAAGCTCGTCAACACCCTGCTCGATTTCTCGCGCATCGAGGCCGGTCGGATCGACGCCAGCTATGTGCGCACGGATCTGGCGGCGCTGACGACGCAGCTCGCGAGCACGTTCCGCTCGGCCATCGAGCGCGCCGGTTTGCGCCTAACGATCGACGCGCCGCCGCTCGACGACGCCGCGGCGCCCATCTATGTCGACCGCGACATGTGGGAGAAGATCGTGCTCAACCTGGTCTCGAACGCGTTCAAGCACACGTTCGAGGGCGAGATCGCCGTCGCCGTCCGGCTCGCGCCCGACGCCCGGCACGTCGAGCTTGCCGTGCGCGACACCGGCATCGGCATTCCCGCCGACCAAGTTCCGCACCTCTTCGAGCGATTCCACCGCGTGCCTAACGCAAGAAGCCGGACGCACGAAGGCACGGGCATCGGCCTCGCCCTCGTGCAGGAGCTCGTGAAGCTGCATGACGGCACCATCGCCGTCACCACCGTCGACGGCGAAGGCAGTACGTTCACGGTCAGCATACCGGTCGGCGCCCATCACCTGCCGCCCGATCGCGTGCGTGAAACCGAAGACCCGCACCGCGCATCGTTAGGCGGCCTGCGTTCAAGCGCCGGAGCGGCATATTCCACCGAAGCGTTACGCTGGCTGCCGGACGAAAATGACGTCGGCGCCGCCGGCCAATCCGCGGTGGCTCGAGATCCAACAGCTGGCGCGCGGATTCTTCTGGCCGACGACAACGCCGACCTGCGCGAATATGCCGCCCGACTGCTGCGCCAGCGCGGATGGCTCGTCGAAACCGTAGCCGATGGCGCGGCGGCGCTCGAGGCCGTGCTCGACCACCGCCCCGATCTCGTCCTCAGCGACGTCATGATGCCGCGCCTGGATGGCTTCGAGCTCGTGCGCGCGATGCGCGCCGATTCATCGACCGCCACCATTCCCGTCATTCTGCTGTCCGCTCGAGCGGGAGAGGAGGCAAAGGTCGAAGGACTCGATTTCGGCGCCGACGACTATCTCATCAAACCGTTCTCGGCGCGCGAGCTGCTCGCGCGTGTCGGTTCGCACCTGACGCTCGCGCACGCGCGCGCGCGCGTCGAAGCGGAAGCCGATGCCGCGCGCGAGGATCTGGCGCGCGCCAACCAACGCGAGCGCGCCGCGCGCGCCGAGGCCGAGGAGGCGCGCGTCGCCGCGCAGATGGCGAACCGCAGCAAGAGCGCGTTTCTCGCGGCCATGAGCCACGAGTTGCGCACCCCGCTCAACGCGATCGCCGGACACGCCCAACTCCTCGAGATGGGCGTACACGGCGTCCTGACCGAGGCGCAGCGGGAGGCGCTCGCCCGCATCCAGCGGAGCGAGCAGCACCTGCTCGCCCTCATTAACGACGTCCTCAACTTCGCCAAGCTGGAGGCCGGCCGCGTCCAGTACACGGTGGAGGACGTGCGCCTAACGGACGTCGTCTCGGAGGTGGTGGCCATGGTCGATCCCCAGCTCCGGGCCAAGGCGATCACCGTCGACGCGAGCATCCCGCGCGACCTCGTGGCGCACGCCGACCGCGAGAAGGTCGGCCAAGTGCTGCTCAACTTGCTGTCGAACGCCGTCAAGTTCACCAATGCCGGTGGGCACGTGGCCATCGATGCGCCGGAGCGCCGCGCGGCGCGCGCCGACGATGCCGCGAGCGATCGCGACCCGCAGCCGATGGTCTTCTTGCGCGTGACGGACACCGGCACCGGCGTCCCGCGCGAAAAGCAGGCGGTCATCTTTCAGCCGTTCGTGCAATTGGAGCGGAACCTCAAGCGACCCGCCGAGGGGACCGGACTCGGCCTCTCGATCAGCCGCGACCTCGCGCACGGGATGGGAGGCGATCTCCGCGTTCGGAGCGTCGAGGGTCACGGCGCGCGCTTCACGCTCGCGCTGCCCCGGGCAAGCGACCCGGCCGGCCGCGGCCTAACGGGCGGCGGCCGCGACTAACGAATCGACGGCGGCGAGCGCGGGCAGCAGGTTCCGCGGCAGCCCGTGGCGCTTCGCCAGGTATTCGGCCGCGTTGTAGCCGATCCACACGGCGCCGTCGTCGGCCTGCCATACCAGGACCTTGAGCGGCAAATCGATCGCGATCGTCGGAGCCGCAACCATGAGCGGCGTGCCTGCGCGCGGACTCCCGAATATCAGCAGTTTGGTCGGCCGCAACCGCAGGCCGGCTTTGGCCGCCTCTCCGCTATGATCGATGAACGCGAACAGCGTGACTCCCTTGGCGGCGAGAAGGGATTTCAGCCGGTCGACCGTTTCGTCGACCGCGTGCTGGCTGCGCGTGCGGGTGAAGCCCGGCGTCGCGTCGGCTGTCACACCAAGCTCCAAGCGGGAAATACAAGGAGGGATTCACCACTGCGTGAGAGGCGCGGGCCGGAATCGAACCGGCGAATAGCGGTTTTGCAGACCGCTGCCTTACCACTTGGCTACCGCGCCGTAGGTGCTGCTAACGTACTGTGCTGACGTCAGTTCCTCAATCAGTAGCGAACTTCACGGAATGCGCATGTGGACATCCTCAGGCAAATCTTCAGGCACCTAGGCCGAGCGAACGAGAGTCGTACGCTGGTGGCTCGGCTTCGGACCAGCAGATGCCGCTCCGCTTAGGCTTGCCTCCAACAGGGCTGCGTCTTCCA
>DATMZX010000340.1:0-6183 GCA_035573235.1 Gemmatimonadales bacterium
ATCGGTTCCGACTGTGGAAGCGGTGAACTCGCGGTTGTCGAACAACCGCACCGTCACCCGATCCGCGCCCTGCACGACGTGATTGTTCGTGAGGATGTAGCCGTCCTGCGAAACGATGAATCCCGATCCCGACCCCTGCTCGATTTGGGGCCGACGCGGGCCCTGGAAGAAATCCTCGAAGCCCGGCGGCAACCGCCTGCTCGTGGTCTGCTGTCGGCGCTCCGACCTGATGAACACGACCGCCGGCTTCACGTGCTCGGCGACCTGAGCGAACGCGTCACCCAAGTCGAGCGCCGCTTTGGACTGCGGCGCCGGCGCCCGCTTCGTATCCTGGAGCACCGAGAGCACGGCCGCTTCGCCGCGCGTCGGGAGCCGGAATGCCGAAGCAAATGCCAATCCGAGCACGAATGCGATCGTCACCAGCGTCCCGAACTTCAACCAGTCCCGCGTCTTCACCGACATCGTCGCCCCCTGTTAGGACTTCTTCGATTTATCGTCGTCCATGATCTCGTAATCTGCATCGACGACGTTTTCATCCTTCTTCGCGCCAGGTTCAGCGCCTGCCTGGCCGTCGCCGCCCTGCGCCGCCCCTTCGCCACCCGGTGTTTCCGCCCCGGCGGCGTTGCGGGCCGCATACAAGGACGCCCCTGCCGCTGAATATGCCTGCTGGAGCTCGTCCAGCGCTTTGCTGATTTCGTCAGCATTTCCGCTGCGGAGGGCCTGCTGCGCCGACTGGATCGCCGCGTCGAGCCGCGACTTGAGCCCCGCCTCCAGCTTATCGACCCACTCTTTGGACTCTTTGGTCACCTGGTATACCATGTTATCGAGGCGGTTACGCTGCTCGATCACATCGCGCCGCTTCTTGTCCTCGGCGGCATGTGCCTCCGCCTCCTTCACCATCTTGTCGATGTCCTTGTCGGCGAGACCGGACGACGCCTCGATTCGGATCTTCTGCTCCTTGCCGGTCGCCTTGTCCTTCGCGGAGACGTGCAGGATGCCGTTGGCGTCGATGTCGAACGTGACCTCGACTTGCGGGATGCCGCGCGGAGCGGGGGGAATGCCCGTCAGCTGGAATTTCCCGATCGTACGGTTGTCCTGCGCCATCTGGCGCTCGCCCTGCAGCACGTGGATCTCGACCGTGGTCTGATTGTCCTCGGCCGTCGAGAACGTTTCCGACTTCTTGGTCGGGATCGTGGTGTTGCGCGGGATGAGGACCGTGGTCACGCCGCCGAGCGTCTCGATACCGAGCGAGAGCGGCGTCACGTCCAGCAGCAGCACGTCCTTCACTTCGCCCGCGAGCACGCCGCCCTGAATCGCCGCGCCGATCGCGACGACTTCGTCCGGGTTCACGCCCTTGTGCGGCTCTTTGCCGAAGAAGCTCTTCACGATTTCCTGAACCTTCGGCATGCGCGTCTGACCGCCGACGAGAATGACTTCGTCGATGTCGCCCGGCTTCAAGCCGGCGTCGGTGAGCGCCTGCTGCATCGGCGGCATCGTGCGCTTCACGAGATCGTCGACCAGCTGCTCGAGCTTGGCACGCGTGAGCGTCAGGTTGAGGTGCTTGGGGCCGGACTGATCGGCCGTGATGAACGGCAGGTTGATCTCCGTCTGCATGACCGTCGACAGCTCCATCTTGGCCTTCTCGGCGGCTTCCTTGAGCCGCTGCAGCGCCATCGGATCCTTGGAGAGATCGATTCCTTGCTCGCGCTTGAACTCGCCCACCAACCATTCGATGACGCGCCCGTCGAAATCGTCGCCGCCCAGGTGCGTGTCGCCGTTCGTGCTCTTCACCTCGAACACGCCTTCGGCGAGCTCGAGAATCGAGATGTCGTACGTGCCGCCGCCCAGGTCGTACACGGCGACTTTCTCTTCTTTCTTCTTATCGAGGCCGTAGGCGAGCGCGGAAGCGGTCGGTTCGTTGATGATGCGGACCACGTCGAGCCCGGCGATCTTGCCGGCGTCCTTGGTGGCCTGGCGCTGCGCGTCGTTGAAGTACGCGGGCACCGTGACGACCGCCTTCTCGACTTTGTGGCCGAGATAGTCTTCGGCGGTCTGGCGCATCTTCTGGAGGATCATCGCGGAGATCTCTGGCGGCGTGTACTGCTTGCCGCTGATCTCGACCGAGGCGAGGCCGTTCTGGCCGCGGACGACCTTGTAGGGGACGCGTTTGATCTCCTGGTCGACTTCTTCGATACGCCGTCCCATGAAACGCTTGATTGAGAAGACCGTGTTCTGCGGGTTGGTGACTGCCTGCCGCTTGGCGACTTGTCCCACCAGCCGCTCACCGTCTTTGGTGAAGGCGACAACCGAAGGGGTCGTGCGGCCGCCTTCGGCGTTGGGGATGACGACGGGATCGCCGCCTTCCATGACTGCCACCACGGAGTTGGTGGTCCCGAGGTCGATACCGATGATCTTCTCAGCCATACTTTCAGCTCCTGGTAGGGATTTGATGCCGGCCTGATGTTCGGCGTCGCAGAGGGCAAGCATCGTGCCCGGTTTCGCTGCCAGAAAGGCAGACCTAGATTCTACCCCAATGTTTCCCTATAAGGACGACAACCCCACCGAGCGACCGGCCGTGGTCACGGTCGGCATCATCGCCCTCAACGTCCTGGCTTTCATTCTGGTGCAGGGGGCCGGGGCGGAAGCCCAGGTAGCGCGCTCAGTCTGCGATCTGGGGCTGATTCCGGGGGAGATCCTTGGGACTGCCAGGCCGGGGGCTGGGGTCCAGCTCGCGCCCGGTATGGTCTGCGTCGTCGAATCCGCGCCCAAATACTGGACCGTGCTGACCTCGATGTTCATGCACGGCGGCTGGTTTCACCTCATCGGCAACATGCTGTTTCTCTGGGTGTTCGGAAACAACATCGAAGACGCGATGGGGCACGTGAAGTTTCTCTTCTTCTACCTGATCTGCGGCGCGGCGGCGGCCGCCGCTCAGACATTCGTGAGCCCGAATTCGATCGTTCCGATGGTCGGCGCGTCCGGCGCGATCAGCGGCGTGCTGGGAGCCTACCTTCTTCTATATCCCAAGGTTCGCGTCCATACGCTCATCATCCTGCCCATCTACATCACCACCGTCGCCGTTCCAGCGTGGGTCATGCTCGGTTACTGGATTCTGATTCAGGTGTTGAGCGGGCTCGGCAGTCTGAGTGAGGTGGAGAAGGGCGGGGTGGCGTTCTTCGCGCACGTCGGCGGATTTGTCGCCGGGTTTCTCCTCGTGAAGTTGTTTGCGTCCGACGAGGTGTTGCAGCGCCGACCGACGCCTCCCGCCTCGTATTATCGGTTTCGTTCTTGACTCCATAGCGTCGGCAGTCGCCGGCGCAGCTCGTCGCGCACGGTCCGGAAGGCTGAAAGGTCTTTGGGGTCGGGCATCGGCCAATGCAGGCGTTGTACCGAGCCCGGAACGAACGGACAGACTTCTTCCGCACAGAGCGTGACGATCGTGTCCACTTGTCCCAGAACCGTATCCGAAAGTCCCTTCGCCCGCTGACCCGAGATGTCGATCTGCAATTCCGCCAATGCTTGAATGGCGAGCGGATTGATGATGCCGGGATCTGATCCCGCACTCAAGAAGTCGTACCCCACCGGCGCCAGCGCGCGCGCGAGTCCTTCAGCCATTTGACTCCGCGCGGAGTTCTTCACACACAGGAAAAGAATCGTCGGCACTACGCTTCGTTGTCCTCCGCGTGGTGCTTGATCGACTTCCCCTCGACGAGGAACACGACATCCTCCGCGATGTTCGTGGCGAGATCCGCGACGCGCTCGAGGTTCCGGCTCACCAGAAACAGCTCCATCGCGTTCCCGATGATGTGCGGATCCTCCATCATGTGCGTGAGCAGGATCCGGAACATCGACTGGTGCAGCGCGTCCACGCTGTCGTCGCGCCGGCAGATCGCGCGGCCGGCCTGCGCGTCGCCGCGCACGAACGCGTCCAGCGCGTCGGCCAGCATCGTGCGGGCCTGGCGCGCCATCTCGAGCAGCTCGGGCTCCGGGATGATCGGCCGGGCCGCGATCATTCGCTCGGCCGACTGCGCGATGTTCACGGCGTGATCGCCGACGCGCTCCAGGTCGTTCGCGATCTTCATCGCGGCCGTGAGGAAGCGCAGATCCCGCGCCATCGGCTGCTGTGTCGCGAGCAGCCGGATGACTTTTTCCTCCACCTCCAGCTCGAGCTGGTCGATCTCCTTGTCGCCCGCGATGACCTCACCCGCCTTCTCGCCGTCGCGCTGCAGCACGGCGTCGACGGCCGCGCCGAGCGCCGCCTGCGCATCGCCCGACATGTTGAGGAGCGCGACTTTGAGCTCGGAGAGCTCGTCGTGGAAATGCCGATGACCTGCCGGTTGTGCGTTCATCCGAACCTTCCAGTGATGTAGGCTTCAGTCCGCTCATCCGCGGGACGGGTGAAGACCTGCTGCGTGCTGCCGAACTCCACCAGGCGGCCCAGATAGAAGAAACCGGTAAAGTCCGCAACCCGCGCGGCCTGCTGCATGTTGTGCGTCACAATAACGATCGTGTAGCTCTGCTTCAGCTCGACGAGCAATTCCTCGATGCGCTGCGTCGCGATCGGATCGAGCGCCGAGCACGGCTCGTCCATCAACAATACGTCGGGCTCGTTCGCGAGCGCGCGCGCGATGCACAACCGCTGCTGCTGCCCGCCCGACAGCGCTGTCCCGGGCTCGCGCAACCGCGACTGCACCTCTTCCCACAGCGCGGCCTGGCTCAGCGCGCGCTCCACGCGATCGGGCAGCTCACGCGCCGGCGCGAGCGCGTTGAGCCGCGGGCCATAGGCGACGTTGTCATAGACGGACTTCGGAAACGGATTGGGCCGCTGGAATACCATGCCGATTTTCTGGCGCAGCCCCACGACGTCGGTGCCGGGCGTGAAGATCGACTTCCCGTCGAGCAGGATCTCGCCCGTGTGCCGCGCGCCGGGCGTGAGATCGTGCATGCGGTTGATCGACCGCAGAAACGTCGTCTTGCCGCACCCCGACGGCCCGATCAGCGCGGTAACGGCATGGGCCGGTATGGAGACGGTGATATCCGTGAGCGCCTGGGTTGGGCCATACCAGAAGTTGTAGGCCTTGGATTCAAGGACGACGTCGCTCATCCAAACCTTCCGGTGATGTACGCCTCGGTCTGCTCCACCTTGGGCTTCGTGAAGATGTCCTCGGTGCGTCCCACCTCCACCAGCCGGCCCAGGTACATGAACGCCGTGTAGTCCGACACGCGCGCGGCCTGCTGCATGTTGTGCGTCACGATCACGATCGTATAGAGGCGCTTGAGCGCATGACACAGCTCCTCGATGCGCTGCGTGCCGGCCGGATCGAGCGACGCCGTGGGCTCGTCGAGCAGCAGAATCTCGGGCTGCGGCGCCACGGCGCGCGCGATGCAGAGCCGCTGCTGCTGTCCTCCCGATAACTGCAGCGCGCTGGTGTGCAGCCGGTCCTTCACCTCGTCCCACAGCGCGGCCTGCTGCAATGCGCGGCTCACGGCGTCGTCCGTGTCGCGCTGCGGGCGCTTGCCGTTGACTTTGAGCCCGGCCGCCACGTTGTCGTAAATCGACATCGTCGGAAACGGCGTGGGTCGCTGAAACACCATGCCGACCCGGCGCCGCAGCTCGATCGGATTGATGCCGTCGCCGTAGACATTCAAATCGTCGAGCAACACTTCGCCCACCACACTCGCGCCGGGCGTCAGCTCGTGCATCCGGTTCAGGCAGCGGAGCATGGTGCTCTTGCCGCAGCCCGAGGGGCCGATGATTGCCGTGACCGTGTTCGCGGGAAACAGCAGCGACACGTCGTGCACGGCGCGCTGCCCGCCGAACAGCGCCGTCAGGCGAACGGTCTCGAGCCGGAGCCGGGTGTTAGCGGACGCTACCATAGCGTTGGCGCGTCACCCACCGCGCGGCGATCGAGATGACCAGTACGAGACCCATCAGCACCAGCGCCGATGCCCATGCCATGCGGTGCCACTCGTCGAACGGGCCGGTCGCGTACACGTAGATCTGGAGCGACAAGGTCTGCATCGGCTGGCCGACCGACAGCGAAAAGTTGAGGTTGCCGAGCGCGGTGAACAGCAGCGGCGCGGTCTCGCCGGCGATGCGGGCGATGCCGACGAGACACCCCGTGACGATCCCGCCCAGGGCGGTGCGTGCCACGATCTTGAGCGAGGTCCGCCAGCGCGGAT
>DATMZX010000341.1:0-4041 GCA_035573235.1 Gemmatimonadales bacterium
CGAGACGTTCGTCGTAGGGTCGCATGATTTCGAACGATCGTTCGAACTGCAAGCTATGATCTACGCTTCGGATCGACAAGGTATCGGCTATCGGGTATCGGCTATCGGGTTAACCCCGTACCCGATAGCCGGTACCCGATACCTTCTTAACATCGACACCAATCCTTCGTCCGACACCAAACCCATGGCGCAACCGCTGCCGCTCGAGGCACCCGACACCGCGCTCATCGCGGCCTGGCGGGACGGCGACGAGCAAGCGGCTGCCGCGCTCGTGGCGCGTCACGCGAGAGCTTTGGCGCGCTTTCTGTCGGGGGCGGGGGCGCCTGAGGCCGAGCTCGACGATCTGGTGCAGGAGACGTTCATCCGCGCGTTTCGCAGTGTGGACCGGTTTCGCGGCCAATGTCAGTTCCGGACGTGGCTGATGACGATCGGCGGCAACGTGCTCAAGGATTTCGGCCGCAGGAGCTCGCGCCGGCAGGTGATGCCGCTCGACGACGCCGTGCGGGACGTGGGTGGCGATCCGCACGAGCACGCCGAGGCCACGGAGGCCGAAGCGCGGATCGCGGAAGGGTTGAAGAAGCTCCCGCGGATGCAGCGCGAAGTGTTTCTGCTCAGGGCGCAGCAGGGGCTGGAATACGAGGAGATCGCCGCGGCGTTGGCGACATCGCCTGGTGCAGCACGAGTCCATTACCACCACGCGGTGCGCCGTTTGAAGGAGATCATCGCATGAACGAAGAGAAACTGATCCAGGCGGCAAAGCAGCTCGGTGCGAGTGCGGCGGAGCGTCTCGATGTCGAGGCCACGGCGCGCAAAGTGCTCGAACGGTTACGCGAGCAGCCGGCGCCGCGGACGGTCTGGACTCGGACGATGTGGCTCAGGATTGCGGCGGCCGTCGTGCTGGTCGTTGGGGGGGTGTTCGCGGTCGCCCGGGTGACCCCGGAGCGTGGCTCCGGGGCACACCACCCGGACCTCATCGCCGACGAGCTGCGGGACCTGTCCACGGACGACCTGCGCACGCTGCTGACGTCGTTCGATCAAATCATCGACGAGAGCGTCGTACCCGATAGCACGGCTGATTTACCTGAGCTCGATACGCAAGCGTTGCGTGAACTTTTGAAGGAGGGGTGAGTGAAAGCACTTCTGGTTCTGGGTCTTGCCGTCGTTCTCGCGCCGGGTCTCGCGGCGCAGCAGCCGGGCAGCGGTCGTCCGCCGAGTGACAGCGCGCAGGCGGAGCAGCTGCGCACGCAGATCGAGCAGCGCTTCAGCGCGCGCGTGCAGCAGGAGCTGCAGCTGACGAACGATCAAACGGCAAAGCTCAAGGACACGCAGGAGCGCTTCGGTCCGCGGCGCCGCGCGCTGATGCAGCAGCAGATGCAGCGTCGCCGCGCGCTCGAGAATCAGATGCAGCCGGGCGTGGCCGCCAATCAGGACAGCGTCCGCAAGCTGATGGAGGGGTTGGACGCGGGGCGGATGGAGATGATGCGGATTCAGCAGGACGAGGGTAAGGAGCTGGGCAACTATCTCACTCCGGTGCAGCAGTGGCGCTATAACCAGATGCGCGAGCGGTTCATGCAGCGCGTCGGGGAGATGCGCCGGCAGGGACGGGGAATGGGCCGAGGTCGGGCGATGGGGATGGGCGCGCGAATGCGCGGGAGGGCGTGGCGCAGGGGGATCTAAGCCCCAAAAGTCATAAGGAACGCTTCTTGCTGCCCTGAGTGACCGCCCTTGGTCGAGGACTCAAGGCATGCGCGTTTTCATTTCGATCTTCGTGGTTCTTAGCATGCTGACGCATGCCCTCCCCGTATTTGGGCAGGCTCCCGTTGAAGAATCCGAACCCAATGACACACCGGCGACTGCCGATACGGCCGTGCTCGGAGGGAAGGTAAGGGGCGATGTCGGCTGCTCGATTTGCGACAATGATCCCTTCGACTACTGGGTAGTCTTTGCGAATGCGGGCGACACGATCCACGTCGATGTCGATTCATGCCCAGGCTGCGTGGACGCACACACGGGCGTGACGTTGCTGGCCGCTGATGGTGCAACAATACTGGCAGAAGGCCGGTCCTGGGACGAATCGGACGAACAACTCGACTACGTGGTAACGATCACCGGCCCGTATTTCATTCGCGTGGGCGGAAGTCACTACGGCTCACCGCCCTACACCCTGACCTTCGCGCCGCCACCTCCTTGTCCTGGGGGGGCATCCGAACCGAACAACACACTCGCTACCGCGACGCGAATCGAGCCCGGGGCCGTCGTTCAAGCTGCGTGGTGCCCGAATGGCGACAATGACTTCTACGCAGTCCAGCTACAGGCCGGGGCCAGCATCGAATACGCAATCGATGAGTATCGAGTCGGCGGCTACTACGGTGGGCCCGGAGTTGAAATCCTCAACGCGGACGGTCAGGCAGTCGACTTCATTCGTGAAACTGAAATTGGGCCTGCAACATTCACGGCGACGACCGCGGGCACGTACTACATCCATCCCTGGACGTCGCGCGGCGGACTCAACCGCCCCTACCGGTTGCGCGTCTTGCCCGCCGGCACCCTGCGACCGGGGCCTGGCGATCCGCCGATCGTTCGCTTCTCCGGTACAGACGTGTATCCCGCTCCGCTCGTCGTCGACCGACACGGAAACTTCTGGGGACCGGGTAACAATGCGGGTGCCTCGATCGTCCGCGTTTCCCTCGACAGTACCGTCACGAAATACGACGCACCGGACCTGGGCAACGTTGCGGCCGCGTTCGACCCGTGGGACAACCTGCTGACAATTCATTCCCAGGCCGTCGTGAAATTCGCTCCTCCCGATCGAACCGAGCGACTGATCACATTCGGCAGCGAGGGCTGGAGTGGGCTGGCCGTGACGAAGGACGCAATCTGGACGTCGAACGCCTGGACCGGCCCCACGTTTCTGCGGAAATACTCCTTGCAGGGCGAGCTGCTGGAATCGTACACGCTGCCGGATGTCCGCGCGTTCTCGCTCGTGATCGGCCCCTCCGGTGATCCCTACTTCAGTTGGATGAACACGATCTATCGCTTCGTTGCCGGTCACGCAGAGGTCGTGCTCAAACACGAGCATCCCTCCGACATCTCGGGATTCGCCTTCGACAATCAGGGCAACCTCTACGTCACCGATCGGGGCATCTCATGGGTTGACGACCAGCGGCTGGCGGGTCGTGTCTCGCTCCACGATCCCCAGGGCGCCGTGGTCGCCGATTCATTCGCGTGGTGGCCCCATGCGCCGAGTCTGCCGGTGTTCGGTCGCGATTCCACGGGGACAACCAACCGCCGTCTTTTCATTATCAACAATGGGAATGCCTCGGGAGCAGGTTATACGGTGTTGACCGAGCTGAACTCGGCGGGCGTGCGCGCGCCGGGACTCCCAGTGCAACCTGTCGCCGAATGTCCGATGGACGCGAGTGAAGGGGAACCCAACGACATCACGGCCAGCGCCCGCCGCATTGTGCCCGACACAACGCAGACCGGATTCTCATGCATGGCTGGCGACGAGGACCTGTTCACCTTCACGGCGCGCGATTCCCGCCCGCTCAAGTTCGAAGTGCATGGCGCTGATCTGCCTACCCTCGAGCTTCTCGCCGCCGACGGCCGCACTCGGCTGGCGTTCAGCGACGGCGCGCTCGTTCCCAATCCTCAGTTCAGCTACAGGGTAATGGCCGAACAGGCCTATTACGTTCGCGTCAAAAGCTGGTTTGGCGGACCGAAACCATACACGCTGACAATCGGCTCGACGCTCAGCCGGCCCGATGGCCTCACGCTGGAGCGGGCCGCACGTGAGCTGGTCCACCCGTTGTCGATTCTGAATGTCGCGCAGCGTACCTATTTGGACGTGCTCGGGAACAATGATGGACGGTATGACGTCGGCGACTTCCGCGCCTTCCTGAGGCGCGAGTCCAGCGCGCCAGGAGGCAGCAAATGAGATTGATGCGATGGCCGCTCCTGGCCTGCGGATTGACCGCGGTATTGTCCTGTAACACCGACCGTGATATCACCAAACCGCCACCTGCGCCGCCTCCCGAGCCG
>DATMZX010000342.1:0-2130 GCA_035573235.1 Gemmatimonadales bacterium
GCGGCGATCCTGGCCGCCGTCGTGTGCGTGCTCACGCTGACCATCGCCGGTCCGGTGCGGACCTACTTCGCGCAGCGGACCGAGATGAAACAGCTGGCCGCCAGCACAGCCGCGCTGCGCAAGCAGATCGAGGATCTCGAGCAGCAGAAGGCGAAGCTCGGCGACCCGGTGTTCATTGCGGCGCAAGCGCGCGAGCGGCTCGGGTTCGTCATGCCCGGCGATATCCCGTATCAGGTGCAGCTGCCGCCCGGTGCCATCGCGCCGCCGGATCAGCCGGGCTCGTCGGCGCAAACAACGTCGTCCAACGATCCGTGGTACACGTCGCTGTGGCACACGATCGCCGATACGCCACACAACATTCCGGCTCCGGCACCCGCTCCGGCGCCGCCACCCGGTCCGCCCCCGCCCGCACCCGGTGGTTGACCGCGCCGACCTCGACGCCGTCGCACGTCAATTGGGCAGAGAACCGCGCGGCGTCTTGGCGATCGCGTACCGCTGCCCCAACGGCGAACCTGGGGTGGTCAAGACGCACCCGCGACTGCCGGACGGCACTCCCTTCCCCACGCTGTACTACGTGACGCATCCCGCGTTGACGGCGGCGGCGAGTCGGCTGGAATCCTCGGGGCTGATGAAGGAGATGACTGCGCGTCTGGCCGCAGACCCGGAGTTGGCCGCCGCGTACCGCCGCGCCCACGAGAGCTACCTTGCCGAACGCGATGCCATAGAACCGTTGGGCACCAAGTTTTCTGGAGGCGGAATGCCCGATCGGGTGAAGTGCTTGCATGTGCTGATCGCGCACTCGCTGGCGAAAGGGCGAGGCGTCAACCCGTTCGGCGACGAGGCGCTGGCGATGCTGACCGGCGACCCGGCGATGGACGGGATCTTGCACAAGGAGCAGTGGACATGAGCCGCGTCGGCGCAATCGACTGCGGCACCAACTCGATCCGGCTGTTGATCGCTGACATCGACGACGGCAGGTTGCATGAATTGCACCGAGAGATGCGCATCGTGCGACTGGGGCAGGGCGTCGACGCGGCAGGTGAGTTCGCGCCGGAGGCGATCGCACGCACGAGGGCCGCGCTGATCGACTACACCGCGCTGCTCGCGCGATTCGGAGTCGAAACGGCTCGGATGGTGGCGACGTCAGCCACCCGCGACGCGGCCAACCGGCAGGAGTTCTTCGCGATGACCGCCGAGGTGTTGGCGGCCGCGGTGCCTGGCGCGGTCGCCGAGGTGATCACCGGCGACGAGGAGGCGGCGCTGTCGTTTCACGGCGCCATCGCCGAATTGGATTCTGCCGATGCGCCTTTCCTAGTCGTCGACCTCGGTGGCGGTTCCACCGAGCTGGTGTTGGGCTCCACCGAAGTGGACGCCAGCTTCTCGGCGGACATCGGGTGCGTGCGGCTGACGGAACGCTGCCTGCACTCTGACCCGCCGACGGCCAGCGAGGTCGAGGCCGCGCGCGGCGTGGTTCGCGAAGGGCTCGGCGAAGCACTGCGGTCGGTTCCCGTCGACCGCGCGTATTCCTGGGTGGGTGTCGCCGGCACGATGACGACGCTGTCCGCGCTGGCGCAGAAGATGCCGACGTACGACTCTGAGGCAATCCACTTGTCGCGAGTGGGATTTCGCGAGCTGCTCGAGGTGTGCGACCAGCTGATCGGCATGACCCGCGCCCAACGTGCGGTACTCGGCCCAATGCACGAGGGCCGAGTCGACGTGATCGCCGGCGGGGCGATCGTGGTCGAAGTGCTCGCCGACGTGTTGGCGCAACGCGCAGGCATCAGCGAGCTGATCGTCAGCGAGCACGACATCTTGGACGGGATCGCGCTCTCGATCGCTTAACGGTTCCCCTGAAGCGGTATTCCACGTGGTCCTCACTCGAACTTCTCCGCGGTAGTCACCGTCTCGGCGTTAGGAGTTGTCTCAGGGGATGCGGTAGAAGGGGTCGGGCAGCAGAAAGGTCTGCTCCGAGTGGCCGCCGGCGAGATCCGATGGCTGATCGCCGATGTTCGCGACGATCGTGTAGCCCTGTGTTTCGATCGCGGCTCGCTGGGGCGCCTTGAAGTCGGCGGCTGATGCGTAGTGAACACCCACGGGAGCCATGACGAGTCCGGCATATCCGGTGTAGCC
>DATMZX010000343.1:0-21854 GCA_035573235.1 Gemmatimonadales bacterium
AAATCAGAAACCGGTCCAGCGCCAGAGCGGTGATCAGAAACGGCACCGCCAGCCCGAGCGCGTAGATCGTCAGCAGCGTCATGCCCCTGGCAAGCCCGGCTTGGGTCGCGGCGATCGTGAGAATCCCGCCGAGAATCGGCCCGATGCAGGGGGTCCACGCCGCCCCGAACGTGAATCCGACCACCCCGGAGCCGAAGTACCCCAGCGGCTTGCGGGACAGCTGCACGCGCCACTCCCGCATCAGGAACGCGGGCCGCAGCACGCCAAGCAGGTAGAGCCCGAACAGGATCAGGAGGACCCCGCCGATGCGGCCCATCCAGACCTGGTATTCCCGCAGCAGGCTTCCTACCGCCGAGGCGGCGGCCCCGAGCAGCACGAATACCAGCGTAAACCCGCCGACAAACCAGAGGCCGTGCAACAGCGCCGTCCAGCGCCGTCGCTCGGCCTCTTCGACTGTCATCCCTGTGATGAACCCGACGTAGCTCGGGATCAGCGGTAGCACGCACGGCGACAGGAAGCTCAGCAATCCGGCCGTGAACGCGACCGCTATGCCCATGCTATCCGCAGAACGCGACCGCCGAGACCACCGTCGTCCAGCGCCCGTCGGGCCCGCACTCCGCGGTCGACGTGACGTTCATAGTGCGCACGATTTCGCCCGACAGCAGCCACTGCTCGCGCCGCTCGTCCCACGCCTTGTCGGCTTCGAACGGCACGCCGAGCACGGTCGCGAGCATCGAGGCCGCGAGATCCTCCGCGTACTCGCCCGACACGGTCTCGCTCTGGCCGTAGCTGTGATGCTCGGAGATGTAGCCGTGGTGCGAGGCATCGGCCGGCATCGCGACGCCGATCGAGGCGGCCACGAGGCGGCTCGGCTCATTCGTCGCCGATTCCGCGATCACGGCAAACACGATTTGGCCGGGCTTGAGCATGCTCATGCCCTCTTCACGATCGACGAGCTCGCAATGCGGGGGAAAAATGGAGCTCACCCGCACGAGATTGAAATTCGCGAGGTGCGCATCGCGCAGCGCCATCTCGAAACTGGTGAGCTTTTCCTTGTGCCGGCCCACGCCTTTGGTCAAAAAGGCCTTGGTCGGGATGAACATTCGTGAGTCAATCAACTCGAGACTACCTCCCCTCGTACCAGACTGCGGGACTGAGCTCGACCGGCGGCTCGGTATCGCCGCCCCGGTCCACCGTCGCCTGCATCACCTGCGCCAGCACTTCGGCGGGGCTGAGCGCGACCTCCACCACTTCGAACTTCCCCTGCCCCCGCTCCTTGCCGCGAACGATGAGCATGTACTTGCCGGTGTAGACGCGCAACCGGCCGTCGGCGGCTTTCCTCGTGACGACGGCGGTTCCCCATTCTTTCCCGTCACGCTTGATGGGGCGGAAAACATAAATAGTCTCGATCTCCGCAGGAGGCACCTGCGCCTCCACCGCGGCCGCGAGCTTGGCCCATCCCTGCCCTTGTCCGGGCGAGGGGACGGTCAGCGGGGAGCCAGCGCCGGAGTCAGCCATCGCTCGACGTAAAACCGCAGGACGTGCATGAAGTCCTGCGCGTTGGTCACGACCCCGTACGCCTGATGCGTGCCGCGGTCGCGCAGCTTGGTGACGACGAATTCGGTTTGATCCACGCAGATCGTGGTGAGGGGCCGAATCTCTTCCGTCACGCCGGTGTCGATGAAGGCCGGCAGCATGTTGCCGACCGCGATCGCGTGCAGCGCGGTCGCCACGAAGATCGCGAATGTCGCCGTCGACGTATGGGCCCGCATCGCGTCCTGCGCGGCCAGCGTGTCGGGAAGCACGTCGGGCAGCGGGCCGTCATCGCGGATCGAGCCCGCGAGCACATACGGAATCCGCCTGGACACGAGCGCGTGCATGATCCCGCTCTTCACGACACCCTGGCTCACCGCCTGCTCGATCGAGCCGGCGCGGCGGATCGCGTTGATCGCGCGCATGTGCAGCCCGTGCCCGCCCTCCACGCTCTCGCCCGAGCTCGACATGCCGAGCGTCGTGCCGAAGATGGCGGCCTCGAGATCGTGCACCGCGACGGCATTACCGCCGAGCAAGGTCTGGCAAAAACCGTTTTGGATGAACCAGATCATGTCTTCGCGCGCGCGCGCGTGCACGAGCGCGGGACCGATCACCCAGACGATTTTGCCGCCGCGCGCCTTTTCTTCGCCCAAGAGCTGCGCGAGCACGCTGTAATCCACGGGCCGCTCGCGCGACACTTCGGCCGACATGAACCGGAATTCGTTGGGGCTGCGGGTGCCGCCGAGGAACCCTTCGACGTGCACGAAGATGCCTTCGGAGCCGTCTTCGGCCGCGCCGACGGCGACTCTGTCGCCGCGGCGCACACGGCGCGGCTCGGTGACGGTCAGCTCGTCGCCGCCGCGGTGCACGATCACGCAGTCCATGCGCGGCAACCGCGGCCGGTGCCAGCCGCTCGGCAGCCTTACGTACGTCGGCAGGTTGGTCGTCGAAAAAAAACCGTCAGGCAGAACACCGTCGCCCGGGGCCGGTGTAAACCGCGCTTCGGGCGCGGCCGAGAGCGGAGGCGCGGCAAAGTTGGGGGGACGATACTGGAAGCGCGGGGGGCTCACAGGCCGCTGAAAATACCCGGATGGAAACGGCTTTCACAAGAGTGAAACGGGATCGCGGTCGACGGTGACGGCGCGATGCGCGCGCGCGCGCCAGGCACGCACCACGCGACCGAGCACGCGCGGCTCGTCCGACTTCGCCAGCACGTGCCAGCGCCAGCTGCCCTTGAGCCGCATGATCGGGCAAGGCGCGGGACCCAGTACGGTGAGCACGCCGTCCAGGCGCTCGGCGGCGCGCCGCAGCCAGCTCGCCACCTTCTCCGCCAGATCAGCCGTGCGCGCGTGGTCGTCCGTCGCAATCACGAACCGGACCAGCCCGGTGCGCGGAGGATAGGGAGGGTTTGGAGGCGATCGCAGTGGGAGTTCCGCCGCCACGAATTGCTCGACCGAGTGGGCGGCCGCCGCCCGGATGGCGTGATGATCCGGTGCCCGCGTCTGCACGAACACCCGCCCGCCCTTCGGTCCGCGCCCTGCCCGGCCGGCCACCTGCGCCACGAGCTGGAACGTGCGCTCCCCCGCCCGAAAGTCGGGGAAATGCAGTCCGGTATCGGCGTCCACCACACCCACCACGGTCACATTGGGAAAATCCAGTCCCTTCGCGATCATCTGCGTGCCGAGCAGGATGCTCACGTCGCCCCGACCCATCCGCTCGAGGATGTGATGGTGCGCCCACTTGCTCGTCGTCGTGTCGAGATCCATGCGGGCGATGCGCGCGCGCGGGTAGCGCAGGCTGAGGAAGTGCTCGAGCTGCTGCGTCCCCAAACCACGCCATCTTTGCGTTTCGTGGCCGCAAACTGCACAGGTGCTGGGTATCGGGTGTTGGTGACCACAGTAATGGCAGCGCAGCACCGGCGGCGTCTGATGCACGGTGAGCGCGATGGCGCAGTTGGGGCAGTTCGGCACGTTGCCGCAATTGGG
The DNA here is from genome assembly GCA_035573235.1 of Gemmatimonadales bacterium. Classification (GTDB taxonomy): domain Bacteria; phylum Gemmatimonadota; class Gemmatimonadetes; order Gemmatimonadales; family GWC2-71-9; genus 20CM-2-65-7. The sequence goes on from DATMZX010000343.1 coordinate 3,519, forward strand.
ACACTGCACGAACGTCGCAAAGCCGCGGCGATTGAGCAGCAGAATCACCTGCTCGTTTCTCTCCAGGGCTCCGGCCACGGCCGCATCGAGCGCCTCGCTCCACGGAATCGTCCCGGTCTCGGAGGGCGGTACGCGCGCGGTATGGCGCAGATCCACGATCTCGACGGCCGGCATCGGTCGCGCACCGACGCGATCGGGCAATGCGAACGTGACGACGCGGGGATCGGTGAGTGTTTCGAGCGACGGAGTCGCGCTTCCCAGAATCAGACGGGCGCCTTCGAGCTGCGCGCGCTGCGCCGCCACATCGCGCGTGTGGTAGCGCGGCGCCGAGCCCTGCTTGTAGCTCGGCTCGTGCTCTTCATCGACGACGATCGCGCCGAGCCGCTGCACCGGCGCGAACACCGCCGAGCGCGGCCCGACGGCGACGCGCCGCTCCCCGGAGCGCAGCGCGCGCCAGGCGTCGGCCCGCTCGCCATCCGACAGGCCCGAGTGGAGCACGGCCACCTGATCGCCGAATACGCCGCGCACGCGCGCGACCGTCTGCGGGGTGAGCGAGATCTCCGGGACCAGCAGAATGGCACCGTTGCCCGACGCTACGACGCTACGCAGTACGTCCAGGTAAACGAGGGTTTTACCAGAGCCGGTTACGCCGTGGATCAGAACCGGTTTCTCAACTGGTGTCGTGCTGATCCCGGCCACGACCGCGCGCTGACCGTCTGTCAGTGTGGTTGGCGGCGGGGAGGTGAGATTGGCAAACGGATCCCGCATCTCGGGCACGCGCTCGAACCGCGCCAACCCCTGATCCACCAACCCCTCGAGCACACTGGGAGACAGCTTGAGCTGCTTGGTGAGGTGCGAGACCGGCGCTGAGCCGCCCAGGGCTTCCACGGTCTCATACACGGCGCGCCGCTTGGGCGCGCGCTTGAACCGGCGCTCCCGCTCGAGCAGTGAGTCGAGGCCGTTGCCGGCCAGCACGAACAGCCGTTCGGTGGCGGGCGCCGGACCACCGGGCTTGGCCACGCTCCACAACGGCCCGGGCAGAATCGCGCGCAGCGCGAGGCCGAGCGGCGCGCCGTAGTAATCGGAGATCCATTGACCGAGCTGGAGCAGCTCGGCCGAGAGTGCGGGCTCGGCGTCCGGCACGGCGGCGATGGACTTGATCGTGACGCCGTCCGATGACCGGCCACGGACGACCTCCGTGACGATCCCGATGACCCTCCGCTGCCGCAGCGGCACCACCACGCGCGCGCCTGGAACGGCGCGATCGCTCAGCGCGGGCGGGACGTCATAGATGTAGGAGCGGTTTACCGGGACGGGGAGGACCACCGCGACATGGCGCGGCTCGCTCATCTGCGTTTGACGCCGAGCCCCGGCTCTGTGGGCAGACGGATCTGTCCTTGTGCGATCGTCGCGCCGGTGAAGGGATCGTCCACCGTGAGCGCGGCGCCATCGAGATCGGCCGCATCCACGAGCGGCGTGAAGTGCGCCGCGGCGGTGATGCCGAGCGAGGTCTCGATCATGCAGCCCACCATCACGAGCATGCCGTGCGCGCGCGCCGCGGCGATCATCCGCAGCGCTTCGCGCAGCGACCCGCACTTGGCGAGCTTGATGTTGATCCCGTCCACGCGACCGACGAGCCGCGGAATGTCGGCCGCGACGATGCAGCTCTCATCGACGACGACCGGCAGCTCGTGATCCGCGGCGACCCGCCGCACTTCCAGGAGTCCCTCGAGATCGTCCGGAACCAGCGGCTGCTCGAGGAATTCCACACCGTAGAGCTTGAGTACCGGAATCATTTGCTTTGCGCGGGCGACATCCCAGCCGGCGTTGGCATCCACGCGGATCGGCTTATCGGTCGCGCCACGAATCGTCTCGAGAATCTCTTCGTCTCTGTCCGTGCCGAGCTTGACCTTGAGGATCGGGTATTCCTGAGCCTCGTTGACCTTCGCCACGATTTTTTCGTTCGTATCCAGCCCGATCGTGAACGACGAGAGCGGCGCGCGCTTCGGATCGAGACCCCAGATCCGCCACAGCGGCTGCCCCAGCTTCTTGCCCACGAGATCGTGGAGGGCAGCCGAGAGCGCGGCCCGCGCGGCGCCGTTGCGCGGCACCACCTGCTCCCACCGCGCTTCCGCCGCTTCCAGCTCGAACGGATCGCTTGGCAGGTGGGACTTGAGCCGCTCGAACGCGGCGAGCACCGTCTCGAGCGTTTCCCCGTAGAACGACGACGGATCGGCCTCGCCCCAGCCCTCGAGGCCCTCGCCGTCCACCAGCCGGACCCAGGCGCGCTTGTACCCGTTCGTCGAGCCGCGCGCGATGACGAATGGATGGCGGGTGGTAATGGAGACCTGCTCGACCAGCAGCTTCAGAGCCATCGATTCCTATGCAGCCAGCCGACGATGACGATCGACACCGCCGCCATCGTGCCGAGCGCGATGTAGAAGCCCCACGGGTCGTGGGTGAGGGGCATCCGGCTGAAGTTCATCCCGAAGATTCCGCCGATTACGACGAGCGGCAGCGCGATCGTGGCGACGATCGAGAGCTGCTTCATCACCTTGTTCATGCGGTTGGACGTCTGCGACAGATACGTTTCCAGCACGCCCGCCAGCAGGTCGCGCGTCGTATCCACCGATTCCGTGATCCGGATCGTGTGATCGTACACGTCCCGGTAATAGAGCTGGGTCTCGGCCCGGATATAGCCGCAGGGCCGGTTGGTCATGATGTTGAGCACTTCCCGCAGCGGCCCGACGTGGCGGCGTAACGAATAGGCCGCCCGTTTCGCCTTGAAGATCTCGTGAATCAGCTTCTCGTCGAACTGCTCGAACAGGCGCTCTTCGAGGCCATCGACCAGGTTATTCAGCTCTTCCATGAGCGGGAAGTACGCATCCACGGACTGGTCGATGATGTTATGCATGATCATCTCGACGCCGCGCGACATCAGCTCGTTGTTGCGCATGAGCCGTTCCCGCACCGCCGCGCAGCCCTTGGAGGGCAGCGCGTGCACCGTGACGAGAAAGTTCTTGCCGAGGAAGAAATACAGGTTGGAGGTGGCGAGATCGAACGGCTCGGGCGTGCCTTCGTCAAACCGAACGACCGCCATCACGACGAAGACGTAGCGGTCGTACTCTTCGAACTTGACGCGGGTACCGGGCGACAGCGTGTCTTCGACCGCCAGCGGGTGAAAGCCGAACACTTTTTCGAGCAGCGCGTGCTGGTGCATGGTCGTGCTGTCGATGTCCACCCACAGCTCACCCTCGCCGGCCTGGAGAATCTCGCGGATCCGGGCCGGGTTGACGTCCTGCTCGAGCGCGCCGTCGGGCCGCCGGTACATGCTGAGCGGCCAGTTCTTCGAGGACTGCGGCTGCGTCGAGCCGGTGGTGACGAGGTTGACGGCCATTCTTCAAGATAGTGCGCGCGCCAGCGCCACGACACCGGCGGCGAGCAGATCGAGCCGGTAGCCGCCCTCCAACACCGCGACGACCGGTCGCGCCTTCATGCGTTCGCGCAGCGCGTGGGTCCAGGTCGTGATGTCGTCCGGCTCCAGCGTGAATTCGCCGAGCGGATCCCCGGCGAGCGAATCAAATCCCGCCGAGATCAGCAGCGCGTCCGGCTCCCAATGATCGAGCGCCGCATCGACGCCGGCGAGCAAGTCGCGCACGTACGTCGCGCGCGGTAGTCCGCCGGGACGCGGCACATTGAACACGTTGCCCACCCCGCGCTCGTCGGCGGCGCCGGTCCCCGGATACCACGGGTACTGATGCATGGAGACGAATCGCACCGACGGGTCCTGTTCGACGAGCGCCTGCGTGCCGTTGCCGTGGTGCACATCCCAATCCACGATCAGGACGCGCCCGAGTCCGAGCGCCTGCGCGTGGCGGGCGGCGAGGACGACGTTATTGAGGAAGCAGAAGCCCATCGCGCGCGTAGCGAGCGCGTGATGCCCGGGCGGGCGCGTGACTCCGAGCGCGCGGCCTTCCTTCATTCCCTGCTCGACGGCGCCGAGGGCGGCGCCCGCCGAGGCGAGCACGCTCTCGAGACTGCGCGGCCCGAGGAACGTATCGGCGTCCAGCGCGCCGCCGCCGCGCGCCGCGAGCGCCTCGAGCATGTCCACGTAGTCCGGCGGATGCACGCGCTCGATCGACGCCCGGTCGGCAGGCTTCGCCTCGACCCAGGTGACGTGGGACTTGAGCGCGGGATGACGCAGGGCTTCGAGGATGGCTTCGAATCGTTGCGGGCGTTCCGGATGCCCCGCCCCGGCGTAGTGGTGCCGACAAGAGGGATTCCAGACGATCGGCGTAGACACTCAGGTGCGGCGGTGCGTGTGCAGCAGGTCGCGAAGCTCCTGCACCTCGCGTTTCATCTCTTTGCGCGCTTCCGCCAGGTCGGCCAGGGCGCGGCGATAGCGGACATAGCCCACCATCGCGAGACCGGCGACGATCACACAGACGCCGGCCCAAAAGAGGTGGCCGATCATGGCGAGCAGCACGGCATTCAGCAGCAGAAAGCCGACGGCGAAGATCGTGACACCGCGCGTGAACGTCGACGACGTCACCGGACGGGCTGCCGCCGCGCGGGGAGGACGATAAAGGGCGCGTTGGGCCCCGCGCCGAGGGCGCGCACGGTGATCGATTCGTCCAGCACCAGCGCGCCACGGTATTTGACGATGTAGCTCTGCTCGTCCGCGGCCGTCTTCCGCGTCGCGCGCAGGGCTTCGCGCTTGAGCTGCGCGACGGTGGTAGACCCGTCAGTCTGAATCGTTGCGGTGTCCCATGCGGGCATGACCATCACGCGCACCGGAATGCGCTCCACGGCGGCCGCGGTCACGCGACCTCCACGTCCGACGCGAGCGGCAGGGTCGAGAGAAACCGGTCCAGCGCCTGATCGAAGAACAGCGTGGATGCCCGCACGCGCGTGATTCCGCCCGTCCCGGAATCGGCCCAGGCGCTGACGACGAGCTCCTCCCCGCCCTGCCCGCGCAGCGTCAGAAAATTCGCGCCGCGTTTTTCCACGAACGCCGCCGCGTTCGGCACGCGCTCGGCGAAGAACTGCTCCGCGCGCTGCAGCACCTCGGCCGGCGGGAGGGAGACGGTGGTCGTATGGATCATTCCGGGATCGGGAGAATGGTGATGCCGGTCGGCTGGCGCGGCACGGCGATGCTCGCGACCCGCGTCCGGGTGGTGAGGTCGATGACGTCGACCGCGCCGGGATCGGCCCCGACGCTCTCGACGGAGATGAACGCCCACTGCCCGTCCGGCGAATACGCCACGCCGTGCGGCAGCGTCTTGGAGGTCGGGATCTTGGCGACTTCCATGAGCGTACCCGCATCGACGAGCGAAACGCTCTGCGCCTTCTTGTTGGTCACGATGATCCAGCGGCCATCCGCCGACGGCTCCACGTTGTAGGCCCCGGCGCCGACCGGGATTTCCTTGACCAATTCGAGCGAGCCCGCGTCGAGCACCTGCAGCGTGTTGCCGTGATTGCAGGCGACATACAGCCGCTTGTCGTCAGGGGAAACCGACACGAACGTCGGCGAGCAGTCGTGCCCACCGCCGGACGCGGGTGCATGAAGCGGCGGTCCGGCGCTTGGAGCGGTCGCGTGCCCCATGCCTTCGCCCGTCTTGTGACGGCGCTTGATCCGCAGGCTCTGGCGATCGATCTCGAGAATCTCGTCGGAGTTCATGCACGACACGTACACCGAGGTTCCGGCGTGATTCACTTTCACCCCGTGCGGCATGTCGCACGCCGGCAGATTCGTGATCGGCGTCATCGTCTCGGTTTGAACGATCGTGACGACGTTGGTGCGGGGATGATCCCCGTGAAAGTCCGAATTCGCGACGAACGCGAGCGTGCCGTCCGGCGTGAGGCCGATCGTGGTCGGGAACATCTCGACCTGGGCGCGGCCGAGCAGCGAGTCGTTGTCCGGGCTCATTTTCCAGAGCGAGCCGTACGGCGTGCCGTGCGCGATCGTCACGTACCAGGCGGATCCGCCGGGCGCGACCGCGACGTTGTGCGGCCCGTCGATGTCCGCCGGCATGAGTCCCACCGGAATGACCTTCTCCACGGTCAGCGCGGTCCCGCTCCAGGACAGCTCGGTGACGATGTCGCCCGACTCGCTCGCGACGAGAATGTGGAAGCGCGGATGCGGTGGGACCGCGGCGGACAGGAGGCAGAGGGCAACGATGAGGCGCATCGAAAAAAGATAGCGCCTCCCAGAAGTCAGCGCGCGGCGACGTTCCGTTGTGGCTGGCAGGCGTCAGCGGCAGCCAGAATCTCCTGGAGCACGTCGAATTCGACCGGCTTGGTCAGGTGATGATTGAAGCCCGATTCCTCCGAGCGCCGCCGATGCTGCTCCTGACCCCAGCCGGTGAGCGCCACCAGCGTCACATTCTTGGACCACTGCTGCTCGCGTATCTGCCTCGCGAGCTCGTAGCCGTTCACCTTGGGCAAACCGATATCGAGGATGGCGACGTCGGGCTTGAATGCGGCGGCCTTCTCGAGCCCGCTCGCGCCGTCGCTCGCCGTCTCGACCTCGTGTCCCATCATGCGCAGCAGCATCGCGAGACTCTCCACGGAGTCGACGTTGTCGTCCACCACGAGAACGCGGCAGCGCTTCGTGGAGGCCGGCAGCACCGGCTCGCGCCGCTCGATCGCCGGCACCTTTTGCGCCTGCGCCAGCGGCAGCCGAATCGTGAACTGGCTGCCCTGTCCCGCGCCTGCGCTGTAGGCCGACACGGTGCCGCCGTGCAGCAGCACGAGGCGCTCGACCAGCGCGAGTCCCACCCCGAGTCCACCCTGCGAGCGCTCGAGCGGCAACCCTGCCTGGGTGAACATGTCGAAGATTCGGGGCAGCACCTCCGCGGGAATCCCGATTCCGGAGTCCTTGACGCGAATGACGGCGCTGTCTCCTTCCCGCTCCGCCGACAGCCACACCTTGCCGCCGGGATCGGTGTACTTCGCCGCGTTGTCGAGCAAGTTTGCGACGACCTGCGTCAAGCGCGTCAGGTCGCCCTCGACGTACACCGGTTGCGCGGGCGTCGTCACCTTCAGCTGGTGGCGGTTGCGCTCCAGCAGCGCGCTGCTCGCTTCGACCGCCGCCTTGATGATCGTGGCGAGGTCGACGCGCTCGCGACGCAGCTCGATCGTGCCGCGCGTGATGCGCGAGACGTCGAGCAGATCCTCGACCAGCCGCGTCATGTGCTCGGTCTGGCGATCGATGATGCTCGTGGCCCACTGCAGCTCGTCGGGACTGGGCGCGCGCGCGCGGAGGATCTTCACCGCATGGCGGATCGGGCCGAGCGGGTTGCGCAGCTCGTGCGCGAGCAGGGCGAGGAATTCCGTTTTGCGCGTGTCGGCTTCCATCAGCTCGCGTTGCACGCGCTTCTGCACCGTGACGTCCCGCGCGACCTTCGAGGCTCCGATGACCTGTCCGGTTTCGTCGTACACCGGCGAGATCGTCACCGAAATATCGATCAGCCGCCCGTCCTTGGTCTTGCGCACCGTCTCGTAATGCTCGAGCGGCTCGCCGCGACGCAGGCGCCCAAGGATCATGTCTTCCTCGGGATGGCGGTCCGCGGGGATCAGCATCATGATCGGCTGGCCGATCGCTTCCTCCGCGGTGTAGCCGAAAATCCGCTCGGCGCCGCGGTTCCACGACATGATGACCCCGTCGAGCGTCTTGCTGATGATCGCGTCGTCGGACGACGATACGATGGCGGCGAGCAGGCCTTCGCCGCTGGGCGGTTTGAGCGCCGAGACGGGAATCGCGCGCGCGGTCACACAGGCCTCATGGCACGGCAGCCCCGTCCCAACCCCGCTCCGGAGCGTGATAGGATCGGTGGAGGATTCAGCAACCGGCATTCCGCAGAAACAGCACACGGTGTCCAAGACGCCTTGAAGAAGGCGCCTCGGCACCGGTCGTGTCAAGAATCAGCGGGAGCCGCGTCTGCGTGGGACTTTCGCGCCTTTCTTGCGAGCTTCGGAGAGACCGATCGCGATCGCCTGCTTGCGGCTCTTCACCCGTCCGCCGTGCCCGCCCTTCCCGCTCCGCAACGTCCCGCGCTTGCGGCGCCGCATCGCGCTCTCGACGCGCTTGCTCGCCGCCCGCCCGTATCGTGCCATGACCGCCTCCGCTGTTAGCCGTGATCGGCGACGGTCGTGACGCCACTTTCCCGCGCGCAGTGCGCGCAGCAATAGAACGTGCCATCGGCCTCGATGCCGTGTCCGATGATCTTGCAGCCGCAGTGATCGCAGGACGGCGCGAGCTTGTGGATCGCGCATTCGAAGCTGTCGAAGGTGTAAGTGGTACCATCGCGAACGACGTCGAACGACAGGTGGTATTCGTTACCGCACACTTCGCATTTTGCCATGCTTACATGACCCCGCGTCTCCGGCGGAGTTCCTGAGGTCAGGTCGCCGGTTTGGGCGCGGAGGGGTGGGCCTCTGGATCCCGGCGCGCGAGGTGATTCGCCTTGGGCGCCGCGCCCCCGCGGCGGTGCTCCGCATACACCCGCGTGAACTCGGCGCCGAGCAGGATGATTTGAGCGGAGTAGTAGACCCAGACCAGCAGCACCACGATCGAGCCGGCGGCCCCATAACTCGACGCCACACTCGATTGCCCCAGGTACAGCCCGATCAGGAACTTCCCGATGTCGAACAGCAGCGCCGTGGCCAGGGCGCCGGTCCAGACGTCGCGCCAGGCGAGCCGCACGTCGGGCAGCACCCGGTAGATCATCCCGAACAGCAGCGTCATCACGGCCAGCGAGACGGTGATGTCGGTGGCTTTCAAGAGCCACGGCCCGACCAGCTCGGCGGCCGCCACGCGGGCTGACAGCGCCGCGAGCGCGGCGCTGACGAGCAGCGAGACCATCAGCAGGAATCCAATCGAGCAGACCAGTCCAAAGGAGCGCAGCCGGCTCAGAATGAGCCGCTGCAGCCCCGACTTCTTCGTGTCCTGTTTCACTTGAAAGATCGTATTCAGCGCGTGCTGCAGCTCGAGAAAGGCGCCGCTGGCCGCGATCACGAGCGTGGCGGTTCCGATGATGAGCGCGAGCGTTCCACTCTGGTTGTGGTGCGCGCCCTGCAGAATCGCCTGAATGGCCTCGGCGCCCTGCCGGCCCACGAGCCCGTCGATTTGCGAGACGATCCGGCCGCGCACCGCTTCCTCGCCGAACACCGAGCCGGCGATCGCGATCGCAATCACGAGAATCGGCGACACGGCAAAGAGCGTGTAGTACGCGAGCGAGGCCCCGAGCCGCGGCACGTTGTCCTTGGACCATCCCGTCATCGCCAGCCAGGCCAGCCGCAGGAACAGGGGCGGTCGGATCTTCATGAGGGAATCGAGACCGGCGCCGGTCCCGGCACGGCGCGCTGGGCGAGCAGCGCATTGAGCGCGGGGACGTCGACCGGCTTCACGAGATGCGCGTCGAATCCGGCCTCGGAGGAGCGCTGGCGGTCTTCATCGCGGCCGTACCCCGTCAGGGCCACGAGCAGAGCGTCCTTCAGCTCGGGGTCGTTTCGCAGCCGCCGCGCCAGCTCGACGCCGTCCATCCCGGGCATGCCGATATCCAACAGCCCGACCTGCGGCTTGAACGTACGCGCCGTCTCCAGCGCCGCCGGGCCGTCGTACACGACGCGCACCTCATGACCGAGCAAGCGCAGCAGGGTGGCCAGGCTTTCGGCGGAGTCATGGTGATCGTCCACGACGAGAATCCGAAATCGCACGAGATCGGTGCGGCGACGCTCATTCCCGGCCGGCGCCGGCGCCGGCGGGCCGTCCTTCACGGCGCGCTGATCGGTGAACGCGGGCAGCCGCACGATGAATTCACTCCCCTTGCCCCGTCCTTCGCTGCGCGCCTGGACGTCGCCGCCATGCAGCTCGACGAGCCGTTTCACCAGCGTGAGACCGATGCCGAGACCCTGTCGCGTGCGCTCCAGGGAGGTGTCCACCTGAACGAACATTTCGAAGATCCGGTCCAGCATTTCCGGAGGGATCCCGATGCCGCTGTCGCGCACCGAGATCACGGCTTCCGTCCCCGCGCTGCGCGCGGTGAGAATCACCTTGCCGCCGCGCTCGGAATACTTGGCGGCGTTGTTCAGCAGATTCGAGATCACCTGGATCAAGCGGACCGGATCGGCGTGCAACAGGATGGGCTGCTCGGGCTGATGCACGACCAGCTCGTGACCGGCCGCCTCCACCAGCGGCGCGCTCGCTTCGAGGGCGCTGCGTAAGATCGACTGCAGCTTGATGCGCTCCTTGCGCAGCTCGATCCGGCCCTCGTTGATGCGCGACAGCTCGAGCAGGTCGTCCACGAGCCGAATGACGTTGGCGGTCTGGCGCTCCATCGTGTCGATGACCCGCGCGCGCGTCTGCTCGTCCGCGCCCGCGAGCCGCAGGATGTGGAGCGCGTTGCGGATCGGCGCGAGCGGATTGCGCAGCTCGTGCGACAGCGTGGCGAGGAACTCGTCCTTTTGTTTGTCGGAATTGCGGAGCGCCTGCATGCGGTCGCGCAGCTCGTACTGGCGCAACCGCGCCTTGATCGCCGTGCGCAGCGCGCTCACCAGCGTCATGACGCGGACGGGCTGCTCGAGCACGGTGACATTGCCGAGCACGTCCATGGCCCAGACCGCGGTGGGAGAGTCGGCGCCGAGCGGCGACAAGAGCACGATCGGCAAATCGGACCAGGCCGGCTGCCGCTGGATCACCTCCACCAGCGGCTGCGGATCGACATCGCCCAACGCCACGTCGGTCACCAACACCGCGCCCGCGCCGAGCTCGACTTCCCGGCACAGCTCGTCCACGCTGTTGCAGACGTGCCCGGCCAGCCCCGCCTCGCCCAGGATGTCCATCGTCAGCTCGGCATCACGCGACGTGGGCGGGAGCAGCAACACCCGCTCCTTCATTTTCCTTCTTCGCGGGGCTTGCTGCGGCGGCCCCACGCCGCAGACACGAGCTGCGGCGTTCCCGACAGCACGCCCACGAAATCCTTGATGGGATCACCGATCGCGATGGCCCCGTGCTCGAAGCGCAGCTCCCGAATCGCGTGCTCGTGCTTTCCCGTGCGCTTCTTGATGACTGAGATCGCGATCGAGACCTCGCCTCTGGCTTCAAAGAACCGCAGCAGCAACACGGTATCGGCGAGATAGCTGGCGTCGATCGGAGATTCGCCGGTGGCGCCGACCAGACCGTGCTGCGCCATCAGCATGATCGTGGTGACGCCTCTGGCGCCGAGGTAGGTGAGCAGCTCGTGGAGGTGCAGCACGAGCATCCTCTCGCTCGGCATGGCGTTGAGAAAGCCGGTCAGGCTGTCGATGACCACGACGCGGGTATCGAACTCCTCGACCATGGCGCGGACGTAATAGCTGAACTCACCGGGGGAGAGCTCCGCGGGGTCGATCTGTCGCAGCACCAGCTTGCCGGACTCGACGAGCGGCATGACGTCGAACCCGAGGCCGCGCGAGCGTTCCACGAACGTCGCAATCGACTCGTCGAAGAGGAAGATCGCCGCGTGCTCGCCGCGGGCCGCCGCCGCGCGCGCGTACTGCGCGGCGAGTGACGACTTGCCGGTGCCCGCGGGACCCAGGAACAGCGAGCTCGTGCCGCGGGCCAGGCCGCCGCCCAGCAGCGCATCGAGGGCCGTCACACCGCTCTTGATCGATTCGCGGGTGTAAGAGCTGCTGTGCTCGGCCGCGACCAGCCGCGGATATACTTCGAGCCCGCCGCGCCGAATCCGGAAGTCGTGGTAGCCCTCGCGCACCTCGCGCCCCCGCATCTTCAGCACCTGCAGCCGGCGCCGGAACGCGCCGTATTCCGTTGCTTCCCGGTCCAGGGTGATGATTCCCGTCGCAATGCTGGCAATCGCCAGATCTGCGATTTCGGCTCTCGGATCATCGACCATCATGACCGTGATGCCCTTGGCAGTGAAGTTCTGCTTGAGCGCGATGATCTCGCGGCGGTAGCGCAGCGAAGACTGCGCCAGCATGCGCAGCTCGCCGACCGAATCGAGCACGATCCGGGTCGGCTTGATCCGCTCCACCGCCTCGAGAATCGCGCGCGTCGTCTCGGTGAGCTCGACCTCCGCCGGATGAAACATCGTGTAGTGGCGGTCGCGCTCGAGGCTTTTTTCCGGCCCGATCAGCTCGAGCAGCTCGATGCCGTCCAGCGTCCAGCCGTGCGATCGCGCCATGGTGCGCAGCTCGGGCGTCGATTCCGACAACGTGACGAAGAGGCACGGCTCGCCGCGGCGCGCGCCGGCGAGCAGAAACTGCAGGCACATGGTCGTCTTGCCGGCGCCGGTGTCCCCTTCGACGCCATACAGACCGGGCGCGAGACCGCCGTGCAGGATGCTGTCGAGACCGGCGATGCCGGTCGATAGAAAGGCGGTGGTTTCGGCCATGCTGGTGGTCGTCATAGAGTCCGGAAATGTGACAGCGTAAAAGTAAGCGGGCCCCGGCCGAGGCCGAGGCCCGGGATACTAGATCGACGGTGATCCGGTTCGACGGCCGGCGAACAGCAGGACGACTCCGGCGAGGAGCGCCACTCCTCCAACCCACGGCGGAACGAAACCGCGGCGCTCGGTCGTAACGGTCGCGACGCCCAAATCGACTTTGTCTCTGTCCTTCACGTACGAAATGCCGCCAACGATCAGTACGATGGCGCCGAACACGATCAACAACGTGCCGATGATTCCGGCCGGTCGCATATAGTCCCCTCCCAGGGGCGCGGGTTCCCCTCTTGTACACGGACTAGTCTCATCCAAAGGGATGAGTCAGCGCTCTTCAGGCGCTTCCGGCCAGCTCTCGTCGGGTTTGGCAGGTGGCGGCTGATTCGCGTGCAGACGCTCGGCGCGGATGTCGGCGAAGACAAAGTTCTCGGGGCGGACCGGCGCATCGGCCAGGCGGCGCAGCATCGCCAGCTGTCCCACGTGCGTCATCGTATCGGCGAACGGACCCTGCAACAGCTGCTCGGTGCTGATCGCGGGCTTCGCGTCACTCGCGAGCAGCGTCCCCACCGCCTCGATCATCTCGTGAAAGCGCGCGATTTCGTCCTTGAATGTCGGCAGCGGCTCCAGCGTCCGGGGGTATTGGCCGCCCACGAAGAAGGTCCGCACATAGCCCATCAACGACGTCATGTGACGCAGAATCTCCAGCGGGGTGCGGACGCGGTTTCCGGCGCTGAAGGTCGGGTAATGATCGGGCGCGTCGCGCAGCGCTTTCTGCGTGCGGTACGCGATCGCCGCGAGAAAATGCCTGAGCAGCTCCCGGTCGCGATCCATGCGTTTATCGCTTGAAGATGAAGAACACGGCGCCGCACATGCACAGGCCGGCCCAGAGATAGTTCAGCCGGACCGGCTCCTTCATATAGATCGCGGCGAACGGAACGAACACGCCCAGGGTAATGACCTCCTGGAGAATCTTGAGCTGGCCGAGCTCGAGCTGTGTGTGTCCGATGCGGTTGGCCGGTACCTGCAGCAGGTACTCGAACAGCGCGATTCCCCAGCTGACCAGCGCCGCGACGATCCACGGCTTCTGGCTCAGGTGCCGGAGGTGGGCGTACCAGGCGAACGTCATGAAGACGTTCGAGCAGATGAGCAGCAGGACGGTTTTGGTGACGATCATGCGACCTATTTTAACGATCGCAGCGCTTCCCGCGCGGCCCGCCGGCCGCTCGCCAGGGCGCCGGCCACCGTGCCGATCTTGTCGGGGATCGTGGCTTCCCCGGCAAAGAACAGCGTGCCCTCGACGGGACGGCCCAGCGTCCGGGGCGCCCCCATGCCGCCGACACCGATATATGAATAGGCGCCGCGGGCGAACGGATCGGCGCGCCAATCGTGCGATGCCGAGGCGTCGAGGTTGTCGTCGAGCTCGCGCCGCGGAATCGCGAGGACGTCGGACAGCGCGACCAGACTGCGCTCCAGGCGGTTGGCCGGTTCTTCGGACAGCAGCGTCTCTGCCTTGACGCCGCCCACCCAGCCCGTGAGCAGCGGCCCGCGAACCGGTTGGGCGGTCCACCACGTCGGAATCTCGGCGCCGGGGGCATGCAGGAAGTTCACGCTCTTGCCGTCCTGCGCCCCGCTCCCCGGCGCGCGCCGCTCTTTCAGAAAGTCCGGATCCTCCCAGAAGGCGCGCCGGAATCGCAGCACGATTTTGAAGATGTGGCCCGTTTCGATCCGCTCGAGCGCGCGCTTCTTGGCGGGGATCTCCGGCTCGAACTTGACCGTGCCGGCCTTCAGCACGGCCGCCGGGAGCGTCACGATCGCCGCGCGTGCCCGCTCGCCCGCCACGCGGACCTCGCCGCGCTGCCATTGAATCTCTTCGACCACGGTGCTGAGCTTCAGCTCGACGCGGTCGGGGTCGAGTCCGTGGCGGAGCCATTGCATCAGGGCGTCGCCGCCGTTCACGATCCGGAATTGCTTGTCGAGCTGATCGTTGTCGGTGCCGGTGTCGCTCACCTCCGCGGCGAGCGCTTTGGCGCTCAAGCGCTCGGGGTGCGCGGCATGGAAGCCCTGGATGAAATCGAGCAGCAATCGCCGCCGCGCGGGGGGCACGCCTCGGGAGTCGAGGTAGTCGCTGACGGGAAAATCTTCGCCGCGCTGCGCGACCCGGCGCGCGAGGTCCTTGTTCATGCGCTCGATCGCGTCCCAGAAGTCGGCCCTGATCAGGAAACGGCCACGGGTGACGATCTCGTGCAAATCGGGAAGCTCGACGACCGCGAGTCCCGCGGCCTCGGCAACACTCAGCGTCTCGGGCGCCTCGCCATGGATGAACTCGGCGCCGAGCTCGAGCGGAACGGGTGCGCGCGCATCGTGGACGGTGAGAATGCGGCCGCCCACGCGCGGGCGCGCCTCGAGAACGGTGACCCGCAACCCCGCCTGGGACAGATCGCGCGCCGCCGCGAGCCCTGACGCGCCCGCGCCGATCACGATCACGTCTGTGCGTTTCCGATCAGCCATCGCTGGGAAGGTACACCACTGGGCGCGCGACTCCTCACTTCACGGACAAAGGCTTAGTCCTCCAATACCCCCCAACGACGCATTGAATCTCATCCCGCCCCGCAAGGATACTCCCGGGCGGAGGTAATTATGCCAAACCCAGACTTCAGCAACGTGAGAGGCGGCAGCTCGTCGACCGCGCCGGATCAGGGCGAAAGCTCCCAGCAAGGTCGGAGCTATACCGTGAAGCCGGGCGACAGCCTGTCGAAGATTGCGCAGCAGGTATACGGCAACATGAACGATTGGCGGAAGATCTACGACGCCAATCGGGACATCATCCAGAACCCCGATCTCATTCACCCAGGGCAGACGCTGCGTCTGCCGTAGTTCCAGGAGACCCCCATGCGTACGCGACGCGTTTCGTTGCTTGCATTAGGCTGTGCCTCGCTCGTCATCGCCGCGGCTTGTGGCCGCAAAGCGAGTGGCGGCGAGAACCGCGCTGGCGGCGAGAACCGCGCTGGCACCAATACCATCTCCGTTACCGACATCGAGCTGGGCCGCGGCATCAACGCGGACCTGACGATCAAGGACAAGACCACGACCTTCCGCCCGAGCGACGTCGTTTACGCCTCGGTCGCGACCGAGGGAGCGGCGCCGGCGACGCTGGGCGTGCGTTGGACCTTCAACGACAACCAGGTCGTCGATACGGGCGATCGCGAAATCCATCCGACCGGCGCGACCCGCACCGAGTTTCATATCTCGAAGCCCGACGGCTTTCCCGTGGGGCATTATCGGCTCGAGGTAACGCTGAACGGCGCGAGCGCGGGAACGAAAGAGTTCGACGTCCAGAAGTAACGCAGATCAGCTACAGCAGATCAGCTACAAGAGCGCGCGCAGTGTCGATTCCACTTCGGAATTCGGCACGGCGCGCGCTCCTGCGTTGCGGGCGGCCCGCAGGGCCTCGACATCCACGTGGGAGCCGAACGCGACGACCGGGATGCCGCGCCGCACGAGGTCACGGATGCGCTCGTCGACGCCCGGCTTGCCCAGCTCGAGCACGGCCAGGTCGAGCGGATCCTCCCGCGCGACCGCCCCGCCCGCCGCTCCCAGCAGCGCCTGAATTTTTCCCCTGAAAAACAGATCGCGGCACTCGACCAGGACACGCTTCATCTGATCACCCAGCGAGTTTGCGGTTCAGATACTCCACGAGCTGGCCGGCGGCAACGCGATCCTGCTTGAGCGTGTCGCGATCGCGGACCGTGACGGTCTGGTCCTGCGTGGACTGGCCATCGATCGTGATGCCGAACGGCGTGCCGGCCTCGTCCTGGCGACGGTAACGGCGGCCGATCGATCCGCCGTCGTCGTAGAACACGTTGAAGTGCTTGCGCAGATCGTCGTGAATCGTGTGCGCGAGCTCCGGCATGCCGTCCTTGTTGACGAGCGGGAAGACGGCCGCCTTGAGCGGCGCGATCGACGGCTTGAGTTTGAGAACGACGCGCGTTTCGCCGCCCTCCGCCGCTTCTTCGCCGCGCACTTCTTCTTCGCGGTACGCGTCACACAACACCACGAGCGTGGTGCGATCGGCGCCGGCCGACGTCTCGACGACGTACGGGAGAAACCGCTCGTTCGTCTTGGGATCGAGGTACTCGAGCTTCTTGCCCGCGTGCTTCTGATGGTTCGTCAGATCGAAGTCGGTCCGGTTGTGGATTCCCTCGAACTCGTTCCAACCGAACGGGAACTCGTACTGGATGTCGTAGGCGTCCTTGGCGTAATGCGCGAGCTCGTCTTTGCCATGCTGATGCCAGCGGAGCTTCTCGTCCCTGATCCCCAGTTCCTTGACCCAGTTCATCCGCTCCGCGCGCCAGAACTCGAACCACTCGTTCTCGCTGCCCGGCTTGACGAAGAACTGCATCTCCATCTGCTCGAACTCACGGGTGCGGAAAATGAAATTGCCGGGGGTGATCTCGTTGCGGAACGCCTTGCCGACCTGCGCGATCCCGAACGGAATCTTCTGGCGCGATGACTGCAGCACGTTGAGATAGTTGACGTAGATCCCCTGCGCCGTTTCGGGACGCATGAAGATCACCGCCGCCTGCTCCTCGACCGGGCCCATGAACGTCTTGAACATCAGATTGAACTGCCGCGCCGCGGTGAGCGTGCCTTTCATCCCGCAGACGGGACACTGGGCGTCGGGCTGGCCGGGGGTCCCTTTGATCTTGGGATCGTCGGCGCGGAAGCGGTTCTTGCACTGCTTGCAGTCGACCAGCGGATCGGTGAATCCCGAGACGTGCCCCGACGCCTCCCAGACCTTGGGATGCATCAGGATCGCGGCATCGAGGCCTTCGATGTCGTGCCGCTCGTGCACCATCGAGCGCCACCAGCGTTCTTTGATGTTCTTCTTGAGCTCGACACCCAGCGGACCGTAATCCCACACGGAGCCGAGGCCACCGTAGATCTCTGAAGATTGAAAGACGAAGCCGCGTCTCTTGGCCAGCGAGACGAGCTTATCCATGGTCTTGTCGGCGGTTGTAGCGGGAGACATAGCGAGCGGAAGTTAAAGGTGCAGCGCCTCGCGCGCGACCTGCTCCGCCATTTGAGCCAGCGCCCGGGGATCGAGCGGCCCCGGCGCGCCGTCCCCTCCCACGGTGTGGACCCCGATCAGGCCGTCCACTTTCCCCGCGATGACGGCGATCTTCTTCCGGGCGGCCTGGGCCCTGCGGACGACCTCGCCGGGCGCCTTCCCCACCAGCGACGTCTTATCGAAGACTCCCTCACCCGTGATGACGAGGTCGGCCTTGGCCAGCGCCGCATCGAAGCCGGCCCGTTCCAACACCCACTCGGCACCGCCGACGAGCTCGGCTTTGGAAAAAAAAGCGAGACCGGCCCCCAGACCGCCGGCAGCACCGCCCCTCGGCAAGCGTCCCAGGTCGGGCCGCCCCGACTGCGCCCACAGCTCGGCAAGCCTTTCGAGACCGGCCGACAGCTGCGGAATCTCATCGGGCCGTGCGCCCTTCTGAGGACCAAAGACCACGGCGGCGCCATCTGGTCCGACGAGCGGCGTCTCCACGTCCGCGAGCGCGACGACGCGCGCCGCGAGACCCCAGCCGGGACCAAACGTCGCGAGCTCGGTCAGGGAGCCACCTCCCTCGAACAGCGGCTCGCCGGCCGCGTTCTCGAACGTCCAGCCGAGCCCGCGCGCGGCACCGGTACCGCCATCGACGGTCGCCGTGCCGCCGAGTCCGACGACGATGGTCCTGGCCCCGCGATCGGCAGCCGTCCAGATCAGCTCGCCGACGCCGCGGCTCGTGGTGCGCATCGGATCGCGGTCTTCCGGCTCCACGAGCGCGAGGCCGCAGGCCGAGGCGCTTTCGATGATCGCGGTCTCGCCGTCGATCCAGCCCAGCTCGGC
>DATMZX010000344.1:0-11842 GCA_035573235.1 Gemmatimonadales bacterium
TGCTCAGCGATCTGACGCACGCGACGCAGCAGGCGCGCGCGCTGTCACGGGACGTCGATCACGCCATTGCCGCCGCCGGAGAGATCCGCGACGTGCTCAACGGCGGGGCTGCTCCGCCGTCCCCGGCCGTGCCACAGCGCCGGGGATCGCGGAACCCGCCCCCGTAAGACCCTGGCCGGTCCAGCAGTCGCGCACCAGCGCCGGCCCATTAGCCCGATCCATCGCAAAATCGAGCAGCTCCAAGAGACCAGCCGCGGCGTCCTCGCAGCGGCCGGCCCGCAGCGCCGCAACGGCCGCCAGCTCGCGATAGCGGGCTGATCCCGGCCGCCGGCTCACGGCATATCGCAACACACTGTCCGCCAGAGCCGCCGGCGCGTCGATCGCGATCTGTCCCAGCGCCTGGCTGAGGAATTCGCCCGGATAGGGATGACGAAACGTTCCGCGCGCCCCGGCCAATGAACCGCGCGCCTGCGCCGCCGCTTCATCCCAGCGCTCGGCGCGCGCGGAGATCAGCGCGAGCGCGGCCCGCACCTGGGCCGTATCCCCACCGGCGGCGAGCGCTTCTCTGAGCCGCAGCGTCGCGAGCGGCTTGCTGCGAACCGCGGCGAGCAGCGCGCGGGTCGTGAGCGCGTCAGCGCGCGGTCCGTGGGCGAGGGAGGCTTCGAGCAGCGAATCGGCGCGAGCGGTGTCGCCCAGCGCGAGGCGAATCCCGGCCATGCGCACGATCCACTCGGCATCCTCCGGCTGCGCGCGGCGCGCGCCCTCGAGGTAGGGCAACACGCCCGCGTCGCCACGACGCTGTGCGAGAATCCGCAGCAGCGCGAACGGCGAGGTGTTGTCGTCCCGCCTGCCGATTTGCACGAGCGAATCGAAAACGGCATACGCCGCGGCGCCCGGATCGAGGAAGCGCCGCGCGGCCACGAACTCGAGCCTGGGCCGGTCGTCCGTGTGATGAAATTCCGCTCGCGTGATGAGACGGGACACACCGGAGTCGCCGAGCAGCATCCGCCCGAAATACTGATCGGGCGAATCGATGCTGAGCCACTCGTGTCCGAGTCCATACAGCTGGCCGCCCGGATTCAGGAGCTGCGCGATCCACTGCCGGTCGTACGAGATCGGCCGCGCCGACGCGAGCACGACGAGGTCCGACGTCCCCCCGAACCACACGTTCACGTGCGGAAACACTTCGCGCAGGCTGCTCACGATGCCGGCGACGATCGGCAGCGGCAGCTGATACAGCTGAATCCACTGACCGAAGATCCCGTCATCGGCGAGGCGCGACCTGGCGATGCGGAAGAATTCGGGAGTGTACAGCGTGGCGATCCCGGCCACCCAGGGATTGGACGGTTCGGAGACGATCAAGTCGTAGCGCGTGCGATCCAGCTGCAGCGCGCTGCGGGCGTCATCGACCACGGCTTCGACATTCCGCCGCGTCAGCACGCTGTCGTTTACCGAATGGAACAGGCTGTCCATGGCCAGGACCGCCGGCTCGATCTCGACGACCTTGACGCGCGCCATCCCCGGCGCGCTCGCGAGCACGAGCGTCGAAACTCCGGTTCCCTGACCGATGACAAACGCCGACGTCGCGTGAGGGCGGGCCACGAGCGGGGCGAGCCCCACCATGATTTGCGTGTCCATGTCGCCGCGGTCCGACGCATCCACTTTTCCATTGACGCGCAGCGAGCGTCCCGCCTCGCCTTCCCAGACGCTCACTGTGGCGTTGGGACCCTCGCGAAACGACAGCTGGCGCGCGCCGCGGTGCTCCAAAAACCGCTGCCGCGCGGCCCTGTCCATGGGTTGGCGCGCGTAGATCGTGGGGCCCAGATCGATCAGACGCGTACTCCAGCCGGGCGCCGAAATCGCGGCGACCAGGGCCAGCATGCCGAGGACGCCGCCCGCGAGCACCCGAGCGCGCAGCCGCCGATCGTCGGCGCTGGCCTCGGCGATCCCGCGCGCGGCCAGCACGGCGAGAGTGAGGGCCGCCAGTGCATTGATCAACAGTCCCACCCGCAGCGTCGCCTGCGTCCCCAGCGCCACGACGAGGACAAATCCCGTCAGGACTGCGCCCAGAATGCTGCCGATGGTGTTGATCGCATACGCGGATCCCACGTCAGCGCCGCGCGCCCGGCGACTGCGCGTCGCCAGGTCCGTGAGCAGTGGAAAGCTCATGCCCATCCCGATCGCCGGGATCAGGACGACCGCGCCAATAGCCACGCCCATGAGCAGCAGGCGCGCGGCGGCGCTCGCGTTGGTGATCTGGAAAACCGCGATGATGTAGCTCGGCAGCATGCCGAAAAAGAGAAACAGCGCGGCAGCTCCGATCCCGGTGATCCCCTGTGCCAGCGCCGCGCTCGCCGCCGTGTCGGCGCGCGGCATGCTGCGCCGGGCCACGATTACGCTGCCGAGGCCGATGCCGAGCAGGAACACGAGCAGGACGAGCGTGAAGGCGTAGGTCGAGCCGCCAACGAGCATCACGAGGACGCGCGTCCACGCGATTTCGTCCAGGAGTGATGCGAAGGCTGTGAGGCCCAGGAGAATGAGCGCGGCGGTGTAGAGATGATCACGGGACTCGGGATTCGGGACTGGGGACTCGGGCGTTTCCGAGACCATCGTCTCGCGACCAAATCGAATCGCGGCGACGCCGATGGCGAGATTGACCAGCGCGGTCGCCCACAATGACGCGCGCACACCGACAAACTCGATCAGGAAGAACCCCGCGACTGCGGTGCCGACCATCGCACCCAGTGTGTTCAATCCATACAAGCGCCCAAGCGAAGCCTTGAGCAGGCCGCGATCCTCGCCCATCAGCGCTCGCGTGAGGATCGGCAGCGTCCCGCCCATGATCGTCGTCGGAATCAGGAGCACGAACGCCGCGAGTCCGAACCGCAATGCGACGCTCGCCGCGCCGCCGAGCGCGAGTGCGCCCGCCGTGCCGAGGTAGATCCAGTGCGCCAATCCGAGCACGAGCGGCGAGAGGATGCCGAAGATGCCGATAGCGATCTCCAGCCGGCCGTACAGGCGCGCGGGGTTCGGGGAGCGGTCCGCGATACGCCCAAATCCCCAGGCCCCAAGCCCCAAGCCCCCCATGTATGCGGCCACGACCGTCGTCACTGATTGAATGGTGGAGCCGAACGACTGATACAGCACGCGGACCCAGAGCAGCTCGTAGACGAGCCCGGTCGCACCCGACAAAAAGAAGAGAAAGCTGTACAGGAGCGCCGGCCTAGAACGCATGCAGCTCACGCATGGCCTGCGCGAGATCCTCCACCTGGGGCAGGATGTAATCCTCGAGTACCGGAGCGTAGCCGACGAAGGTGTCGGTCGACGCGACGCGTTTCACCGGCGCATCGAGCCACGCGAAGCACTGGTCGGCGATGCGCGCCGCGAGCTCGGCACCATAGCCCCACGAGAGCGAATCCTCGTAGGCGATGATCACGCGGTTGGTTTTGCGAATCGACGCCTCGATCGTTTCCCAATCGACGGGGGAAAGCGAGCGGAGATCGATGACCTCCACGCTGATCCCGTCTTTCTCTTCGACTTCCTTCGCCGCCACGAGCGCGCGCTGCACGACCGCGCCGTACGTCACGAGCGTCACTCTCGTCCCTTCGCGGGCGACGCGCGCCTTGCCGAAGGGGATCATGAAGTTGGGACCGGGATTGGGGGCTTTGTTGTAGGTCTGGCGGTAGAGGTGCTTGTGCTCGAGGAAGAGAACCGGGTCGTCGCTGCGAATGGCGGTGCGCAGCAGCCCGTTCGCATCGAGCGCCGTCGAGGGACAGATGACGCGCAGCCCCGGCAGCGACGTGAACACGACCGCGCCGGTCTGCGAGTGATAGACGGCGCCGCCCTTCAGGTACCCACCGTACGTGACGCGAACCACAACCGGCGCGCTGAAGGTGTTGTTCGAGCGCCAGCGCAGCGTGGCGAGCTCGTTACGCAGCTGATGATAGGCGGGCCAGATGTAATCGAAGAACTGGATCTCGACGACCGGCTTGAGCCCGCGCGTGGCGAGGCCGATCGCGCGGCCCACGATGTTTGCCTCGGCGAGCGGAGAGTTGTACACGCGATCGCTGCCGAACTGGCGCTGCAGCCCCCAGGTCACCTTGAAGACGCCGCCCTTGCCCTTCACTTCCTTGAGGTACTGGTCCCGGCTCACGTCGGCCACGTCCTCACCGAAGACGACGATGCGCGGATCGCGCGTCATCTCGTCCTTCATGCACGCGTTGAGCAGGTCCACCATCGTGGTGGGCTCGCCGGTGAAGTGCGGATCGTCTTCGGTATCGAACTGCTCCGACGTGGGATCGACGTCGGGGGAGTACACGAACTGAAGCGCGGACTCCGGCGTGGGCGGCGGCGACGCGAGCGCCATGTCGGCCGCGACCTGAATCTCTTCCTCGACCTGGGCCTTGATCGCCTCGATCTCCGATTCGGTCGCGACCCCGTCTTCGATCAGCCGCTTGGGGAACACCGCGACGGGATCGCGCTTGGCTTCCTCTTCGCGCTCGCGCGTCGGCTTATAGAGGACTTCGTCGTCCGAGAGCGAGTGGGAGTACGGGCGCGTCACGTGCGCGTGCACCAGCGCCGGGCCTTTGCGCGCCCGGCACCAATCGGCGGCTCGGTTGAGCGCGTCATATGAGGCGACCGGATCGCAGCCGTCCACTTCCTGCACCAGCAGGTTAGGGAAGTTGGCTACGAGCTTCGATACCGAGCCCCCCGCCGTTTGCACCTCGATCGGAACGGAGATCGCGTACTTGTTGTCTTCGATGAGAAACAGGACGGGAAGCTTGAGATTGCTCGCGGTATTCATCGCTTCCCACCACTCGCCTTCACTCGTCGTCCCGTCCCCGGCGGAGCAGTACACGACCTCGTCGCCGTGAATCGGCTTGTCCTTGATATCGCCGATCCGGTGGTAGCGGAGCCACGCCTCGGCGCATCCCACGGCCTGCAGGAACTGTGTGCCGGTGGGGCTCGACTGATTGACGATGTTGAGCTCTTTGTGGCCCCAATGCGACGGCATCTGCCGTCCGCCCGAGTTCGGGTCCTCGGCGGCGCCCACGGCCGAGAGGAACATCTCGGTTGGGGTCATGCCGAGAGTGAGACAGAGGGCGCGGTCGCGATAGTAGGGATAGAACCAGTCGTAGGTGGGGCGAAGAACCTTGCCGGCCGCGACGAGCACCGCTTCGTGGCCGGCGCCGGAAATCTGAAAATAAATCTTGTTCTGGCGCTTGAGCGAAATCTCCTTGTCGTCGATCCGGCGCGACAGGAACATCAGCCGGTAGATGTCGAGGAGCTCGGCTTTGGTCAGCGTGGCTGAGGACCCGGACGGGGAAGACGGCTTCCGAGCCGCTCGTGCGCGAGTTGCCATGCTGAAAACTAGCTCAGGGCTTTGGTTGCAACAATTCGCTCAATCGGGGGAATTGTTCGAGCGCGACGCGCACGGTTCGATCGTTGCGGAGCAGGAATTCCTCACGCGCGTCGGGACCCCAGCGCACCTCGGCGACCCGGGTCGCGAGAATGCGGGCCAGACGCGCATCCAGCAGACTGTCGGTGACGGCGCTGACGGCAAGATGAGAGCGCACGCGGGCGAGGAATGGCGGCAGCACCTTCGCGCGCCACTCCGCTTCGGCGGTCAGCCACGCTGTTTTCCCCGCGGCAGTCGCTGGGAGCGTCTGCGCCACGCTGTCGGACACGGCATCATCGAATCCTGAGTCGGCCGCACCGGCAGCGGTGCCGAAATCGGCACGCCGCTGGATGACCCGGCCACTCGGCGTGATCACGCGACCAACGGTGAGCCACACGTTGTCGCCCGAGGGCAGGAAGAAAATCGACTGCATTAACGCTTTTCCGAAGCTGCGCCGCCCCACGAGCAGCGCTCGGTCGTGATTTGAGTCATAACGCCTTCTGGAAGACCAGCTTTCCGCTTACGAAGGTGTAGCGGGGCTTGATCGTGCCGAGGGATTCCGGCGGCACCGCGAACGGATCGCGGTCCAGCACCACGATGTCGGCGAACCGGTCCGGGGCGAGCGTCCCCCATTTCTGCTCGTTGAACGTCGCCCAGGCGTTGCCGTAGGTGTAGGCGCGCAGGGCCTCGCCGACCGTGATCTTCTGCTCGGGCACCCACCCCCCGGGATTCTTGTCGTCGAGCGTGCGGCGGGTCACGGCCGCGTACACGCCGAGCATCGGATCGAGCGGCGCGACGGTCCAGTCCGAGCCGAACGCCAGCGGTGCATCACTGTCGAGCAGCGTGCGGAACGCGTACGTCGTCTTGATCCGCTCCGGCCCGATGCGGACGACCAGCCAGCGGCCGTCGTCGATCGCGTGATAGGGCTGCATCGACGCCACGACGCGGCGCGCGCCGAACTTGGGGATGTCCTCGGCGCGCAGGTGCTGGGCGTGCTCGATCCGGAAGCGGCGGTCGCGCGGCTCGTGCGCGTGCGTGACGCTGTCGTAGATCGCGAGCAGGATCGCGTTGGCGCGGTCGCCGATCGCGTGCACGGCGATCTGCAGGCCCGCCGAGTCCGCGCTCCCGACCCAGGCCCGCATGTCGGATTCCGGCTGCTGCATCAGGCCGCGATAGCCGGCCGAGTCGGAGAACGGCTCGAAGAAGTAGGCTGTGCGCGAGCCGGCTGAGCCGTCCATGAATCCCTTCACCCCCGCGATCCTGATCCAGTCGTCACCCGCGCCGCCGCGACTCACGCTCTCGGCCACAGCGCGCCAGTCTTCGAGCGGGAAGTAGAGGAACGCGCGCATCGTGAGACGGTTGGCTTGCCTGAGCCGACGATAGCTCGCGAGGTCGGCCCAGGAGGCCGACACGTGCGATGTGGCAGTGACGCCGAGCGAAGCCGCGTGCGCCAACGCGCGAGCCAGTGCCGAGTCGCGTTGCTCGGGAGAAGGGTCGGGGATCGCGCGGCCGATCAGGCTCATGGCCTGGTCTTTGAAGACTCCTCCGCTTGTGATTTCTCCCCCGAAAGGGGCTTTCGTAGCCGGCGTGATCCCAGCAGCACGCATGGCAGCGCTGTTGGCGAGCGCCATGTGACCGTCGAGCCGATTCACGAAGACGGGATTGTTCGGGGTGACCGAGTCGATCCAGCTGTGTTGCGGCAGCGGCGTGCCACGCCACAGCGTGTGGTCCCAGTCGCCGCCGGTGATCCATTCGCCCGGCTTGAGGCGCGCGGCGTATTCCTTGAGACGGCGCACGAACTCCTGCGGCGTCGCGGCATCGCGCAGGTTGACCGACGCGAGCTGAAATCCGCCGCTGATGAAATGCGTGTGCCCGTCGGCGAAGCCCGGCATGATCAGGCCGCCATCCGCATCGACGACTTGGGTTTTCGAGCCGACGTAGCGCGCGATCTCGCCCGAATCGCCCACCGCGAGGATCCGGTCGCCGCGGATCGCGACGGCGCCCGGCTGACCGCGGCCGGTGGAGAGCCCGGTCCAGACGCGGCCGTTGTGAATGACGATGTCGGCCTTCGGGGAGCAGGCGGCGAGCACCGAGAGCGCGATGACGCATGACGCGCGACGCAAGCGGTTTCTCCTAGCGCAGTTTGGTGATGCGGCGCAGCGTGTCGAGCGCGGCCATGGGATCGGCGCTCGGTGCCGCCTTGGGGGCGGGGGCCGTTCTTCCGAGCCCGTCGCGGATGTCCAGCAAGACTTCGAGCAGCAGCTGCTCGCGCTGGTAGGCGGCGTCGAGGTCCGTCATGCGACGGTCGTCGCCCAATTTTTTGGCGCGATCGTAGGCTTCTCGATACACCGACTCGAGATTGTCGAGGATCTGCTGGCGTGGCCTCACGGCGGGCAAAGATATAGGTTCCGAGGATGACTCTCAAAGGCAAACGCATCCTGTTTTTCGCGGCGCCGCTGTACGAGGATCTCGAGCTGTGGTACCCAAAGATCCGGCTCGAAGAGGAAGGCGCGAGCACCACGGTGGCCGGAATGGGCGAGAAGACCTACCCCGGCAAACGCGGCTATCCCGTCACCGTCGACACCAATATCGATCAGGTCTCCTCGGCCGATTTCGACGGCCTCGTCATTCCCGGCGGCTTCGCGCCCGACCAACTACGGCGCTCGGACAAGTGCCTGCAGCTGACCCGCGAGATCTACCAGGCGGGCAAGCCCGTCGCTTTCATTTGTCACGCGGGATGGGTGCCGATTTCGGCCAGGATTCTCAAGGGTAAACGCGCCACCAGCGTCCGCGCCATCAAGGACGACATGGAAAACGCCGGCGTCATCTGGGAAGACAGCGCGGTGGTCGTGGATGGCAATCTGATTTCCTCGCGCACGCCGGCAGACCTGCCGCAGTTCTGTAAAGCGCTGATCGCCGCGCTACGACAAGGGCCGCAAGACTAGTCCGCTGGGCACCTTCGGAATGAAATAGGTCGACTTGGGAGGCATTACGTCGCCGGCGTCCGCGACGGCAAAGACCTGCTCCACCTTCGTCGGATTGAGCAGCACCGCGAGTGCCGCGCCTCCATGTCGCACCGTGTCGAGCGCCTGCTTCGCGTCCGCGATGTAGCGCAGCGTGGGCGTCGTCGTCCCGGACCCCAGAATCTCTTTGACGACCAGCGATTCGATGCGCGCGACATCCAGGTCGCGCACCGCCTCGCTTTGCGCGAGGGCGGGGAGGCGATCCGGCAGCGCGCCCGGGCGCATGACCAGCGCGATCATCCGCGTGCGATCGGCGACGATGCATGCCGTGCGCTCGCGTCCCAATGCGGCGAGCGTCTCGACGGGATCGCGGCCCGCCGGGACGGGCACGATGTCGAACCAATCGCGCCAATGGGGCAGCACGTGCTCGAGATCCCGCCCCGCGCCGAAAATCACGCGATGCGTGGGCAGCACCGCCAGCCCCGAATCCTCGGCCGAGACGATCAGCGCGAGCACACGATCGGCCGCCGGATTCTCCTTGGCGTACGCGCTCGCGGTTTCGTACCGGTGGTGGCCGTCGGCGATGTATAAGGGGGACGGGGGAAGGGGGAAGTGGGAAGGGTCCCGCACGATCCAGAGCCGGATGCCGACTCCGTTCAGCTCGGCGGTCGCATCGGGCTTCGACTTCCCGCTGTCAGCCAGCGCACGGGCGAGCGAGCGATCTTTGTCGGGCGCGAGCAGGAAGATCGACTCGATGTTGGTCGCCGTCGCCTGCATCAGCGCCAGGCGATCGGCCTTTGGCCCCGCGTGCGTGTGCTCGTGCGGGCGCACGCGCCGCGGCTCGTACCCCTCGGCAGCAACGGCGGCGAAGACGCCGCGTCGCGTGCGCTGCTCACCCGTGGGCAACGTGAAGTCCTGGGCCATCACATACAGCACCGGATTTGGATCGCGCTGCAACACACCGCTCTTGCGCCAAGCAGCAAGGCGGTCCGCCGCGGCGCGATAACGCTCGTCCTCGGGACGACCCGGCGGCGCTTCCGGCAGCATGACGTGGACGATATTGTCTGCGTCGAGCGCGGCGTACCGGGCGCGCTCGGCGGAATCGATGACGTCATACGGCGGCGCGATCAGGCGGCTCAGCTTCTGCACAGCCGCATAGCGCTCGCCCCGAAACGGCGCGACGAGGTCAGTCATGAGCTTTCGTGATGCACAGCAGGCCGTGGATGCCTGGGTCGATCAGTTCGAAGAGGGCTACTTCCCGCCGCTCGTGAATGTGGCGCGCCTCGCTGAAGAGGTCGGCGAGCTGGCCAGAGAAGTGAACCATCAGTTCGGACCAAAGAAGAAGAAAGCCGACGAGCCGCCCGGCTCGATGGCGATGGAGCTGGCCGACATTCTGTTCGTCGTCATCTGCCTCGCCAACTCGCAGCAGATCGACCTGGATGATGCGTTCGCGCAGATGATGGCCAAGGTCACCTCCCGCGACGCCGGCCGCTGGACCAGGAAGGCTCGCTGACCTCTTCGTAGATCCGCGCGTACGACACCAGACGATCGGGGTCGATCGCCTCGGGCGGCGCGGCGCGCACGGCGCAGCCCGGCTCGGCGAGGTGGCGGCAGTTGTCGAAGCGGCATTGATCGAGATAGGGCCGGAACTCCGGAAAGCACGCGCCCAGCTCGTTCGGATCGATGCCCCACGCGCCGACTTCCCGCAGGCCCGGTGTGTCGACGACGTAGCCGACGCCCGCGATCGGTACCAGCTCGGCGGCGGTGGTCGTGTGTTTGCCGGTGCGCCATTTCTCGCTGATCGCCCCCACCCGCAGCTTGAGACCCGGCTCCAAGGCGTTCAGCAGGCTCGATTTCCCGGCGCCCGACGCGCCGGTGAACACCGAGTGCCGGCCGCGCAGCAGGTCCCGCAACGCGGCCAGTCCTTCATCCTGCTTCACTGACGTCGCGAGCAGCTGGTAGTCGGCGGTCTTGAAGCGGCGAGCCAGACTCTCTTCGATGGCGCGGTCGAGCTCGATCTTGTTCAGCACGATCGCGGCCGGAAGGCCGTTCGCTTCCGCGATGACGAGGAACCGGTCGATCATGCGGGGGCTCGGGTCCGGGTCCCGGGCGGAGCTCACGACGATGACCTGATCCACGTTCGCGGCGACGGGCTGCGCGCGCCGTGGACCGGCGCCGCTGCTCCCCTGCGCGGCGCGGCGGGCCAGCACCGAGCGGCGCGGCCGAATCTCGGCGATGGTCGAGCCCTCCAGCACCACCACATCGCCGGGCACGACGCGGTCGTCGTCTTTGTGCTTGAGCTTGCCGCGCAACGTCGCGACGATTTCGCCGGCATCGGTGTGGACCCGATAGCCGCCGGCGACCCGCGCCAGGACGACGCCGTTCAGGAGCGTCATGCGCGCTGCCTCGCGACACAGTCGTCGAGATGCGCCTTCACCTGCTCCAGCGTCAGGGCGAGCACCGGCGCGAGCGCCTCCTCGGGTGTGGCACCGAAGGCCAGATAGTCGGTTTCGAGATGGCCCACCGGCCGCTCGCCGCCGCTCCAGCGCACGAACAGCAAGGCCGCGCCGTAGCGGCCCGGCTCGCCCGAATCATCGGTCAGCGTGGCGACAGAGTATGCCTGACCGTCCGCAGCCCCGAACGCCGGCGGACGTCCGTGGACCTGCTGATAGCCGCCCAGCGTGGTGTCGTCCATCAGCGGCGACGGTGCACCGACTCTTTGAGGATGTTGGTCGTGATGAACGCGATGTTGGCGGGCCGCTCGGCGAGCCGGCGCATGAGGTACGGATACCAGTGCGTCCCGAACGGCACGTACACGCGCAGGTTGTGCCCTTCGCGATGCAGCCGATACTGCAGATCGCGCCGCACGCCGTACAGCATCTGAAACTCGTAACGCGCGGCGGGAATCTTGTGCTTTTTGACGAAGGTGGTCGCGTGATCGAGGATCGCCACATCGTGCGTGGCGATGCCCGGATAGTTGCCGCGCTCGATCAGCCGCTCCAGGCACGCGACGTAGTTTGCGTCGACGTCCTTCTTCTCCGGAAACGCCACCTCCTCCGGCTCTTTGTACGCGCCCTTGCAGAGCCGCACCCGCGCGCCGAGCGCGATCATCGCGTCGACGTCCGCGGCCGTGCGCCGCAGATACGATTGCAGGACGACGCCAACCGCGTTGCCGAATTCCGGATACAACTTATCGGCGAACAGCTGCAGGGTGCGTGCCGTGTACGACGACTGCTCCATGTCGATGCGGACGAACGAGTCGTACTGCTTCGCCTTGCCGATGATCGCGCGCATGTTGCGCAGGCAAAGCTGCTCGTCGATGTCGAGCCCCATCTGCGTGAGCTTCACCGAAACGTTGGCGTTGGCCTTGGCGGCATGAATGCGGTCGAGCACGTCGAGATAGGTGCGGCAGGCGCGCTCGGCTTCGTCGGCGTGAAGGACGGATTCGCCCAGCAGATCGAGCGAGGCGGACAGTCCTCCC
>DATMZX010000345.1:0-14068 GCA_035573235.1 Gemmatimonadales bacterium
GTTCGATTCGTCCCGTTGATCTCGCGGCTCGCGTTCACCGAAGAGTCGTAAGTGCTGGGCGCGCACGTATCGAGTCAGGGTGGCGTGGCGCTGGCGCCGGCGCGCGGTGCAGCGCTGCGCGCGAGCGCGATTCAGCTCTTCACCAAGACGCCGAACCAGTGGCGGGAGCGCTGGCCCGATGCCGAACAGATCGCACGGTTTCGCAGCGAAGTCGCGCGACACAAGATCGACGCCGTCGTGTCGCACGACAGTTACTTGATCAATCTCGCATCGCCCGAGCCGGTGCTGCGCGCGCGCAGTCTGGAAAGCTTCAAACAGGAGCTGCAACGCTCGAGCGCGCTGGGGCTGCGCGCGGTCGTGTCGCACCCCGGCAATTACATGGACGATCGCGGTCGGGGGGTCGAGCGCAACGCGCGCGGCTACGCGGAGTGTCTCGAATCGGTGCCCGGCGATCTCGAAGTGTGGATTGAAGGCACCGCGGGATCAGGCACCGCGCTGGGGTCGCGCTTCGAAGAGCTGCGCGAGCTGCGGAACGCGCTCCCTGACCGGATTCGGACTCGCGTGGGGTTCTGCCTCGATACCGCGCACCTGCATGCCGTCGGGTATGACCTGGCGAACGTTGCACGGGTATGGGAGGAATTCGACCGGGTGATCGGGTTGGACCTGCTTAAATGCTTGCATCTCAACGATTCCCGCGCGGTGGCGGGATCGCGTGTGGATCGGCACGAGTGGATCGGCGAAGGCCGCATAGGTCCCGAGCCGTTCCGCCGCATTATGAGAGACCCCGATTTAGAGAGAGTCGTTAAGATTATCGAGACGCCAAAGCGGGGTGACCCGCTGCGGCACGACCGGCGGATGCTGCGGCGCCTGCGCGCGTATGCGCGCGGCAACACCAGAGTCGCCGCCGGCGTATGAAAGAGGCCATGCTCAAGCGCATTCCGCTCCTGTTCCTGCTCGTCGTCCAAGCCCTCGGCGGGGGCGCGATTACGCTCGCGCATGCGCGCGACGTCGTTTCGGCGCCGCCGGGCATCGAGGCGAGCCATGATGCGCGGTGCGCCATTCTCCACGACGAAATGCGCTGCGCGCTGTGCCATTACGCCGGCGCGCGCGTCATCACGCCGCCGAGCTTTACGCTCCCGGCCTCCTCCGAATCGATCCGCTTCACTCCGGTCGAGCGGCTGTTCCGCCTCGCCGTCGTCACGCTTCACACCGCCCCTGCTCGAGGACCTCCGTCTCTTTCCCTCTCCTGACATCGCTCACGCCCCGCAGCGCGGGGCAGCGGAATCGGTAATTCACAAGAGAGGAAGTCACCATGAGACGCACCTTGTGTGCGGTGCTGTTCGCAATGGCGGTGTTCGTGCCGCCGGCGAGCAGTCAACAACCGACCCAGCGCCAAGTCGATTCACTGGCGGCGCAGGTTCGGCAGCTTCGCGCAAAGCTCGACAGCCTGCTCGCGACGATGGGTGCGCGCCCAACTCAGGCGGCACCCGCCGACGAGCTCGCCGCGCTGCGCGCGGCCGCGAGTCAGGCGGCGGGACCGAAGGACACGGTCCCCGCCGCGGATACCACGAACACACCGTTCGTCGGCCGTGAGCGCAATCAGTCGCAGCTGAATCCCGAGATCGGGGTGACCGGCGACGTCCGGGCCTACGCGTATCCGGGAGATGTGCAGCGCAACAACTTCGATCCGCGTGAGTTCGAGATCGGATTCCAGTCGGCACTCGATCCGTACTCGCACACCAAGATCTTCGTCAGCATCGAGAACACGGACGTCAGCCTCGAGGAAGGGTACGCCTACTGGACCGGGTTACCGGGCCGCTTGCGGCTCGATGTCGGAAAATTCCGGCAGCAGTTCGGCGAGCTCAATCGCTGGCATTTGCATGCGCTGCCGGAGACCGAGTATCCGCTCGCGCTCACGACGTATCTCGGTCCTGACGGATTGTCGGGGACCGGGCTTTCATTGTATCGGGCGTTCGGCGGACTGGGCACGCACGAGCTGACGGCACAGCTCACCGCCAGCTCGAGCGACGCCGAGCTGTTCGCGGGTGGCGGGCGCCCCACGTTCCTCGGCCACCTGCTCAATTTCTGGCAGCTCACGTCGTCCACCTACATGCAGCTGGGCGGGACATTCTTGTATGGCACCGAGCCCGATTCGGCGCTGCACACCACGGTGGGCGGGCTCGACGCTCGGTTCACGTGGCGACCGCCCGCGCGGGCTCTCTATAGGGAATGGACGACCAGGGCCGAGCTGTTCGCCCTGAAGAAGGAATACGCGGGGACGGGTCCGACGCGGCTGGGCGGCTACGTCAGCTCGACCTATCGCCTGAACCAGCGCTTCATCCTCGGCGCCCGCTACGACTACGTCGAATCGCCCGACTTCGGCATCATCACCAGACAGCTGATCCCGTCGCTCACGATGTGGCAGAGCGAATGGGTCTTTCTCCGCGCGCAGTACCAGTGGCAGCGGATCGCCAATAACCCGGACGATCACCAGATAGCCATTCAGGCGGTCTGGGCGATCGGTCCACACAAACACGAGACGTACTGACATGCTTGCGATACTCATTCCGATTCTGCTCACGCTGCCCGGGCACTCGCCTGCCCCGGCCGCTCCCGTCAAAGTCGTCACGTCGCTCACGACGTACGCCTCGATCGCGCGAGAAATCGTCGGCGACCGCGGCCGCGTCAGCTCCATTGCGGTGGGGGACGAAAACCCCCACTACGTGCAGCCGAAGCCCAGCTTCGTGCCGACGCTGGCGCAAGCCGATCTGTTCGTGACGACGGGGCTCGATCTCGAGCTCTGGGTGCCCGCGCTGCTCGACAAAGCGAACAACGCCCGCATCGCGGAAGGCGGCGCCGGATACGTCGCCGCTTACCAGGGGTTGCCACTGCTCGATATCCCGGCCAATCTGTCGCGCTCGCAGGGCGACATCCACGTGTACGGCAACCCGCACATCTGGACCGATCCGCTCAATGCGGTGCTGATCGCGCGCAACATTCTGCGCGGGCTGAAGCGGGTCGCGCCGGAGGACGCGGATTACTTCACGACGCGCGAGAAGGACTTCGAGACGCGAGTGTATCGCGCGTTGTTCGGGGACGAGCTGGTGACCATGCTGGGCGGCGAGACGCTGGCCGATCTGGACCGCCAAGGCAAGCTGTTCACGTTCCTGGACCAGCAGAAATACCAGGGCGCGCCGCTCATGACTCATCTGGGCGGATGGCTGAAACAGGGCCTGCCGTTCCGGGGCAAGATCGTTGCCTGTTATCACAAGGAATGGGACTATTTCTCGCGCGAGTTTCAGCTGACCTGCTTCGATTACATCGAGCCGAAACCCGGCATTCCACCCACGCCGCGGCACGTGCAGGAGATCATTACGGAGATGAAGAATCGCCACGTCGCGGTGCTGCTCTCGACCAACTACTATGACCGCAATCAGGTGGTCGAGGTCGCCGAGCGCACCGGCGCCAAGGCCGTGATCGTCCCCTCGAATACCGGCGGCACCGGCGGGCCCGACACCTATTTCGACCTCATGAACCTGTGGGTCTCCGAGCTGGCCCAGGCGTTCGGCACCGCGGCGGCGGGGACTCCATGAGCGGTTTCCAGCTGATGCTGCCACCGTTCATGGCCTGCATGATTCTGGTGGCGATGCTCTCGTATCTCGGACTGCACGTCATCGCGCGCGAGGTGATTTTCGTCGACCTCTCACTCGCGCAGATGGCGGCGCTGGGCAGTCTGTCGGCGCTGCTGTTTCACGTCGATCCGAGCTCGCCGACGACCTATGTGTTCGCGCTCCTGGCGACGGCGGTGGGCGCGTTCCTGTTCGCGCTGACCCGCACGTCCGCCAAAACGAGCCGCGTGCCGCAGGAAGCGTTCATCGGAATCGTGTATGTCGTCGCGTCGGCGGCCGCCGTCCTCGTCGCCAACAAGGTGCCCGGCGGAGGGGAGGCGGTGGAGAAGACGCTCGTCGGCAGCTTGTTGTGGGTGACGTGGCCGACGATCGTAAAACTGGCGATCGCCTATGCGGCGCTCGGCGTCTTTCACTATGTGTTGCGCCGGCGCTTCTTGACGATTTCATTCGATCCCGCGCAGGCGGAAGCCCAGGGATGGAAAATCCGGCTGTGGGACTTTCTCTTTTATCTCTCGTTCGGCGTCGTCATTACGCTCGCCGTGCCAATAGCCGGAGTGTTGATGGTGTTCAGCTTCCTCGTGGTGCCGGCCGTGATCGCCAATTTGTTCACGGCGGACAAGCAGCGGCTCACGTTCATCTCCTGGGGCACCGGCGCGCTCGCGTCGATCCTCGGCCTGTGGCTGTCGTATACGAAGGATCTCCCCACGGGGCCGCTGATCGTCTGCATGTACGGGCTGTTGCTCGTGGTTGCCGCCGTGCTGCGCAAGTTTGGAGTGGGCGATACCGCGGTGAGCTCGTGAGCGAGGCGGTTCGGCGGTTCGGCGGTTCGGCGGTGGGAATGCTGTTCTTGCTAACCGCCCAACCGCTCAACCACCTCACCGCCCAGGTTTCCTTGCGCGCCAGTCTCGGCGCACGCTTCAGCACGGCGCTCGTCAAGGATTCGGTCGTCGTCCCGATCGCCCTCAAGCCGGGAGTAGGTCCCGCGCTCCAGATCGGCGTGCGCGATGATCTGCGCGGGCCCTGGACCGGCGACATCACACTCGACGTGGCGCCGGCATCGCTCAAACGCGAAGAGAGTGGCACGACGTTCGACGCGGGTTCGTTTACGGCGACCGCGCTGACGTTCGGACTGCATCACCACATCTACAAGGGATTGGCAGCACGACTGGGCCTCGGCGGCCTGGTCTACCTGACGGAAAACACCGGAGTCTTCCAGCAAGGGAACGGCGGCATCTTTCCACTGATTGCGCTCGATGCGTCCTACGCACCCGCGTTCGGCGCCAAGCGTGGGCTCGAGGTCGCGCTGCAATACGATGTGCATCGCTTCATCACGCCGGCGTTGCGCACGACGGGCTTCCCCAATCCGCGTCCCGTCCATCGGCTCGCGCTCTCCGTGAGCGCCAGGCTCGTCGGTCAATGAAGCGCGCCCTTGTCCTCGTGGTGCTGCTGGTCGGGTGCAGCGAAATCCTGTCGCCGAGTCGCACGCCCCGGTATCTGTCGGATCTTGGCGGAGAAGTGTTCCACTGGCCCAGCGACCGGTTGCCGGTGCGCTACTTCGCCGACCCGCGGGGCATGATGCCCGCGCTCGTGAGCACGGGTCTCGAGCAGTGGGAACGCCAGTTCCTCTATGGGGAATTCAAGGCGACGCTCGTCGCGGACTCGACCGCCGCCGACGTCATCGTGCTGTGGCAGGACAGCGTCCCTCCCGATGTGCCACCGGACACGACGGGAGCCGTCGCCGCATGTGACGGCGTCACGCAATACGTCATCGATTCCACTGCCGCCGCGTCCGGAATCACTCCCCCTGTCCCGATGTCGGGGAGCACTCCACCTCTTACGCTGACCGGGCCGCTGCATACGTTCCTGCGCGTACGCCCGGGCTTCACCGAGGCGCAGGTCGCGGCCTGTATGCCGCGTGTTGCCACGCACGAGCTTGGACATACCATTGGCATCTTGACCCACAGTCCCGCCAACACTGACCTTATGTGGGGGACGCCCACGACCGCCACGCCAACGAATCGGGACCGGAATACGGCTCAAGTGCTCTACCACACCGCGCCGACGATCGCGCCACCACCGCGCTAGCCTTGGTTCCTCCCAGCCGACGCCAGGAGGCCCTCGACTATCACGCGCAGGGACGGCCTGGGAAGATCCAGGTCACGCCCACCAAGCCGTTCAAGGATCAACGGGACCTCTCCCTGGCCTACACGCCGGGGGTGGCCGAGCCCTGTCTCGAAATCGCCAAGCGCCCTGAGGACGGCTACCTCTATACCGCGAAGGGCAATCTCGTCGCGGTCGTGTCGAACGGGACCGCGGTGCTCGGCCTCGGGAACATCGGGGCGCTCGCGGGCAAGCCGGTCATGGAGGGCAAAGGCATCCTGTTCAAGGCGTTCGCCGATATCGATGTCTTTGACCTGGAAGTCGGCTCCGAGAACCCCGACGACGTCATTCGCTTCTGCCAGCTGCTCGAGCCCACCGTCGGCGGGATCAATCTCGAGGACATCCGTTCCCCTGATTGCTTCTACATCGAGCGGCGACTGCGCGAAACGCTCGGCATTCCGGTCTTCCACGACGATCAGCACGGGACGGCGATCATTTCCGGCGCGGCGCTGCTCAACGCGCTGCTGGTGGTCAAGAAGGACATCGGCAAGGTCCGGGTGGTGTTCGCGGGGGCAGGCGCCGCGGCGATCGCGACCGCCGAGCACTATGTGCGGCTCGGCGTGCAGCGCGAAAACATCACCATGTGCGATCACAAGGGCGTGATCTACCAGGGTCGCGCGGATGTGGACGAGTTCAAGCAACGCTTTGCCATTCAGACCAAGGCGCGCGCGCTCGGCGAAGTACTGAATGGTGCCGACGTGTTCGTCGGCTTGTCCGTCGGCGGCATCGTGACGGCCGACATGCTGAAAGGCATGGCCAAGAATCCGATCATTTTCGCGCTGGCGAACCCGACGCCCGAGATCATGCCGGACGAGGCGAGAAAAGCGCGGCCCGATGCGATTGTCGCTACGGGCCGCTCTGATTTTCCCAATCAGGTGAACAACGTCCTCGGCTTTCCGTTCATCTTCCGCGGCGCGCTCGACGTGCGCGCCAAGCAGATCAACGAAGAGATGGAAATGGCGGCGACCCGCGCGCTCGCGGCGTTGGCGAAAGAAGAAGTCCCCGAGGCGGTCACGCGCGCGTACGGCGGCGACAAGCTGAAATTCGGCCCCGACTATCTCATCCCGAAGCCGTTCGATCCGCGCGTGCTGCTCTGGGTCGCGCCGGCGGTCGCGTGGGCGGCGGTCGCCACGGGGATCGCGGGGCGCATCATCGACGTCGAGGAGTACCGCGCCGAGCTGGATGCGCGGCTCGGTCCGGAACGGCAGGTGATGCGCGGCCTGATCACGCGCGCGCAGCAGGATCCGCCGAGCATCGTTTTCCCTGAGGGCGACGATCCGCGCATCCTCCGCGCCGCACGGATCGTGGCGGATGAAGGAATCGCCCGGCCGATTCTGCTGGGCGACCTCGACGCGATCCGCCACCAGGCCGACGACGCCTCGTTGTCGCTGGAAGACATCGAGCTGCTCGACCCGCATACCGCCGCCGACCGCGAGCAGTTCGCCGAGGAGCTGTGGCGCCGGAGGCAGCGGCGCGGCATGACGCTCCGCGAGGCGCAGGCTCGGGTGCTCGATCCGATCTATTACGGCCTGCTGATGCTGCAATCGGGACGCGCCGATGCATTGCTGGCGGGAGAAGAAGTCGACTACCCGGACTCGATTCGTCCGGCGCTCGAGGTGATCGGCGTCGAACCCGGCCGCACGCACGTCAGCGGCATCTACATGATGATCTTCCGGCAGCAGACGTTCTTTTTCGCCGACGCCACCGTGAACATCGAGCCCGACGCCGAGACGCTGGCGGAGATCGCAACCGCGACCGCGGCCTTCGTGCAGAGACTCGGCATCGAGCCGCGGGTGGCGATGCTGTCGTTCTCGAACTTCGGGTCGGTGAAGCACCCCCAGGCGAGGAAGGTGCAACAGGCTGTATCCCTGCTGCACTCACGCGCACCGGATCTGCAGGTCGACGGGGAGATGCAGGCGGACACGGCGGTGGTGGAGCGGATTCTCACGCAGGTGTATCCGTTCACCAGGCTGCGCGGGCCAGCTAACGTATTGATTTTCCCGGACTTAAATGCCGCCAACATCGCCTACAAGCTGTTGGCCCGGTTGGGCGAAGCGCAGGCAATCGGGCCGATCCTGGTGGGGATGGACCGTCCGGTCCATGTCTTGCAAAGGTTGTCAGAAGTACCGGATATCGTGAATATGGCGGTGATTGCCGCCATCGATGCGCTGGAACACCGCCGCCACCCGCGGTCCACCTAGAAAAGCGAATGGGCATTTCGACCGAGCAGCGTGTTTATCGGAATCTGTCGCCGTCGCAGCTGTACGAGCACGCGCTTCGCCGCCGTGAAGGAGTCGTCACGGCGGGCGGGAGGGGTCCGTTCGCCGCGGTGACGTCGCCCCACACCGGCCGCAGTCCCAACGACAAGTTCCTCGTGCAGGAGCCCGAGTCGTCGGGCCGCATCTGGTGGGGCAAGGTCAACCAGCCGATCACTCCCGAAAAGTTCGACCGCCTCAAGGCGGACGTCGAGCAGCACCTGGCTGCCCAGGAGCTGTTCGTGCGTGACGTGTATGCGGGCGCGGATCAGAACTACCGCCTGCCGATCCGCTTCGTCACGCCCAACGCGTGGCACACGCTGTTCGTCTACAACATGTTCCTGCGTCCGTCGGACGAGGAGCTGTCGAGCTTCGAGCCGCAATTCGAGGTGCTGCATGCCCCCGAGTTCCAGGCCGACCCGGCCGTGCACGGCACGAAGTCGGGGACGTTCATCGTCATCAACTTCGCGGAGCGCACGGTCCTCATTGGGGGCACGCGCTACGCCGGCGAGCTGAAGAAATCGATCTTCAGCGTCCTCAATTATCTGCTGCCAAGCCAGGGCGTGCTGTCGATGCACTGCTCCGCCAATGTGAGCAAGCAGGGCGACTGCGCGCTGTTTTTCGGGCTCTCCGGAACGGGCAAGACAACCTTGTCGGCCGATCCGGAACGGGGGCTCATCGGCGATGACGAGCACGGCTGGTCCGATGCCGGCATCTTCAATTTCGAAGGCGGCTGCTACGCCAAGGTGATCAAGCTGTCGCGCGAGGGAGAGCCGGAGATCTATGCGACGACGGAGATGTTCGGGACCGTGCTCGAGAACGTCGACGTGCATCCCGAGACCGGCGCGGTTGATCTGAACTCGTCACGCATCACCGAGAACACCCGCGCCTCCTATCCGATTCACTACATCCCGAACCACGTCCCCGAAGGCACCGCCGGCCATCCCTCGCACATCGTCTTCCTCACGGCCGACGCGTTTGGCGTGATGCCGCCGATCGCGAAGCTGACTCCGGAACAGGCGATGTATCACTTCCTGTCCGGATACACGGCGAAAGTCGCCGGCACGGAGCGTGGAGTGACAGAGCCGAAGGAAACGTTCTCGGCGTGCTTCGGGGCGCCGTTCCTGCCGCTCCCACCGACGGTGTACGCCACGATGCTGGGCGAGCGGATCGCGAAACACGGCGTGGTGTGCTGGCTCGTCAATACCGGTTGGACGGGTGGCCCCTACGGCGTGGGCCATCGCATGAGTCTCAAGTACACCCGGGCCATGATCCGGGCGGCGCTCAGCGGGCAGCTCGATCACGTGCCCACGCGGCGCGAGCCGGTCTTCGGCCTCGAGGTCCCGAACCACGTTCCCGGCGTGCCCGATGGTGTGCTCGATCAGCGTAAAACGTGGAAGGACGCTGCGTCCTACGACGCGCAGGCGCAGAAACTGACCGGACTGTTCCGGAAGAACTTCGAGCAGTTCGCGGACGCGGTGTCGCCAGCGGTGCGTCAGGCCGGCCCCTAACCCCCAGGCCCTGATCCCCAGCCCCTCCCACGAGGTCGTTCGCGACCCGCTCTGGAACAACATCCGCCTCGAGCCCCAAGCGCTCGCGGTTCTCGACACGCCGGCCCTACAGCGTCTCCGCTACGTCCGCCAGCTCGGGCACGCATTCCTCGTCTACCCCGGCGCCACGCACACCCGGTTCGAGCACGCGCTCGGCGCCTACCATCTGGCGCGCCGAGTCGTCACCGAGCTGGGGCAGCTGGACACCGAAGACGGGCTCGGGATGAGATTGGCCGCGTTGCTGCACGACATCGGGCATTACCCGTTCTCGCACGCGCTCGAAGAGGCTGGACTGCCGCATCACGAGCGGCTCGCGGAGCGCCATCTGCGCAGCGGCGAGCTGGCGGCGGTACTCGAGCGGCTCGGCGTATCGGCCGACGGGCTGCTCGCGCTGATTCAGGGGACCAGCACCTCGCCGCTCGCCCGCCTGGTGTCGGGATCGATCGACGTCGACAAGCTCGACTACCTGTCGCGGGACGCGACGATGTGCGGCGTGCCCTACGGCGTGATCGACGTGGACCGCCTCCTGACGTCGCTGACGCTCGGACCCGATGGGCTGGGCATTCATCCCAAAGGATTCGCCGCGCTCGAATCGCTGCTGTTCGCCAAGTATCAGATGTATCGCAACGTGTACTGGCACCACGCGGTGCGGAGCGCGACCGCGATGTTCAAGCGTCTGGTGCGACGCGCGATCGCTGCCGGAAGAATCAGCGCCGAAGACGTCGCGCTCGCCACCGACGACGGGTTGTCCCACGAGCTGCAGCAGAACGACGAGACCGGCTTGGCGCGCGCACTGCGCGATCGCCGCCTTGCCAAACGGGCGCTCGACATTCCCGCGACCGAGCTCCCCGCCGAAACCGCCGACTGGCCGTCGCGCGATCCCGACTTGCTGCAGCACGTCGAGGAACGGCTCGCGAAACAGCTCGGGCTCGGCAGCGATCAGCTCTTTCTCGATTTTCCGTCGAAGCCCGACATGTTCGACGTCTCGCTGCCCGGACTCGGCAGCCTCGGCCTGCCGCGCGTCGCGGCAGAGCTGCATCGCTCCGCTCAGCGGTTGCGCGTGTTCGTGCTGGCGCCGGCGGAAGTGCCGGTTCGGACGATCATCGAATTGGTGACGCTGCCGCGAGATGAAGTGGCGAGACGGTTCAGCGCGGGCGCGTAGGAGCCTGCGTCGTCACACCGTCGGGCGGAGTCGCATCGACGGAATCGATCCGCACGATCACGGCCGTGATGTTGTCGAGCCCGCCGTGCCGGTTGGCCTCGGCGATGAGC
This sequence comes from Gemmatimonadales bacterium, assembly GCA_035573235.1. Classification (GTDB taxonomy): domain Bacteria; phylum Gemmatimonadota; class Gemmatimonadetes; order Gemmatimonadales; family GWC2-71-9; genus 20CM-2-65-7. Next base: position 10,867 of record DATMZX010000345.1, read on the forward strand.
GCGTCGACCTCGTCTTCAGGCATCCGCTCAGGCGAGAGGAGCTCCGCGAGCTGATAGTCCTCGAGCATTCCCGTGAGACCGTCGGACGCGAGAAGGAATACGTCGCGTGGCCTGACCGATCCGACATAGATGTCGGGCATGACATCGCTATTCGCGCCGACGCAGCGCGTGATCACGTTGCTGTAGGGATGCGTGCGCGCCTGCTCCGGCGTCAGGTAACCGGCGTCGACCTGCTCCTGCACGTACGAATGGTCCTTGGTCAGCTGGCTGAGCTTGTTGTCGCGCAGCAGATAGGCGCGGCTGTCACCGACCTGGCCGATCAGAAAGCGGGCCTCGAACAGGGTGAGCGCGGTGACGGTCGTTCCCATGCCGCGCTTGTCGTGCTCCGTCAGGGTGCGCTGGAAAATCGCGCCGTTCGCCGTGCGGATCGCGCCGCGCATACGCTCGGCCACCTGCTCGTCGGAGAGCCCGCGCAACGAGTCCAGCTCGCGCGCGACATAGTGGACCGCCATGTCGCTCGCGACTTCGCCGGCCGCGTGCCCACCCATGCCGTCGGCGACGACAAAAATCCCCCGGTCCGGCACCATGAGGTAGCTGTCCTCATTTCCAGACCGGATGACGCCAACGTCGGTGCGGCCCGCGGAAGTGATGTGCACGAGACTCGAAATCCTTAGATGAACATCCAATAGACTAGTCCGATGACCCCGAGTAGGAGAACTGCTGCACTGCCACCACAACCTTTCCCTTTCTTTTGCTCGGCCACGGGCGGTTTGGCCCCCGGCTTTGCCTTAGGCGCTGCGGGCTTCGCCGGCGCGGCCTTCGCGGGCGCGGGCTTCGGCGGCGCGGGCGGCGCGGGCTTCGGCGGTGCCGGCGAAGGCCGCGCCGCGGCAGGCTTGGCCGGTTGCGGCGACATCGTCATGACTTCCATGACGCGGGTCCCGCCGCCCTTCGCGACAGCCGCTCCCTCATCGGTCGGCTCGAAGACGGTTCCGATTTCGCCGAAGCGCACGGTGGCGCCCGGCGCGAGCGGAACTTCCCCCTTGATCTGATCTCCATCAACGAATGTCCCATTTGTCGAATCGAGATCGACCAATATCCATACGCCTTCGCGGCGCTGAAGCTTCGCGTGTGTCGTAGAGACCGATTCGTCCGGTAATACCAGATCGTTGTAGTCGGCCCGCCCGATATTCACGACCGGCGTCCTGATCGCGAGCCGCTGTCCCTTCAGGGAACCGCTGCGAACAACCAGGTTTCCCAGGGGCGCGCTGGAAGGACGCGGCGCTGCCGGCATGCCGTGAACCGTTTCCCTGAGTTTCGCCGCGGGCGTCGATCCCTGAGTCGGAGGCAACGGCGGCGGGGGCCCAGCGGACGCCGGGGGCGCCGGGGGCGCCGGGGGCGCCGGGTTTTCCGGCGGTGGTGGAGAGGCGGGCTGAGGGGCCGGTGGTGCCGGGGCTGCCGTGTCGGCGTAGAACCGGAACTTCTCTTCCCCGATCGTGATCACGTCCGCCCTCGCCAACAAGCGCTGCCCTTCGATGCGGACCTCATTGACCATGGTGCCGTTGGTACTGGAATCGACGATCAGGTAGCCTTTCGGGGTTTGGACGATTTCCGCATGACGCCGCGAGACGTCCTTCCCCGGCACAACGACGTCGCACGATGCATCCCGCCCGAATACCAGCGAGGACCCCGCGATGGAGTACTCGCGGCCGTCGGTCAGCGAGACCACCCGGCCGCCGGTGTTGATCGTGACCTTGCCGCCGGCTTTCGCGTCGCCTTTTGCCTGGGCCTGCGGGAGACTCATGGCCTGCATGTACTGGGTGCTGCCGCTGCGGCGTTCGTCGACGAACGTCAGCTCCTGACCACCGACCTCCACCTTGTCGCCATGTAGGAGCGGCGTCGGCTCGGCGCCGAGGCGAACCCCGTTGATGAGGACTTCGGCTTCGGGGACTGCTTTCGTGATGACGACCTGACCGTCTGGAAGGCTTTTCAATTTCGCGTGACGAGGAAGAACGCCGGCAACGGCAAGGGGGATGGCGCAGCCTGGGTCGGCGCCGAGCACGACTTCCCCCTGCGGGAGTGTGAACCGCTTCCCGCCAAGTTCAAGCAACGCCATGCACGTTCGCTCCCGTATGCGAGGTCAGGTCCGGGAAGTTACGCCTGCGTGTGTAACCGGGCAAGCAAGCTGCAGTTAGGTGATCCCGACGGTTTCTTCACGACCGATCAAGCCGCGCCGCAGCCAGTACCAGAAGATCAACGAGCCGACGATCACCGTCGCATAGCTGTTGATGAAGCGCCAAACCAGCGTATAGCTCGGCGTCATCTCACGGGGCACGTAGATCGACATGACCGCGGCGGAGGTCAATTCGGCCAGACCGGACCCCCCGGGGGTCGGAGCGAAGTACAGGAGGAACGAAATGAGCGTCTGCAGCAGCAGGATGTCGGTGAAATCCGCCGGAATGCCCAGCACGCGCATGCTGATGTAGCCCGCCAGAAGCTTGTTGGCGTGCGAGGGAGCCGAAATGATGATCGCCAGGAACAGGGTAAAGAGCCCTTTGGGGGATCCGAAGGCGACCATGCAGTCGTGCGCCCGGTCCACGCCCGCCGAGAGCTTCTCCATCCGCTCGGCCGCGTGTGGATTGCGGCGACCGATGCGGGCGGCGAGACGTTGAATGAGGCGCTTCACCGCTCCCGGAAAGAGTACCGCCGTAACCATCAGGAGACCGATGACGCCGAAAATGGTGAGGGAGGTCTTGAACAGGTCGTACAGGGTGATACCGAGGACAAGGCCGTGCTGCGCGAGCGACTTCCCGGCTCCGAGCCAGACCGCGAGGGGGCCCGCAATCGCGAAAAACCCCACCGTCGCGATGAAGGTCACGAAGATCGAGCTGAGTGCCACCGGGACGGGGACGCCCGCTCGTTTCATCACCCACACCTGCATCGGCGCCGATCCCGATTGAAATGGGGTCAGGTAAGCACCCCAGGCGCCGAATCCACCCGCCAGGATCATCGGCCCCAGCTTGACGTCTGGATACACGTGGCGGGTGCACACCCACAACCGCAGCCCGCCGCCGACCCAGTCCATCGACGCGAGCACGAGCCCAACCGGAATCCAGGCCCAGTGCAGCCGCAGGAAGGGCGCGAGCATCACATCGACCCGCTCGCCCTTGACGATGACGTAGTAGCCGACGAGCAGGACGACCCC
>DATMZX010000346.1:0-2716 GCA_035573235.1 Gemmatimonadales bacterium
CACATCGCGCTCAAAGTCCTCGAGCGCGGTCACGTTCATGTCGATGTGCCCGTACGTGTGATTGCCGAGGTCCTCGCCGGCGGCGATCCATTGCTCGAGGAGTCGCACGCGCGCCGTGTCGAGCGTCCCGTGGTCGTACAGTTTGCCTTCGTTCACGAACGCGGTGATCGGCACGCGACGGCGCACGAGCGCCGCCAGCAAGTTGCGGGTGATTCTCGCGCGCACGCTATCGTCAGGACTCTGCGTGACGACGGGAAGATCATCGAACGTCACCGCAACGCGGCGTGAGGCCGGAGGAGCCACAACCTGCAGCGTGAACAGCAGGGCAAAGATCACGCTCCAATTTGTCCCGATGCGCGGTACGCGGTAAGCTGTCAGCCGTGCTGCTCGTTCTCATTCCCGGCCTGATCTGGGGCGCCTCCTTCCTCTTTATTGCCGAAGGCCTGCAGGCGATCGGGCCGAACGGCATCGCGTTCGTGCGGATCCTGATCGGCTTCGTGACGCTTGCGTGCTTCCCCGGCTCGTGGAAGTCCGTGCCAGCCAGCGACTGGCTGGCGATCGTGGTGGTCGGCACGCTGTGGATGGCGTTGCCGCTCACGCTGTTTCCGCATGCGGAGCAGCACGTGTCGTCGGCGATCACGGGGATGCTGAACAGCACGGTGCCGTTGTTTGCGGCGATCGTGGCGACGCTGGTGGCGCGGCAGCTGCCGCCGCGCGGCGTGCTCAACGGGCTGCTGGTGGGGATGCTCGGCGCGGCGCTGATGGCGTTGCCGACGATTCGCGAGGGGCGGAGCAGCGCGACCGGGGCCCTCCTGATCCTCGGCGCGGTCGCGTCTTACGGCGTCGCGCTCAACGTCGCGGGCCCGCTGCAGCAGCGCAACGGCGCGTTACCGGTGATCTGGCGCGCGCAGGCCGTCGCGCTGGTGCTCACCGCGCCGCTCGGCATTCCCGATCTGGCCCGCGCGCACTGGTCGCCGCTGCCGCTGCTGTCGTTGATCGCGCTCGGCGCGCTGGGGACCGGCGTCGCGTACGTCTTGCTCACCGTGGCGACCGGTCGTGTGGGCGCGACGCGCGCGTCTGCCACCAACTTCCTGATCGCGCCTGTCGCGCTGCTGCTCGGCGTGACGCTGCGGGGCGAGCACGTCGCGGCGCTTGCCGTGGCGGGTGCGGCGGTGGCGGTGACGGGGGCGTGGTTGATGCAGCGGGCGCGGGTCGCCTCCTCATATGGGTTACGGAGCGAAGCGCGATTGTCACCCTGAGCGCACTCCGGAACTGCCCGGACAACGAGGCAACTACCGAATGCACATTGAGGGCGCGAGTTGACCGGTGATTGACAGGCATCAACAGTTTGCTTGCGATGCCCGCCGAGCACGTCTACGTTCCGCACATGACGCCGCTCATGACCGCGGAGGACCTGCTGAAGCCGGGCACGCCCGAGCGCGCAGACCTGGTGCGGGGTGTCCTTGTGGTCCACGAACCGCCCGGCTTCCGGCACGGCGAGATCACCGTGCGGCTCACCATCGCACTCGGTACGTACGTCGACGCGCGCCATCTCGGTCGCGTCGTCGCGGGGGATGCGGGATTCAAGCTCCAATCGAACCCCGACACGGTGCGTGGGGCGGATATCGCGTTCGTCAGCTGGGAGCGCATGCCGCAGCAGTCGCCCGTCGGCTTCCCGCCGCTCGGGCCCGAGCTCGTTGTCGAAGTCCTCTCACCCGGCGATCGCTCCGGCGAAACACTCGCCAAGATCGCGGACTGGCTCTCCGCGGGGACGCGACTCGTGTGGGTGATCGATCCCGAGCGACGAGTCGCGCGGATCTATCGCCAGGACGGTTCGGAGTCGATTCTTGGCGAAGCCGACGCATTGGACGGCGAAGACGTCCTTCCGGGATTCAGCTGCCCGCTCGGAGCGATCCTCTAGACCTCGTGCAGCAGCATCCACGACGTCCCAAACCGATCCCGCAGCATCGCGAACCGGTTCGCGAAAAACGTCTGCTCCATCTTCATGAAGATCTGCCCACCCTCACCCAGCAGGGCGTAGAGCCGCTCCGCTTCCTGCGCGCTGTCGACACGTAACGTCACATACGCGCTGCGCATCGGCTCGGCCCCCGGAATATCCGCGCCCATCAGGACCGCGCTCCCAATCTCGAGCCGCGCGTGCAGGATCTTGTTCTTCCAGTTGGCCGGGATGTTGGGATTCGGCTGACCCTCGTGCGTGGTCATCAGCGTGATCTTGCCGCCGATGTGGCGCTCGTAGAAACGAAATGCCGCCTCGCACGTCCCGGGATAGTTGACGTAGATGTCGAGCTTCATTCGTGCCCCTGATTGTCGGTTGAGGGTCGTCGTGCCTTGTACCCTAACGACGAACGGTGCGGGAGAAAATCGACTCGGTAAGCGCCGCTCTAGACCTTGAGAAGCTCTCGCCCCCACCGCTCGATCGATCGCGCGAGCTCGCCGAATGCGCGCCCCGCTTCGGTGAGCGCATAGGTCACCCGCACGGGCGGACCTGTATCGACCTGGCGCGTGAGCAGCCCGCGCTCCTCCAGCTCCTTGAGCCGTGCCGAGAGTACCTTGTCACCGGGCCCCTGCGCGCGCTCGGAGAGCTGATTGAACCGAAGCGGTCCGTCCTGCAGGACGTTGAGTATCAATGCATTCCAGCGGCTCGCGAGGATGTCGATCGCGGTCTGGAACGCCCGGCACTGGGAATCGACCCGTC
>DATMZX010000347.1:0-6093 GCA_035573235.1 Gemmatimonadales bacterium
GACGCGGCGCGGCGCGCTTCGTCTTGCGGCATGACCCGGAACAGGTCGAAGTTCAGTCCTGACGGGATCACATGCGGCTCGGCGCCATGATTGATGAAGGCGCGCATGTGCTCTGACACGACGATGACCTCGTCGGCGTACCGGGTGGCGGACCGCACGATCAGGGACGTGAGGCGCCCGAGCGGCGTGATGTGACCCTCGGTGTCGTGCAGGATGCCGAGCAGGTCGTCGCCGCGCAGCGTGACGACGAGCGGCAGCGGGCAGGGAAGCGCCGCCAAAGCGCTCTGCCCGAACTGCGCGTGCACCAGGTCGTAGTTGCCGGTCTTGATCCGGCGCCGGACTTCCCGCCAGGCCCGCAGGTAATTCCGGGGATCGCGCGCGCCGACGAAGTCGTAGACGTCCACCTCGATGCCCGCCGCGCGCAGGAACTCCACCTGGCGCACGATAAAGTGCGCGGTCCCGCCCCAGCTTTCGCGTGGCCATTCGACCGTGACCATCAGCACCCGCTGCGGCCGGTTCTTCACGCCACGCTCCGTTGCTGGGCGGCACTCGCCGCCGGCAGCTGATGCAGCCAGCCCGAGGTGAACGTGAGGCACCACAAGAAGTCGACGGCGCCCGCGCTCAGGTGCGCTCCGCTCCCCGCGCGCTCGACGAGTCCGCGGACCGTGGCCAGGTCGCAGAACTCGAGCACCGGATTGTGCGGGGCCAGCACGATGTCGTGCATGAACGCCTGCAGCGGCGCCGACGCCAGCGTGGTCCGGTAGGGCGGCGTGAATCCGCTCTTCTGCCGATAGACCAGCGCCTTTGGGAGCGACCGGGCCAGCAGCGACTTGAGCAGGCCCTTCTCCTCACCGCCCCCGCATTTCACGTCCCACGAGAGCGAGGTGCTCACCTGGACGAGCGCGGGCTCGAGATAGGGATAGATCGGTTGCACGCCGCGCAGGCGCAGCGGGTCGAGCGTCTTCGGCGCCATGCGGCCGGCGCACACCCAGGCCAGATCGAGCAGGCTGAGCCGCTCTTCGGGGGACACGAGCTCCGCGGGCTCTTCGACCTGGCTGCCCTGTGGCAGGCGGAAGGCGATGTCGTCCAGGGAGTTCTGCGCCAGCACCGCCGGCCGAATCCCCAGCCGCGTGCTCTTGCGCACGAACCGGAGCACGCGCTCGAGATAGAAGTCGTGCCGCCACAGGCGCAGCCAATCGTAGGCAGCGCCGCCGGCGAGACGGACCGGCGCGGGGAGCGCGAAGATCGTGCGCCAGCGGGGATACATCGCCCCCATGCCGAACGCGCCATCGGCGCCCGTCCCTTCGACGACGGCGACCGGCTGCGATTTTCCGAGCGCCGCGTGCACGAGCAGGTTCGTCGGCAACGTCGACAAATCGCCGAACGGGAACGCGTAGTCGGTCGCGAGCCGGTCGAGCACGTGCACCATCGACGCCGGATCGTGCGTGACCCGCTCGCAGGCCAGCCGCAGATGTGCCGCCACGCGGAGCGCGTGCGTCGCTTCCGGATCGTCAGCGCCGAAGGCGTAGTTGAGGAGCTGGATGTCGTCGCGGCCCAGCGCGGATGCCCGTGCGGCGAGCAGCGCGGAGTCCACGCCGCCGGAGAAGAACAACATCGCGTTGGCCGGGATCGACTCCATCACGCGATCCAGGACTGCTTCGACGCGACGCTCCGCCACCTCCATGTCGCTGGTGGGGTCCGGATCGGGACTGAAGTCCCGCGTCGCCGTCATCGTGGAGCCGTCCACGTCGAAGCGGTGACCACCCGCGAGACGGGTCACGCCGCGCAGAATCGTGTGCGGCGCCGGCGCCTGACCCCACATCAGCATGGCGTACACGCCGACCGGGTCGAGGACCGCGCCCGTGATCGAGCCGCACAGCCGCAGATCATCCGTGAGCATCTGGCCGCCGAACGCATTCACGATGTAGCACGGTTGCGGCGTGACCGGCGGGACGCGCACGGCGAGGCCGCGGTCCGTCGGGTCGAGCCGCACCCAGTTGTCGCCCTCCGGGGCGGCCATCGACGAGAGCCTGGCTACTGCCCGCGTGACGCCGGAGGGCGTGATGTCCTTGCGGTCGATGACCGCGGCCGGCCCCAGCGCGGCTTCCCACGCTTTGGCCCCGGCTGCTGGTCCGAGATAGGCGCAGAACAGCGCGCTCATGCTTGGACGGATCTCACGGGCGAAACCGCCGGAGTCGTCGCGCCGAGCATCGCGCGAACGCGCTGGGCGATGACCCAGCTCGAGGCGCCGATGATCGGCAGTGGATCGTCCCACGCCACCACGCGCTTCGCCTCGGCACCGGCGAACCACGAGAGCCATTCGATGAGCGACATCCCGGCGGCGCGGGCGGCGCTGATGTCCCGCCACGGCTTGCACCAGCGCAGCCCGGGACGGGCGACCGCGGGCGCGGGCCGCTCGATACCCGCCAGGTCCGCGTACACGAGCGCCGGGATGTTGACGCCCGCCCGCGCGCCGAGGTGGTGCCACAGATTGAACCGCGCGTTCACCTCGAGCAGGAACAGCTGGCCGTCGGGGGCGCGCTTGAAGTCGAATTTCGCGACGCCGCGCAGCTTGAGCTTCTGAACCAGCGAGCGGCCGAGCGCGAGCACGTCGGCGGTGTCCGTCGTCTCGAGCGCGGTGCTGTGCCCGTAATGCTCGGGCCAGGTGCGGATTTTCCGGCCGGTGAACTCTCCCGCGATCTTGCCCGCGGTATCGACGTAGACGTGATAGCTCTCGATGGCCGTCTCCGGGCCCGGAATCAGCTGCTGCGCGAGCACGACCATCCGCTCCGCGGCCATGCGGTTCCAGAGCGAGCGCAGCTGAGCCGCGTCAGCGACCTCGATCGCCTTCGCCTGGCCGCCCAAGTGACTCCACAGCGACGTGCGCCGCGTGAGCGGCTTGAGCATGATCGGATACGCGAACCCCAGGTCCGCCGGCGGAGACTCTTCGGCGGGCCGCAGCGCGCGCGCGCCGGGCACCGGCAGCTTGAGCTTCCTGGCCAGGGCCTGGAAGCGCTCCTTGTCGGTCAGATCCTCGACCAGCGTGGCGTCGGGAACGACGAACCGGAACGCCTGACTCAGTTTGTCGCGGTTGCGCGAGACAAACAGCAGCTGGCCGTCGGTGTCGTAGAACAGCACCGGCGGCTCCGGCTGCTCCCAGCCGAAGTGTCGCAGCCGCTCGAGCAGAAGATCCGGCGTCTTCCAGGCGTCGACGTCGGGGATCCAGTGCCGCGCGAAGCGCGTAAACCGCTCCGGCGCGAACGAGCGCGCCATGACGGCGCACGGGATGTTGGCCATGCCGAGCGCCCGGATCAGATCCATGTCGCCCATCACACACGCCAGCGCCGGCGTTTCGCGCGGAGTCCTGGACCGCTTGATCTTGCCGCGCAGCTTTTGCTGCCACGCATAGGCCCGTCCGGCCAGATCGCGCAGGCGCGTGATCCGCGGCGTGCGGCTGCGCACCCAGCGAAGCTTCGAGGTGTCGAGGGTCGCGCCGAACTTGGCCTTGAAGTCGCCAAGCCCCATGAGGTCGAACGTCTCGCACCCCAGCGCCATGGCGCGCGTCATCACACTCCAGGTCAACAGCTCGGTCGCGCGATACCACCGGTAGCGCGTGCTGTGCGCCCAGCTCCACAGCAGCAGCTCCTTGCCCTCGATCCCGAACAAGCCGGACGCGATCATCGTCCGGCCATCGGGCAGCCACACCGAGATCGCGATCAGTGCATTCGCGTCGCGCAGCGAGCGGAACGCCTGCCGCACGCGCTCGAGGCTGAACGAGATGGTATTCCCGCCGCGCACGTATACGTCGCACAGCTGCGCGTAGTGCGGCTCGACGAACGACTCCTCGGTCTCGAACCGGACCTGGAGCCCGAGCTTCTGCGCGCGCTTGAGGTTGCGGCGCGCGCTGTCCTTGAGCAGCCCCAGCTGCTTCGCTTCGTCAGCGGGGTAGAGCGGCGCGCGGAAGGTCGGCGTCTCCTCCGAGCGGAAGCCCAGCCCCGTCATCGCCGCGGCGTCGAGCTGGTTGGTCAACAGTTCGATGTGGTCGATCGCGTAGCGCTCTTCCAGAACGGGGATGAGGGCGCCGATGAGCTGGCCGGTGCTGACGCGCGCCGCATCGAACAACGGACCCAGGCCGCCCGTTTGCCAGCCGGGCAGCGGGGAGCCGTACAGCATGAACGGGCCGACCTTTTTGATCATGCCCGGCAGGCAGCCGACGACGTCGCCGTCGATGGTCCAGACGAGATAGAGCGGACGTCCGAGGCCGGTCGCGGCGAGCGATTCGATCCAGGCACGCGTGTGTTCGACCCGGCGCCCGGGGAAGCGACGAATCATCGCGTCCCACTCGTGCTGCTCGGCGGCCGTCGCTTCGCGGATTTCGAGGTTCATGGCGCCTGCGTCCGGAACGCGACGTACTGCCGGTACAGGCCGGGCAGGGCGCGCGTGAGTGACGTGCGCAGGCGTCGCAGGAACAACGCCTGCTCCCACCCCTCGCCGCGCGCGAGACGCGCGACCTGATCGGGAGTGTGACTGGCTTTGACCACGACGCGCCCGAGCACTCGGCAGGTGCCCTGTGCGAACGGGCGCAGATCCGGCTCGGACGTAAAGACGAACGAATAGCCGGCTTCGGCGGCCGAGCGCAGCACCCCGGTGGAGATGTCGCCGCCGGGAACCGAGGCCACGACGCACGGCTCCCCGAGCAGATCGCTGAGCCGGTCGCGGCTCTGGACCCACTCCTCGCGCATCCGCCGCGGCGTCAAATCGCGGAAGATGTCCGGATGACTGTGGGAATGGCTGCCGATGATGTGTCCCTGCTCCCGCAGCGCGCGAATGGCGGCCGCGTCGACGAACCCCGGCGTGCCGATCAACCCGGTCGTAATGAAAAAGTGGGCGCGCCAGCCATGGCGCATGAGCGTCTCGCCGATGTAGGGAGCGCTCGCCCCCCCGTCGTCGAACGTCAGCATGACCTGTTTGCCGGGGGCGTCCCACACGACGTGCTCGACGAGAATCGGCTGACTCGTGACCGACGCGATCGCCCAGATGTGCTCATCGAAGCCGTGCCGCGTGAGCTTGTACGGCCAGGCGCCCGGCCGCTGGAAGCCGGACGTCGTGCGGTCGTCCGTCACGTCGTGGTAGCCGAGAGCGGCGATCGAGACGGCCATTAACGGGAAAGCGGAGGCCACACCGCGGGGATTGCCGCGGTGGCCTCGGAGTGAAGGTCGCGTTCTCTGGAGTGGCGCGACCAGCGCACCAGCCCGCACAGGAAGCCCCAGCCGTAGCTCAAATGCATGAGCGGGAAGGCCGCGAGCAGCGCGACTCCGGCCCGCAGCCCGAGCCGGGGCAACCGCCGGAGGGTCGCCCACAGGATCGCCGCACCGTAGACCATCACCAGCGCCAGGCCGAGCCAGCGACCGATCGGTGCGATCAGCGCGAGCAGCGCCGACCCGATCAGCCCCAGCGTCAACGCGGGAGGCGCGAGCTGTCGCAGCGTCATCACTCGGCCGATCTTGCGCGCGACGAGGGGCTTGTAGAAGCCGTACTGGAAGAACATGCGCCCGACCTGCGCGAGCGTTTCGCGCGCGAAGTACTGTGCCGTGACGTTCGCGACGAGCAGGATTTTCCCGCCTTTCGCGATCAGCCGGTGATTCAGCTCATCATCCTGATTGCGCACCAGCTCTTCGTCGAACATCCCGAGCCAGCTGAACAACTGACGCCGCCAGCATCCGAACGCGACCGTGTCGACCCACTGGTTGGTGGCCGACCCGATGCGGAAGCGCGAGTTGCCGACGCCGAACGGATGCGAGCATGCCGCGGCGATGGCGCGCGCGACCGGCTTGTCGGAAGCGGGCAATGTCTCCAGGACGCCACCGACGTTGTCGGCGGCCGTGTTCTCGAGGGCCTCCACGAGCCGGGGCAGGTACTCGCGCGGGTAGAGTGCGTGCGCGTCCAGCCGCGCGATCACGTCGCCGCGCGCGTGACGGATGCCGATGTTCATGGCGGCCGGAGCCGTGCGCGCCGGATTGGACAACACGATGACGGGGACCTTGGGGCCGGGGCGTTGGGCGTACTGCTCGGCGAGCGCGCGCGTGCCGTCCA
>DATMZX010000348.1:0-11946 GCA_035573235.1 Gemmatimonadales bacterium
CGGTGCTCGAGGAGCTTGGAGAGAATCTGCTGCGCGCCTGCCCGCACCAGGGTTTGCTGCTCACGGCGGGCGAGATCGACACGCAGGCCGCCTGGTACCTGCGCTTCGGCCGAGGCCTCCGGCCCGATCTCGTCGTGGTCCCGCTCGAGCGCTGGCGCAGCGACAGCGTTCTGCGCAATCGCGTGTTGCGCGAGCTCAAGGTGCGCGATGCATCGCTCCGCACGCTGTCGCAGACGCGCGCGGTCTGTGCCAGTATGGCCTTCGAGCGCGCGCCGGAGCTTCGACCCTCGGTCAAGTGGAACAAGCGCCCGCTGGTCTGGGTGACGGGCAAGGAATCGAAGCAGGATCGGGTCCCAGCGCGCGATTTCGGTTTCGCCGCCCTGCGGCTCGCGATCGACGAGCACGAGACGTGGACCGCGCCGGCCGTGGAGTTCTACCGCCGCGCCGCCGAGCAGGTCGGCGACCTGTGCAAGGCGTTCGAGACCTTCGGCGTTGAAGCAGAAGTCGGGTGTCATTGAAACGCGTGCTGGTCGCGAACCGCGGCGAGATCGCGGTTCGCGTGATCCGCGCCTGCCACGAAGAGGGCCTCGAGGCGGTTGCCGTCTATTCTGAGCCCGATCGCCTCGCCCCCCATGTTCGCGACGCCGATGCCGCCCTCCTGATCGGCCCTGCGCCTTCGGCCGACTCGTATCTCAACATCAAGAAGCTGATCGCGGCGGCGAAGGAGACCGGATGCCAGGCGGTTCATCCCGGCTATGGCTTTCTCTCCGAGCGCGCCCCGTTTGCGGACGCCTGCGTCGAAAACGGGTTGATCTTCGTCGGTCCGCCGGCGAGCGCCATTCGCGCCATGGGCGACAAGACCGAGGCTCGCCGCCGGATGCAGGCGGCCGGGGTGCCGGTCGTTCCGGGTACGGCGGCGCCGCTGCGCGATCCGGCTGAGGCAAAGCGGGAAGCGAAGCGGCTCGGATATCCGGTATTGCTGAAGGCCGTGGCAGGCGGTGGCGGCAAAGGAATGCGGCTCGTGGCCAACGACGACGAAATCACGAACGCCTTCCAGGCCGCGCGGCGGGAAGCCCAGAAAGCGTTCGGCGACGGCGGCGTCTACGTCGAGAAGTATCTGGAGCGGCCGCGCCACATCGAGATCCAGGTCCTCGCCGACCATCGTGGCCGGGTCGTCGCGCTGGGTGAGCGCGAGTGCAGTATCCAGCGGCGCCACCAGAAACTGATCGAGGAGTCGCCGTCGGTGGCGGTGTCACCGGCGCTGCGGCGCCGGCTTTCCGAAGCGGCGACGGCCGCGGCGGGCGCGGTCGGGTACGTCGGGGCGGGAACGATCGAATTCCTGCTCGCGGCGTCGGGGGAGTTCTACTTCCTCGAGATGAATACGCGGATTCAGGTCGAGCATCCGGTCACCGAGCTGGTGTACGGCGTGGATCTCGTGCGCGAGCAGCTCCGGATCGCGGGCGGGCAGGCGATGCGCGTGCATGGCGCCACGGGGCCGGGCGGCCAGCTCCATCCCCGTGGTCACGCGATCGAATGCCGGATCACGGCCGAGGATCCCTTCAACGACTTTCTGCCGGCGACGGGCGTGCTGCAGTACCTGCGCGTGCCGAGTGGTCCGGGGATTCGCTGGGACGCCGGCGTCGAGTCGGGGAACGATGTCACGCTGTTCTATGACCCACTGCTCGCGAAGCTGATCGCCTGGGGGGAGACGCGCGACGTCGCGATCCAGCGGATGCGGCGCGCGCTGAGCGAGCTCGTCATCGTCGGACTGCCGACGAGTCAGCCGTTCCATCTTCGCGTGATGGACGACGCGGCGTTTCTCAAAGGTGAAATCGACATCACCTATCTGGAGCGGGCCGGCGCGCGGCTGCTCGCGGCGGCGCCGCGCGGGGGCCTGGAGAGAGCGTTGGCGGTGGCGGCGGCGGTGGTGGCGGATGAGCACAAGAGTCGGACCGTCGGACCGCCTGCCCTGAGCGCAGCGAAGGGGTCGTCCTCTCCGTGGGTCGTTGAAAGCCGACGCCTGGGACTGCGAGATGGTCTCGAGTGAGCGACATCGTGTCGATCACCGGGATCGCCGTCGGCGGAGATGGCGTGGGGCGGCTGAGCGACGGCCGGGTGGTGTTCATTCCGCGGAGCGCGCCGGAAGACCGCGTCCGCTTGCGCGAAGGATCGCTGGAGCGCCACCGCAACTTCGCGCGCGCCGATGTCGGCGAGATCGTGGAGGCGAGTCCCAATCGCGTGGCGCCTCCGTGCCCGCACTACACACAGGATCACTGCGGCGGCTGCCAGCTGCAGCACGTCGCGTACGATGCGCAGCTCAGCGCCAAGCGCGCGATCGTGGGGGATACGCTGCGTCGGATCGGCAAGCTGAAGATCGAAGATCCAGAGATCGTGGAGGCACTCGATGAGTGGCGGTATCGGTCGAAGATCAGCATGGCGGTGAAGACGACCCCTTCGCTGCGCTCAGGGCAGGCGGTCGGACGGTCGGACAGCCTGACGGTCGGGTTGCATCAGTATGACCGGCCAAACTTCGTGTTCCCGCTGGCTGACTGCCACATCACCGACTTCCGGTTGATGGCGCTGTGGCGCGAGCTGCGCGCGCGACTCGCGCTGCTCCCGCAGCCCCTCACCCGGCTCACGCTGCGGCTCGATCGCGACGAGCGGCGGCACATCATCGCGGAATCCGCGGGTCAGCCCTGGCTCAATGCGCAGGAGCTGCAGCGCTCACTGCAGGGCGCGGTCGATCGCGAGGTCGTCTGCTGGTGGCAGCCGGTCGACGGTGCCGCCCGCGTGGTGGCGGGACCAGCGACGGGATTCCCCGCGACGGCGTTCGAGCAGGTGAATCCGGGCATGGGCATGATCACGCGGCGCTGGGCCGTCGAACAGCTCGGCGACGTGAAGGGTCAGACGGTCTGGGATCTGTACGGCGGCATCGGTGACACGGCGGCGTTGCTCGTCGACCGCGGCGCGAGCGTCGTGAGCGTGGACGTGGACGAGAAAGCCGTGAGCTGGGGGCGCAGCCGTCTGCCCGGAGCGCGGTTCATCGCCGCGAAGGCGGAGGACGTGTTGCCGAGTCTGCCGCCGCCGCACGCGGTCGTCGTGAATCCACCACGCGGTGGCTTGCATTGGGATGTGTCGCTGCGACTGACGTCGGAACCGGTGGCGAAGCTCGTCTACATCTCGTGCGACCCCGCGACACTCGCGCGCGATCTGGCAAGACTCAACGTGAACTATCAGCTCAAGGCGGTGCGGGCGTTCGACCTGTTTCCGCAAACCGCGCACGTTGAGACGGTTGCCGTGCTCGAGGCTGCATGAAGTATCACGTCACGATCCGCAGCCGGACCTACGTCATCGAAGTCGACGGCGGCGCGGTGACGGTCGACGGCGAACGGTTCGAGTCGCACTGGGCGGCGATCCCCGGAACGCCGCTGATTCATCTCCTGCTCGGCAAGGAGTCCTGGACGGTCGCCTGCCAGCCGCTCGAGGGTCGACGCTGGGCGCTCGGGGCCGCGGGAGAGCGGCTGGAGGTCGAGGTCCAGGACGACCGGGCGAAGCAGATCGAGGCGCTCACGGGGCAGGGGCGTAAGGCGGCCGTCGGGGGCGTCATCAAGGCCCCGATGCCCGGGCTCGTGGTGCGCGTGGACGTGAGCAAAGGCGCGGTGGTCGAGGTTGGCGAGGGTGTGGTCGTGGTCGAGGCGATGAAGATGGAAAACGAACTGAAGGCCCAGGTCAGGGGCGTCGTCGAACAGGTCCATGTGAAGGCCGGGGATCGCGTCGAAAAGGGCGCGCCGCTCGTAACACTCACCCAACCCCAGAGTTGACACCCGCTTACGGCCCGGTTAGAGTTCGCGTCTGTCAAATTTCCAGGACAAAAGTCGGGTGAAGACGTTCACATTGAAGACCGCAGACATCGAGCGCCGCTGGTGGCTGGTCGATGCCGCCGAGCAGCCGCTCGGCCGGCTCGCGAGCCGCGTCGCGCAGCTCCTGCGCGGCAAGCACAAGCCGACGTTCACGCCGCACATGAACGGTGGAGATTTCGTCATCGTCATCAACGCCGAAAAGGTGCAGCTGACGGGCCGCAAGGTCGAGCAGAAGCGCTATTTCCGGCACACCGGCTACATGGGGCATGAGCGCTTCACCCCGGTCAGCAAGGTGATCAGCAAATTTCCCGCGCGAGTGATCGAGAAGGCGGTGTGGGGGATGTTGCCGAAGACGACGCTGTCGCGCCAGCACGTGAAGCAGATGCTCAAGGTGTATGCGGGGCCCGAGCATCCGCACGCGGCGCAGCAGCCGACGACCCTCAGCCTCGCGGAGACGAAATGACGGCGATCACACCGGAGCTGCGCTGGCACGCGATCGGCCGCCGCAAGCTCGGCATCGCACGCGTCTACCTGACGCCGGGATCGGGCAAGTGGACGGTCAACGGGCGCACGCTGGGGGATTATTTCCCGCGGCCCTCGCTCGTGTCGCACATCCAGCAGCCCTTTACCGCAACCGACACGCTCGGCGCGTTTGATGTGAAGGCTCGCGTGAACGGCGGCGGGATGACCGGCCAGGCTGGTGCGCTGCGTCTCGGCATCGCGCGGGCGCTCGTGATGGCCGACGACCGCCATCGCAAGAAGTTGAGAGAGCAGGGCCTCCTGACGCGCGATCCGCGCGCCGTGGAGCGGAAGAAGCCGGGCCGCGCGGGTGCGCGAAAGCGGTTCCAGTTCTCGAAACGGTAAACGCACAACTATCACTCACGCCGCTCGATCTTATCCTGGGTCCCTTCGGGGTTGGATGAGAGATGACAGCGGCGGCGGAAACAACCCACAGAAAGGGATCGGCAGTGCCTCAGCCTCAGTTGCAGGAATTGTTGGAAGCAGGCGTCCATTTCGGCCACCAGACGCGCCGCTGGAATCCGAAGATGCGGCGCTTCATCTTCGCCGAACGCTCCGGCATCTACATCATCGATTTGCAGAAGACGATGCGCCAGCTCGAGTCCGCTCAGGAGCTGCTGCGCAATGTCGTGCTCAAAGGTGAAGGCGTGCTGTTCGTCTGCACCAAGAAACAGCTCAAGGGGATTCTGGAAGGCGAAGCGAAGCGCTGCAGCTCGTTCTACGTCACCGAGCGCTGGCTCGGCGGTACCCTGACGAACTTCCAGACGATCAAGAAGCAGATCAAGCGGCTCAAGGATCTCGAGCAGGGCGCGGCGGACGGCGAATTCACGAACTACACCAAGAAGGAACAGCTGCTGTTCGACCGCGAGCGCTCGAAGCTCGACAAGAACCTCGCGGGTATCAAGAACCTGGGGCGGCTGCCGGGCGCGTTGTTCGTGGTGGACGCCAAGAAGGAGCGCATCGCGGTCGCGGAGGCGAACAAGCTCGGCATTCCGGTGGTGGCGATCGTCGACACGAACGCCGATCCGGACCTGATCACGGTCCCGATCCCGGGGAACGACGACGCGATTCGGGCGGTCTCCTTGATCACGAACGCGATCTCCGATGTGATCGCCGAAGCGCGCCGCCAGATGCCGCTGCGCGAAGCGGGTGGCGAGGACGGCGACGGCACGACCTACTCGACCGAGACGGGCGAGGGGGACGTGGATGGCGATCGCAAGAAGCGGCCCGCGCGGCGCAAGCGGCGGCCCAAGCCCGAGGCAATCGCCGCGCGCCTCAAAGGCGAAGAGCAGCCGCCGGCATCAGAGTAACTGTGCAGGAACACCCATCGCCGCCCCCGGGCTTTACGGCGCGAGGGCGGCGTTTTTATGAGGAAGTGAAAGGACGCGAGAAGCAATGACTACGAAGACGACGGGCATTACCGCGCAAATGGTCGCCGAGCTCCGCAACAAGACCGGGGCGGGCATGATGGATTGCAAAAAGGCGCTCGAGGAATCGGGCGGCGACATGGCCAAGGCCGAGGAGCTGCTGCGCGTGAAGTACGCGGCGCGCGCCGAGAAGCGCGCCGACCGTGCCGCGGGCCAGGGCGTGATCGAGATCTACCTGCACTTCAACGGCCGGGTCGCGACCATGGTCGAGCTCAATTCCGAGACCGATTTCGTCGCGAATACACCGGAGTTCCGCCAGCTCGCCAAGGATATCGCGCTGCACGTCGCGTCGGCCAGGCCGCTCGCCGTGCGCGCCGAAGACCTGCCGGCCGACGTGGTCGAGCGGGAGCGCCGCGTGTACCGCGCGCAGGTGGCCGAAGAGAAGAAGCCCGATGCGGTGAAAGAGAAGATCGTCGAAGGCAAGCTGAAGAAGTTCTTCCAGGAGAACGTGCTGCTCGAGCAGCCGTTCGTGAAGGACGACAAGCAGACCGTCGGCGATCTCGTCAAAGCGCTCTCGGGCAAAACGGGTGAGAAGGTGGAAGTCAGGAGATTCGCCAGATTTGAATTAGGGGGGAACTAAATGTCGAAGCTCGTCTACAAGCGCTCGCTTCTCAAATTGTCCGGAGAAGCGTTCGCGGGTGGACGGGCTTCCGGCATCGATTTCGGCGTCATCGAGCGGTTGTCGGATGAGCTGAAGGCGGTGGTCGCCACCGGGGTCCAGCTCGGTCTCGTCATCGGCGGCGGCAACATCCTGCGCGGCACCACCGCGAGCCAGCAGGGAATGGATCGCGTCTCCGCCGATTACATGGGCATGCTCGCGACGATCATCAACGCGCTCGCCCTGCAGGACATCCTCGAGAAAAAAGGCGTCGACACCCGGGTCATGACGGCGATCCGGATGGAAGAGCTCGCGGAGCCGTATATCCGGCGGCGCGCCGTGCGTCACCTCGAGAAGGGACGCGTCGTCATCTTCGCCGGCGGCACCGGCAATCCCTATTTTTCGACCGATACCGCCGCGGTGCTGCGCGCGCTCGAGATCGAAGCCAACGTCATCCTGAAAGCGACCAACGTGGACGGGATCTACACGGCCGATCCCAAGAAAGACCCGTCGGCCAAATTCCTCCCGGCGATCACGTTTCAGGAAGCACTCGTCAAAGGCTACGCGGTGATGGACGCCAACGCGTTCGGGTTGTGCAAAGAGAACAAGCTCCCCATCGTGGTGTTCAACATCAACCAGCCCGGCGCGACGGCGAGGGTTCTGGCCGGTGAGCGCGTCGGCACGATCGTCCAATGACTCCTGCACCTGCTGCCGGGCTCTCCGATCACCTCAAGCACGCCAAACAGCTGATGGACAAGGCGGTCGAAGCGGTGAAGCGCGAGTTCACCACCGTGCGCACCGGCAAAGCGACCACCGCGCTGCTCGATCTCGTCCGCGTCGAAGCGTACGGGAACGAGATGCCGCTGACGCAGGTCGCGAACGTGGCGGCCCCCGAGCCGAAGCTGCTGACGGTCCAGCCGTGGGATAAGACGCTGATGAAGGCGGTCGAGAAGGGGATTCTCGCGTCCGATCTCGGGCTCACGCCCTCGAACGACGGCAACGTCATCCGGATTCCGCTGCCGCCGCTCACGGAAGAGCGCCGCCGGGAGCTGGTGAAGGTGATTCACAAGTTCGCCGAAGAGGGGCGCGTGGCCATCCGCCACGCCAGAACCGAAACGATGACCCGGATCAAGAAAACCGAGCACGTGTCGTCGGACGATCAGAAACACGCGGAGAAGGAAGTCCAGAAACTGCACGACGAGCATCTGAAGAGCATCGATGCGGCCGTGAAGGGGAAAGAAGCGGAGGTCATGGAAGTCTGATGTTATCCGGTCCACTCCCGCGTCACGTCGCGATCATCATGGACGGCAACGGCCGCTGGGCGAGCGAGCGCCGACTGCCGCGGCCGTTCGGCCACCGGGCCGGGATGAAGGCCGTGCGGGAAGCGGTCGAAGGCGCGATCGACGCGGGCGTGGAGGTGCTGACGCTGTTTGCATTTTCCGAAGAGAACTGGAACCGGCCCGCGCTCGAGATTTCCGCGCTGATGGATCTGCTCGAGGAATACATCGCCAAGGAAGTCGCCGATTTGAAAGGGCAGGGCGTGCAGGTGCACGTGCTCGGCGACCGCTCGCGGCTGACGCCGGGCGGGCGCGCGGCGGTGGAGCGCGTGGAGCGCGAGACGATGCAGGGCACCAAGCTGCACCTCAACCTCTGCATTTCGTACTCGTCGCGCGGCGAGATCGCGCGCGCCGCCCGGCTGCTGGCGGAAGAAGTGCTCAAGGGCACGAAGAAGCTCGAAGACATCGACGAGGAAGCGATCCGCAGCAAGCTCTATACGGCGCCCTGGGGTGATCCCGATCTGCTGATCCGCACGTCCGGCGAGCAGCGGCTGTCCAACTTTCTGCTCTGGCAGCTCGCCTACACCGAGCTGTACATCACGCCGGTGCTCTGGCCCGATTTCAATCGGGGCACGTTGCTCGAGGCGATCGCCGACTATCAGCGCCGCGACCGGCGCTTCGGTAAAGTCACCGCCTCCTGATGCCCTCCAAAAACCTGGTGCAGCGTATCCTGGTGGCCGCGATCGCCATTCCGGCGGTCGCGGGCATCATCTGGCTCGGCGGCTGGGTCCTGGCCGCGACCCTGGCGCTGCTGGGCGTGCTCGGCGCGCGCGAGGTATACGACTTCGCGCGCCGGCAGGGGATCGAGCCGCTCGAGCGCACCGGCTGGCTCGCCGCCGCCGGCATTCCGCTGCTCGCGTATTGGGCGAAAGGCTCGGAGCTCCATTGGGCCGAGCCGGCGCTGTATCTCGCCGCGCTCTGGCTCATGGTCGTGATGACGATCGCGATGCGGCGCCGCGGCCCGGCGGGCCGGCCGCTCACGGCGATCGCCGTGACGCTGTTCGGCGCCTTCTACGCGTCGGGGCTGCTGTCGTTCCTGATCGGGATTCGCCACGGGGGCGTGGCCGTGGTGCAGCCGTTCCCCTATTTCCTGCTCACGTTGTTTCCGCTGGTGATCACCTGGATCTGCGACACCGCGGCGATGGCGGTCGGGTCGTCGCTCGGCGGACCCAAGCTCGCGCCGATTCTGTCGCCCAAGAAGACGAACTCCGGCGCGATCGGCGGGACGCTCGCCGGGATCATCACCGCGCTGGCGATCGGCAAGTTCGTGCTGAATCGGCAGGGGTGGCACTTCAGCGACGGTCAGCTGCTGCTGTTCGGACTCGCGGTGTCGGTGGTCGGGCAGATCGGCGATGTCGCCGAGTCGTTGCTCAAACGCGAAGTGTCGATCAAAGACTCGTCCTCGCTCATTCCGGGGCACGGTGGCGTTCTGGACCGGCTCGATTCTCTTTACTTCGTGATCCCCGCGGCCGCAGGACTGTACCGCATCTACGGCGCCATATGAGCATCGGCGTCGCGGTGCTCGGCTCGACCGGCTCGATCGGCCGCTCCACGCTCCAGGTCCTCGCGCGGCAGCGCGAGCGATTCCGCGTCGTTGCCCTCACGGCTCATTCCAACGCGGACTTGCTGGCGGAGCAGACGAAAGAGTGGCATCCCGCGTTCGTTGGCCTGGTAGATGGCGGCAAACGGGAAACGGGAAACGGGATACGGAGAGGCAGCGACTGTCTCGTTGAAGCCGCCACCCATCCGGACGTGCGCATCGTGGTGAACGGGATCGTCGGGGCCGCCGGCTTGGCGGCGACGCTCGCGGCGCTGCGCGCGGGGAAGCGCGTGGCACTCGCCAACAAGGAGACGCTGGTAATGGCCGGCGAGCTGGTGGCGCGGGCGGCGCGCGAAGGCGGCGGCGAAATCGTGCCGGTCGATTCCGAGCACAGCGCCGTGCTGCAGTGCGTGGCGGGGCGCCGGCCGACCGAGCTGGCGCGCCTCATTCTGACGGCCTCGGGCGGTCCGTTCCGCACCTGGGGAGCGGAGCGCGTGTCGCGCGCGACGGTGACCGAAGCGCTGAAGCATCCCACGTGGAGCATGGGCAGGAAGATCACCGTCGATTCGGCGACGCTGGTGAACAAGGCGCTCGAGGTCATCGAGGCGCACTTCCTGTTCAACGTGGGCTACGACCAGATCGACGTGGTGATCCATCCGCAGTCGGTGATTCACGGCTTCGCGGAATTCGTGGACGGATCGGTGCTCGCCCAGGTAGGATTTCCCACCATGGAGCTGCCGATTCTGTACGCGCTGACCTATCCCGATCGCGTCCCCGATCAAGGGGTGCGCCGGTTCGATCCCGTGGCCGCCGGGACGCTCACGTTCGAGGCGCTGGAGCCCGACCGCTTCCCCGCGTACGTCGTGGGGCGCGACGCCGCGCGCAAAGGCGGGAACGCGCCGGCGATGTTCAACGCGGCCAATGAGGTGGCGGTGCAGCTGTTCCTGGACGAGCAGATTCCGTTCGGACGCATCGCCCAAATCATCGAGTACGTGGTCGCGCGCGGGCGACCCGGAGCCGGAGACACGCTCGAGAGCGTGCTTGCCGCCGATGCCGAAGCCCGCCAGCTGGCTCGCGAGGTCGCATGCTGCTGACGCTGCTGTCGCTCGTCATCGTGCTCGGCGTGCTGATCTTCGTGCACGAGCTGGGGCACTTCCTCGTCGCGAAAGCGGTGGGGATTCAGGTGCTGCGCTTCTCGCTCGGCTTCGGCCGCCCGGTGATTGCCTGGACGCGTGGGGAGACCGAGTACTGGATCTCGTGGATTCCGCTCGGCGGCTACGTGAAGATGGCCGGATTGGAAGACGAGGGCATGGCCGGCGAGCTCGAAGGCGGCAAGTCCGCGGTGCCGATCGATCCGGAGCGCTCCTTCGAGAAGAAACCGCTCTGGGCGCGCATGGCGGTGATCCTTGCCGGCGTCACGATGAACATCCTGCTCGCTTTCTTCATCTATAGCGGCCTCGCGGCGGTCTCGGGCGTGCGGGTCCGCTCGGCGATCCAGGTCGACACGGTGTTGGCACGCGCGTTGCCGCCGGGCACGGAGGCCCTCACGGGTCTCGCGCGCGGCGATCGCATCCTGCGCATCAACGGCGACAGCGTGAAATCGTGGACCGATCTGCAGGCGAGTTTGATCAAGGTCGATTCCACCGCGAGCCTGGAGATCGCCGGCCGCGCCGAGCCGATCACCGTGCGGCTGCCGGCCGATACGGCCGCCCGCGTGCGGCTCGTGACGTGGGGGCTGCTGCCGCTCGAGCCGGCGCGGATCGGAATGGTGTTTCCCGGTGAGCCTGGCGCGCGCGGGGGGTTGAAGACCGGCGATGTCGTGATTCGCGCCGGCGGTGACTCGGTCCGGTCCTGGAACGATCTCGTGTTCAAGCTGTGGTACAGCGCGGGCAAAGAGGTTCCCCTGACCGTCGTGCGTGATGGGCGAGCGGTGAACCTCACCGTCACCCCGCGAGCCCAGACGGATGACGACAAGACATCGGCACGTCCGCGGCCCTACGGCTTCATCGCGGCGGAGGGCGATTTCCCGGAGAGTCGGGAGCGGCTCCCCGTTTTCACGTCGATCAAGTTCGGCGCGCTCCAGACCGCGGGGCAGATCGGTCTCGTGGTCGGAAGCGTGAAACGGCTCGTGCTGGGTCAGGCGTCGGTGAAGGAAGTCGGCGGGCCGATCATGATTGCCCAGGTGTCGGGTCAGGCCGTGCGGCTGGGGCTCGATCGCTTCCTGATGTTCATCGCCTTCTTCTCCGTGAGACTCGCGGTGCTGAACCTGCTGCCGATTCCGGTGCTCGACGGCGGTCACGCGGTCTTTCTGATTGCGGAGGGCATCCGGCGTAAGCCCTTGTCCCCCCAGCTGCGGCTGCGGCTGACGCAGATCGGAATGCTGATCGTGCTCGCGATCATGATTCTCGCGATTGTGAACGATGTCATCCGGACCATCCGTTAACGCTGCCCTGGCCGACTACGCGGCCGGGCGTATGACGGCGCAACAGCTGGTTGGCGTGGTAGCGGCGGCCTACTACGGGGAAGGGGGAAGGGGGAAGCGGGAAGGGTACAAGCCGGTCATGGAGATTATCGAGCGGGCGCATCCCGGCATTATCGAGCTGACCAGCAGCACCAATAGCCCTGGCTTTGCGGTTCGATTGGCAGAGCGGCCGTTCCCCAAGAA
>DATMZX010000349.1:0-12786 GCA_035573235.1 Gemmatimonadales bacterium
GAATCACCTGCCCCACGAGCGGGAACCAGTACGCGTCGACCGATCCCCAGGCCGAATCGTCGGCCGCATGCGGCAGCGCGCGATCGATCAGCGGCGCGTGGATCACGTCACGCACCGCGGGCGGCTCGGCGGTCGACAGGCTGCGGACGTACTGCGCGACGCGCCACAGCTCGGTCTCCGTAAGGAATTTCTGCTCGAGCAGGTCGCTGAACGACGGCATCGGCGTGCCGTCCAGGCCGGTGCGGAGCCGGTGATAGATGTCTTCCGCGGTGCCACCGCCGTTGAACAACCAGTTCTGGTGCAGATCGGCCGCGAAGATCGGATGACCGGCGTCGTCCTTCAGCGTCGGTGACGAAGGCCCGTCGCCGCGGCCGAGGTCGCCATGGCATTTGCGGCAGCCGATCGAGTCGTAGAACTGGCGGCCCACCTTCAGCGCGTCAGCGCCCGTCCCGCCGCTCGGCTCCTTGCCGAAATCGAGCGCTTGGGGCCGCAGCGACGTATCGGCGAAGAAGGTCGAAAAGGTCTTGATGTACGCGAGCACGTCACGGCGCTCGCGATCCGACAGCCGCGCCTTCCAGCCGGGCATGGCGGTGCCGTGCAGCCCTTCTTCTATAGAGCGCATCAGATCAGCGTCGGTCGGCAGATTTCCGCTCGCGGTGCTGCGGATCTGATAGATCGCACCCGTGAAGTCGCGCGGCGGCGGGATCATGCGCTTGGCGGCCACGCCGTCCCCGGCACCCTGGTCGCCATGACAGCCGGCGCACCATTTCACGTAGACGGTTTTGCCGGCCGTTGTGTCCTGGGCGGTTAGGCGGTTGAGCGGTTGAGCGGTTAGCAGAATCGCCGCTCCAAGCGCCGCGACCGCCCTCACTTCGCCCCCTCGGCAGAAACTTCCCACGTCCTCGGCTTCCACCCGGTTTGCTCGTACAGGAACAGCACCACCGACCAGATCTCGTCCTCGGTCAGAAACTCTTCCCACGCCGGCATCGCCGAATTCCAGGGCGTGCCCTCGCGCGGCAGCCCGGGCCCACCCTTCGCGATTCTCCAGAACACGAAGCTCTCGGTGAGCTGCGCGATCGTGCCGTTGTCCTGGAAGTTCGCGGGGAGGGGATTCAAGCCGGAGGCGAACGGCCCCAGCCCATCGAGACGATCGCCGTGGCAGGGGACGCAATTCTGATAGTAGACGCGATGCCCTTCGGCGACGTGCGTCGCGAGATCCCCCTGGCGCCGCAAAGGATTGTCGAGACCGACGAGCGTGATCGCCTTGCCGCGGAACGTGATCTGCGACGGCGGCGCCGGATGGATCGACCGCAGGTTCGGCGGTGCGGCGACGCTCGCCCGCACCTGGCCGTACGTGAAGCACCCGACGATCAGCGTGACCGCCGCGAGCAGCGCGGTCCGGACGACTTTGAGCTGCGGCTGCACCAGCACGTCGTGCAGCGGCTCCTTGAACGTGGTCCAGCGGGCCTCGTCGTCGCTGACCCAGATCAGCACGCCGACCAGCACGGTCGCCATGTACTGCAGCACGACGCTCTTGGGGACAACCGCGCTGCCGGGCAGCGCCGGAATGACGAATTCGATGACCAGAAACGCGACGACCAACAGCCCCACGGCCTGCCAGAACGGATGCCGGAGGTAGGTCTTCATTTGTGGCTCGCGAGGAATTGCACGAGCGCCTCGAGCTGCGCACCCGTGAGCTGATCGCCGAACGTCTTCGGCATGATCCCTTTGAACTTCTCGAAGCCGCGCGCGACTTTCGCGTCGGGTGTGAGAATCGACTCGCGGATCAGCGCCGCCGAGAGGCGGCCACCCACGTGCGTGAGGTCGGGCCCGATCGCGCCCCCCTCGGTTCCAACCTTATGGCAGCCGAGGCACCCGGCGCCGTGAATGATCTCCATGGCATCCGTGCTGCCGTTCGCGATCTTGGCGCCGCCCCCACCCGCTCCCGCGGCCGGCGACCCGGCGGACGACGCGGCACTCGCGGCGGGGATGTCGGAGCCCTGCACGTCGACCGTACCGCCGTTCGATTCGAGGAAGGCGACCAGCGCCCACAGCTGCTGCGGCGACAACGTGCGGCCCATGTCGGGCATGATCGGCTCGTAGCCCGTCACGACGAACGCACCCGGTTTCGTGAGCGACTCGTAGAGGTAGGCCTTGCAGTCCTTCCCGGCTTCGCGCTTGGCGCAGCGCGCGCCGATCGGTCCCGCGCCTTTTTCATCCGTCAGCAGATTCGGCGCGCGCGTGCCCAACCCATGGCAGGCGGTGCAGCCGCCGGCGCCGTGAAACAGCTGATCTCCCGCGCTGACCAGCTGCTCGGGCGTCACGTTGGCCCCGAGGGCCAGCGCGCGCGGCACTTCCGATTGCATTTGCGGGATCTTGTTCGCGATCAGCGTATAGAGCGCGAGCGTGCCGAGCACGACGCCGAAGATCCGCAGGTTAATGGCCCACATGCGGCGCCTCCACGGTGCTCACCGGCGGGACGAAGGTCGATTTTTCGGCGAGACCGCCGAGCCAGAAGATGAAACCGACGAGACTGAGGAAGATCAGCACGCAGGTGCTGATCATGATCGAGGCGTAGCCTAGCGCCGGCGTGGCGGCGTAGGGCGAGGTGTCCTGCATGACCTGCCACACGTGCCAGTGCTGGCGAATGCCGCTGCGCGCGAACCCCATCAGTCCCATCAGCCATGTGAACGTGACCGCGAGGATGAAGAGGGCGTACTGCGACCGCGCCGGCATCTTGCCCCACTGGATGACGCCGAGCGATTCGGCGCCGCGCGCCATGAGCACGTCGATGATCGTGACAAACACGATGCACGACAGGACCGCGCCGACCTGATACACGGAGTAGCCGATCCGCACGATCGCTTCGACGAAGTAGCCGCGAATACCGAAGAACAACACGATCGCGGCGGCGATCACGAACATGCCCGCCTGAATCCGCGTCCCGGTTTTGGCCCACGGCACCACCGGGCGGATATTCGCCCGGCGATACAAGAGGAACGAGAGGAACGTCGCCAGAATCATCAGGTTGACGGCGGTGTTCTTCGCGCTCATCACACCCAGGGCGCCGAGCAGCGGATGGTGCGAGCCCCCCATCGCGGCGAGCTCGCGCGAATCGGCGATCATCGTGTGCGGCGTGCCCCACACCAGCGCGCCGAGCACCAGCACGATCAGCAGCCACTTGGTATAGGGCCGGTAGCGCTCGGCGCCGGGAATCCGCCCCATCCCGACCCAGAGGTAGTAGTTGCCCGCCAGGAACAGCACGGCGATGAGGAAGGCCTGAATCACCCAGAGCCAGCTCATGAAGCCGCCCATCATCGTGATGCCCATCGACTGGTCGTACTGATAGATCTCGCGGCCGAGCCAGTAGCCGGCGAACGGCAACACGATCAGCGCGGAGATCGCGATGAAGTTGCCGACGTAGCCCATCCAGTCGTAGTGCGCGCGCTCTTCGTCGGTCCGGGCGGCGAGGAAGCGGTAGCTGGCGTACGCGCCCACGATCGCGCCGCCGAACACCACGTTGCCGATCAAGCGATGGATGTTGATCGGCATCCAGGTGTGATTCATGAACGCTTCCCAGAACTTGATGCTCGCCGTCCCGGTCTGGGGCGTGATGTCGCGGGGCGGCGTCATCATGTACGTGAGCCAGCCGTCCGCGATGAACATCACCGTGGTGCCCCAGAGGTTGAGCAGGATGCCGAGGCCCCAGTGCACCAGCTTGGAGCGCCCGTATTTCCAGCGGTCCCACCCGTAATAGTAGAGGTAGAGCGTGAACGACTCGAGGAAGAAGATCGAGACGTACACCCACATCGACGGGCCGAAGATCGCCGTCAGATACGCCCAGAACCGCGGATAGAGCGTGGACAGCAGGAACACGAGCACGGCGCCCCAGATCGCCGTCGCGCTGTAGGCGATCAACAAGAGCCGCGTGAATTCCTTCGCCAGCCGGTCGTAGCGCTGGTCCTTGCCGAAGATGCCGATCGCTTCCGCCACGACCGCGAACATCGGCACCCCCAGCACGAATGCCGCGAACATCAGGTGGATCTCGGCCGCGATCCAGATGGCGGCGCGGCTCCCGATCACCGGGAAATCGCGATAGGCGCCCGCGGTGTCGGCGGCGGCCTGGAGGAGCAGGAGGTGATCGGTCATTACAGCGGATCCTTCGCGCCTTCGGCGCTCAGGAAGAATGGCTTGCGTTTCGAGAAGTCGATGGGCATGGCGCTCCTGATTTCCCCCAACAACTCCGGCGTGATTTCGCGCAGGCCGCGCTCGCGCGCCCAGTCTTCGACGCGCTTGGCGACGACGCCGCGCACGAACGACGGAATCCGCTCGAGCCGCGACGTGGCGGCTGCTGACCACGTCAACGCCGGGACGAAGTCGCTTCCGTAGGTGGTTTCCTTCGCCTCAATAACCTCTGACGACTCGGGCTCATAGGCGCACGACGGATCCGCGGCGAGTACGTCCCCCTCGAGCGCGAACGCGCGCGCGCGGCATCCGCCGCACAGCTTCTGATATTCGCACCGGCCGCACTTGCCGCCGAGCGTTCCTTCGCGGATCTGTCGAAACAGCGGCGCCGACCGCCAGATCTCACCGAAGCTCTGCGCGCGCAGGTCGCCCGCGACTTCGGGGAGGTACGGGCAGGGGGTGAGCTTGCCGTCGGGTGTGATGCGGCAGTACTGCGTGCCGCAGGGGCAGCGCGTCTGGTAATTCAGGATCTGGGAGTCAGGATCTAGGAGATGGACGTGACGCATGAAGTGCGGGGCGCACTTGGCGCGCACCATCATCGTGCCACGGTAATCACGCTGCCATCTGGCGAGATCCGCGAGCACTGCTTCGTACTCGCCGGGCGAGAGATCCGACATGCCCGCGCCGCGGCCCGTGGCCACCAGGAAGTAGCAGTTGAATGCCACCGCGCCCTGCTCCGCCGACCATTGCGCGATGCGCTCGAGCTCGGCGCGATTCCCTTTGGTCGCCGTCGTCTGGATGATGAAATCGAGCCGCTGCGCGCGCAGCCGTCCCAGCGCCGCCATCGTGTCGTCGAGCGAGCCTTTGCCGTGGCGGAAATTGTCGTGATAGCTGGGCCGCAGCGAATCGATCGAGACGGCGACGCCGCTCACGCCGGCGGACGTGAGCCCGGCGATGCGCTCGTCCGTCAACAGCGTGCCATTGGTTCCGACGACGACGGTGGCGCCGCGCTGCGATGCATACGCCGCGATCTGCGTCAAATCCGCGCGCAGCAGCGGTTCGCCTCCCGACAGGATGATCAGCGGCGCCGGGTTGATCGCGAGCAGCTCATCGACGATCCGGAAGCACTCACTCGTTTCCAGCTCGGTCGTCGCACTCTCGCGCGGGCCCGCCGCGATGTAGCAGTGGGCGCACTCGAGGTTGCAGCGTCGCGTCAGGTTCCAGGCGACGACGTGAGGGACGTAGCTCACTGCAACAGTTTCTCGATCGCCCGCTTCGCGTCGGCGGGGGTGACAGCTTTCATGTCCACGGGACACTTGTCCATCTTTTCTTCGATGTCGCGAATCGGGCAGCGCGTGATGCCCTGCGCCTTCGCTTCCTCGATGAACGCGCGCATCTCCGGCGACAGCGCGTCCTTGCCCTCGGCTTCCGCGCGAATCTGCTTCGCCCGCAGCTCCGTGAACATCACCATCATCGTATCGATGTCGAACTCGTCGGCCTCGATCATCGCCTGCTTGTTGTCGTCCATCACCGCCGTGGTGACGCGCCAGATGTCGTGATTGCGCGCGAACCGCTCGACCGTGTTGCGTGCCAGGGGCCGCGCGATCAACGGCACGAGCTGGAGCCGCTGCCACCCTTCTTCCGTCCACACGATGGGATCGGTGGCGACGCGGGCCCGCGTTGAAACTGCGCCGGTGACCGGGCATTTGACTTCGATGACAGGGGCCAGGGGTTGGGTGTCGGAATCGTGTCCCTGAACCTTGGTGGCTTTCATCTGCTCGGTCGCCTTCACCTCGGCGAGCGCGATCTCCTCGGCACTGCCGATGCCCATGATCAGCTGCATGTGGGTCGGCAGGAGCTTCTGAATCGCTTCATCGAGCCATTTGTTGGTGACGGTGGGCGGCGGGCCGCCGTTGCCCACTTTCTCCAGGACGTACTCTTCGACGGCGCGCCGCGCGATGCCCTGCGCGAACGGCGGCACGCGCAGGATCCGGACTTCAGCCTCGGGCGCCCATGGCAGGCCGGCCTGTCCGTCCTCTTCGATCCAGGGAATGTCTTCGGGACGGACGCCGACCACGCCCACGAGCAGCGTGTTACAGGTCGCCTGCCGCACGAGATTCTCGGCCTGGGAGCCGAGCTCGGTATCCTCGATGCGATGCGCGCCGTGCCGGCCGATCACCAGCAGCGTCGGCTTGATCTCTTCCGCCCACTGCATGATCACCTGGAACGGCTTGCCGATGAGGATCTGCGTCTTGATCGGCACATCGGGGAACTGCTGCGCCATCACCTCGGCGCGCTTCAGGTTGGCCTGGCAGAGCTTGAGCAGGCCCTTGTCGATGATGTTGTTGTGCAGCTCTTCCTGCTCTTCGAATTTGAAAACTTTCGATGCCTGGTACGACAGCACGTCCTTGATGTTGTGGAACACCACGTGATGGTATTCGACGTCGAACGCGCTGCAGACGTAGAGCGACGCGCCGAACTTGTTGGCGAGCTCGAGCGCCGCTTTCATCGCGTTGTAGCTGTAGGATGAGCCGTCCACGCACACCATGAAGCGCCCGCCGGTGAGCGGCTGCTGATCGCGCACGATCAGCACGTCCTTCTCGACGCCGCGTAGCACGCGAGCCGCTACACCACCGAGCTGCGAGAACTGCTGCCGTCCCAGACCGTGCGCGCCGATCGCCAGCAGGTCGTACTGCCGTCCTGACGAGCCGACCAGTCGCGCGGCCGCGTCTTCTTCTTCGGCCACGAGCCGTCCGTTTTCACCGAGCTTCACGTCGCTGCGGACCTTGTCGCCGCCGTCGTAGCCCGCGGCCCGGTTGGGATCGAAGCCGATCAACCCCGGCAGCCGGCCGGCGCCGCGGTTCACTTCATTGACGATCTCTTCGTAGTTGATGCCTTCGAGCAGCTGCCGTGTGAGCGCCACGCCCGCGCTCTCGCAACGCTTGCCGAGCTGATCGAGGAAGCTGTCGGCGATCAGCTGCAGGCCTTTTTCGATCAGCTTGTCGTGGATTTTGCGCTGCTTTTTGATTTCTTCAGGCGTCTGAAACTGCGCGGGCAGGCCGGTCTCGAGCTGGCGGAAGCGGACATCGTGGAGGCGGGCGGCGTAGACATGGTTCCCGGTAATGCGGCCGTCGGACTGCTTGCACATCTCGATCGCGCGATCCACGGCCCAATCGGAGTGCTGCGAGTTGTCGACGGGAACGAAAATCTCGCGGTACACCGCTACCTCCCCGAGTGACGCCGCTCGAGCGGGTCTAAACGCTAGATGTCGTTGTGGATGCCGTCAGAGATAAGGGATATGCAGGCGGGGTACAGGGCTGTCAAGGAACTTGTTCACAAGCGCCGGGGACGATTTGGCTCCCGTTTTCGTTCCAAACCGTAATCGCGTCGACGGGGCAGGCGTCGCACGCGCGCAACAGTCGCTCTCGCTCGACCGCGTCCGGATTCACGAAGATCGCCACGCCGCTTTCGTCGAGGACGAACGCCTCGGGCGCCTCCGTGATGCAGTCGCCGAACCCGACGCACAGCGTGCGATCGATCCGCACACGCAAGTCTCCGACCGTGCGCTCTTCGAAGTCGCTCACATGCCTTCCAGGCCGAGCTCGGCGCGCGCGGTATCCATGACCGCGGGCGTGATCTCCGTGATGCCCCGTTCCTTGGCGTAATCCGCGTAAATCTTCTTGACCATCCCGCGCACGAAATTCGGCACGCGCCCGAGGCGCTCCTGCGCATCAGTCGACCAAGAGGGTCCGGGGGGGGCCGTCATCGTATCGATCATCTCAAACGGCTGCGCCGGCACGGTGCGACCGCCGATTTCGACGCCGAGCGAGGAGACGAGCTGCGTTTCCATCGGATTCGTCAGCATCGCAACGACCCGCCCGCACTTCGGGCACTTGAACGTGGCGGCGAGCGTCCCGTCGCCGGGAAGCTGGCGCTCCCCAAAGGCCATCTGCTGATCGCACTCCACGCAAAGAAATTTCACAGACGGGCTCCGAGAGTAGCCCAGGTGTCTGGTGCCGGGTGCCAGGGGATTCGCGCCAGCACCGGGGTGGCGAACTCCGCCGCCAGCTCGTCGGCCGCGGTCCCCTCGAACTGGCCGCCGACCATGTTCTCGACGATCCCGAGGAGCTGCGAGCCTCGTTCGACGGCGGCGCGCATCGCCCGGCGCACCGCGTCGCGCGACTCGGGCGTCGGAATCGTCACCGTCAGGACGGGCGGCGCCGAGCCGAGGATGTCGCACAGCTCGGTGTAGCGCTGAATGCCCGGCGGCAGGTCGACGAGCAGCGTGTCGAGCGATCCCCACACCACGTCCCCCATGAACTCGCGCAGCGCTGCCGCTTCCATGGCCCCGCGCCACACGAAGCTTTCCGCGGTTGGACCCCGAAAGGCGAGCGGAGCGCCGTCCTCGAGCAGCAGCGCCATCGAGATGCACTTCACGCCGTCCAACCCGACGGCCGGCTTCACGCCGGCTGCGTCGGCCGCAGGGCGCTCGTCCGTGCCCAGCAGGCGGGGTATCGTAGGCCCATTCAAGTCGGCATCGAGCACGCCGGTCGGTCGCCCCCCCTGGGCGAGGGCGCGGGCGAGGTGCGCGGTCACATAGCTCTTCCCGACCCCCCCTTTGCCGCTCATGACCGCTACCATCCGGCCCACCCCCGCAAGGCGCTCCGCTACCCGGCGGCGCTGGGCGGTGATCTGCCCGGCCAGGCCGGAACGGTCAGGATCGGTGAGCTGGTGGTAGGTGCGCACGGGGCTGAAAACTAGCCGGTTAGGCGGTTAGGCGGTTAGTATGCGGTGTGGCCGTTTTCTAACCGCTCAACGTCAAACCGTCGAATCAACCAGCATGATTGAAGGACTGAAACAAAAACTGCAGGCGGAAGTCGAGCGCCTGAATCACGAGATCTCTTTTGTATTGCCCAAGGAGATCGAGAAGGCGCGCGCGCACGGCGACCTGCGCGAGAACTCCGAGTACAAGGCGGCGCTCGAGCGCCAGCAATTCGCCCAGGCCCGGGTGCATCACCTGCGCCTGCGGCTCGGCAAGCTGTCCGACGTGCGTGAGCAGGACATCCCGCGCGATCGCGTCGGGTTCGGATCGCGGGTGACCGTCGAAGACCTCGATACCAAGAAGAAGGAGATCTACGCGCTGACGCTCGGGGAATTCATCGAAGGCGGTGACGACGGAGCGGAAATGCCCGTCTCGATGGCTTCCCCGCTCGGCAAGGCGCTGCTGGGCGGCAAGGTCGGCCAGAAGGTAGACATCAGCCTCCCGATGGGGAAACGCAAGCTCAAAATCATCGAGTTGGACACCGTCCACGACTTGGCCGAACGTCGCACTTGACGGGCCATGGCCCGCAGGGTGTATTAGGGCCGCAATTTGAAACTTTGGGGGTATTAATGATATCGATGCGTCTGTTCTCAGCCGTCACCGTCGCCATGGCCCTCTCGGCCGGCTCCGCCATGGCCCAGGGGAACGACCCTGACCATACCGTCGCGGGTGGCGGGACTTTCCCCGCGGGATGGAATGTGCGCACCGAGCCCAACCGGCAGACGGGACAGCCGGCGCCGCTCGCCAATGTGAAGTTCACGAGCATGGGCGACGCGCTGCACACGACCGTCGGACCCGCGGCGATCTACTGGCGCGACCGCGACACCGTGTCCGGCAACTATCACATCGTCGCCAAGCTCACACAGACCAAGAACCCCGCGCATCCCGAAGCCTTCGGTCTCATCCTCGGCGGCAAGAACCTCGCCGATTCGAATCAGACCTATACCTACCTGCTCGTGCGGCCCATCGACGGCATGTACTCGATCCGGCGGCGCACCGGGTACATGACGCGCCCGACCGCGATCGTCGAATGGACGGCAAGCGACGCGGTGGTGAAATCCGACACCGCGGGCCGCGCGACGAACGAGCTGAGCGTCGAAGTGCGCGGCGGCAAGGCGAAGTACATGGTCAACGGGAAGGAAGTGTATACCGGTGACGCGACCGATCTGAACGGCGTCGTCGGCTACCGGGTCAATCACAATCTCGACGTCCATCTCGGCACGCTGGGGATTCACAAGCTGTGACCGCGCTGACGCCGGCGACAGACGACGATCGGTTTTCGTTCACACCGTTCACGCGGCACCCGTTCTTCCAGCACGTCAATCGCTGGATCCTCGAGCGCGTGATTTGTCCTGGGCGCCAGGTCATTGTCGACCTCGGTTGCGGACCGGGCGCGATCACCGAGATGATTCTCGAGAAGGTGCGCGATCAACAGCCACCGCCCCGGGTCATCGGCGTCGATCCCTCGTCGTCCGCGCTCGACAAGGCGCGGGCGGCGATTTCGTCCAAGTGGGCGGAGTTCAAGCAGGGCAGCGCCGAGTGGCTCTCGAAGCTCGTCAAGTCGGCCGACACGGTCGTCTTTCTCAACGCCATCCACTTGATGCCCGACAAGGTCCAGGTGCTGAAGGAGATTCGGCGCGTGCTGAAGCCGGGCGGCCAGCTCGCGTTCAACAGCACGTTCTTCAACGGCGCCTACGTCGAGGGCACGAGCGGATTCTGGCGGCGCTGGATCGTGCGCTCCGTGCAAGCGCTGCGCGAAAAGGGCCTCGACGTGAAGCACGAGGGGCACGCTGCCGCGATGGAATGGTTCTCGGCGGATCAGTACAAGGCCGCGCTCGAAGAGGCGGGGTTTCGTCCCACCACGGTAGAACTGCTGCGCATCGACATGACGCGCGCTTCGCTCATCGATATCGGCCGGTTTTCACTCTTCATCGAGGGCGCATTGCCGGGCGTGCCGCTCGAGGAAGGGGCAAAGGCGCTCGAGGTGGGGCTCGCGCGGACGATGGAGGAGCTCAAGGTGGAGTCGGTGCCGCGCTACTGGCTCGAGGTCGTCGCCGAAGCAGTCTAGGCTAGAATGAATTCGAGGCGGCGATGCGCGGTGCGCAGCGCCGTTTCCACTTCCGCAGGTGTCTCCCCTCTCGCGAAGATGAACCCCGGATACCGTGATCCTTCCGGAAACGGCACCAGCCGTTCGCCGGGGTGCGCGGTGATCTGTACATCCTCGATAAGCGGAACGGCTTTCGCTTCCGCGACACCACGCACTTCCTGAAGCGTCCCCGCCCCGGGAATCGGAATCATCATGACGCCGGCGGCGAGCCGTTCCCGTTGCAGCGAGGGGATCGGCATCCCGAGGGCATGGCGGAGGATAATCTCCTCGAGGGAAATACCCGTCCCCCGTCCCCCTTCCCCCTTCCCGAATCGGAGCACCGCCGAGCAGCGCCCGCCGATCGGCCGCGCGGCGAGCTCGATCAGCCACGGCCCGCGCTCGTTGTAGCGCAGCTCAGCGTGCACAGGACCTTCGGTTATGCCAATCGCGCGTGCCGCGCGCTCGGCGCAATCCTTTATCGCCGACTGGAGACCGACCGGAACGCTGGACGGGGTTACGTAGATCGTTTCCTCGAAGAACGGTCCATCGAGGGGATCCGGCTTGTCGAACAGCGCGAGCACGTGCAGGCGGCGATTCACGACGAGGCCTTCTAAAGCCACTTCGTAGCCTGGAACGAATTCTTCGATCAGATAGTTCGTCGCTCGCACTCCGCACTCTCTTTCGTTTGCCGGATCGCGGAGGATGGCGCGAAGGCGCGCGTGCGCGGCAACGAACGATGCAGGATTGTCGGCCCGAATGACGCCGCGCGACGCTGAGAGCCGCACGGGTTTGAGCACGCAGGGGTAGGAAATGGTTTTCGCGAGCGCCGCGGGATCTTCCTCGATGGGTCGCAGCACGAATCGTGGAACCGGCACGCCGGCCTGCGCCAGTTGCTGGCGCTGGAGATACTTGTCTCTCGCCGCCGTTGCGGCATGGACGGGAAGGCTCTTCAGGCCGAGGCGCTGCGCGATACTGGACGCGACGATCACCGTGTCGTCATCCACTCCGACGACGGCCGCGATGGGATGCTCACGCGCGAACAGCGCTGCTTTTTCTGCGGCAGCCTTTGGATCGTCGAGCGGAAGCGTCACCAGTCCGGCGGGAATCGCCGCTTCGAGGGTGCTCGGCCGCTCTGAAGCGACCGTCAAGTCAACGCCGATCCGCCGCGCAGCCTCCACGAACGCCGCGGTGCGGTACGTCGTGGTCGGCAGCAACAGCAGCAGGCGCGGCGCTATTTCTTGGAAGCCTGGAAGTAGGGGCTGGAGCCCGACGTGTGGTCGGTGATGTCGACGATGCCGCGCACCGCGGGGACGAGCTGCGACAGCATGCCCTCGATTCCCTGGCGCAGCGTGACGTCCGCCATGCCGCAGCCCTGGCAGCCGCCGCCCATCCGCAGCATGACCACGGCGTCCTGTACATCGATCAGCTCCACCCGTCCACCGTGGCGCGCCACCATCGGGTTCACCTGCTCGTCGAACACCTTGGCGACCTGCTCGTACAGCGCGTCGTCGCTGACGTCGCCGGCCCCGGTGGGGGGGGCTGCCTTCGCTGCCACCGCAGGGGCTCCCGACGCGGCCGCCGCGCGAATCGCCGCGCCGACCGCCTTCCCCACTGCCTGCCACGGCGCGGGATTGTCCTTGACGACCGTGACGATGTTGCCCGAAACAATCACCTCGGTGACTCCGCCTGCGGG